>CAMYON010000105.1 GCA_947260025.1 uncultured Gammaproteobacteria bacterium
GCCGAGTTTAGCGGGGGCAGCGTCAACGTCACCGATCTGCAGTACACCGAGGTCGGCAGTTTCACGCTGCAATCGATGGCAGACAACTTTCTCGGTGAGCCCAGCGCCGATATCGTCGGTGACGACATAATCGTCGGACGTTTTATTCCTGCCGCTTTCGACATCGCTATCGTTAGTGACGGCATCCTGGGCGACACCTGTTCCACGTTTACCTATATCGGCCAGGATTTCAACTACGACACCGCGCCGACGATAACGGTCAGTGCGCAAAATGCGCTCGGTGTCACCACGCTTCAGTATCGGGATGGCTTCGTCAAGCTCGGCACCGGCAGCGTCAGCGTCGATGCCAGTCAGGACGATACCACTAATGGCACCGATGCCAACCCGCTACTGGTGAGCTATGCTGGCGTGCCGATGACGTTTACCGCGAATAACGATGGCACCGTAGACTATACCTTCGGCGCGGACGTCTACCGCTATGGCCCGGATTTGCCACTGACGACTTTCAGCAAGTTTGACGAAAGCCAGGTTGCGCCATTCGTGGCCGATATCAATCCCGAGATACAGGCCGTCTCCGATGGTGAGGTCACGACGAATTTTGTCGCAGCAACCCATGTGCTCGATCCGGTTGGGAATAATCTGCGCTTTGGTCGATTGAGGATGAACAATGTGCACGGCTCGGAACTGAATTCATTGACGATGCCGGTATTTACCGAGTACTGGACCGGGGGCTGGACTAAAAGCATCGACGATACCTGTACTTCGATTGCCGACGCTAACCTGGTTTCGGTGGCGAATCCGCTTGGGTTATCGACGCCCACGGTGTTTTATACGCCTTTCGCATCGGCCGGCGATGTCAATTACACCTATCCGGCGCCTGGATCCGGTAACGAAGGCTATGTAGATACCACCACGGACCTGAATTCAGCCAACCACCTGTGGCTGCGTTTCGACTGGGATGTCGATGGCGTGTTCGATAACGATCCGACTGCGCGCGCCACCTTCGGTATCTTCGATGGCAACCCGGTGCAAATCTATATCCAGCAGATTTACCAGTAGATCAGGTGTCGCGCAGGCCTGCGCGGCCGGGCGGTAATCTGGTAGTATCAGACAACTTCAATAATCGATGCTGCGTCCGACGCGTCGGCTCGCAGGCCGGGTGAGTCTGATCATGAAATCCATATATCTTTTACGTCACGCAAAATCGAGCTGGGCCGACGGCAGCCTGAGCGACAAACAGCGTCCGCTGAACGACCGTGGTCAGCGGGATGCGCCGACAATGGGAGAACGCTTCGGCGCGCGCGGCGAACAGCTCGACCAGGTGTTATCGAGCCCCGCGCTGCGGGCGCATACCACCGCCAAGTTGTTTTGCGAAGCCTGTGGGTTTGCGCCCGAAAACATCGTGGTCGAGCCCGACCTGTATTTTGGCGGCAATTTCTCGATCGAGGACCTGATCCTGGCGCAGGACGATCGGATGCGCGCGCTGATGCTGGTGTTTCACAACCCGGATATCACCTATTTCGCCAACTCGATCGACTACGACGTGCGTATCGACAACGTGCCGACCAGCGGCCTGGTCAAGCTGGTGACCGATATCGCGCAATGGCGCGACTGGTCGCGCGACAACACGGCGTTCGAGTACTTCGACTATCCCAAGAATACCTCGGGTGAGGTAGTTCGCGGCTAAAGCGGATTTAAATCCGCGTGGGCTTAGCTCGAGCGTAAATGGATGTTGCGGTGGCGGATACCCTTGGGTTTGCGTCGCTTGAGCCGCTTGGCCTCGCGCACACGGTCCTCCGCGTCCCGTATCAGGGCCTGCTGGCTGCCTTCACCGGTTTCGCTAGTGCCCTTGAGCTGGGTGTAGGATCCATCCCCGTGCATTTGCCAGATGCTGTACTCATCCGACAGCTGGGTATCGATGAGATTGCGCAGCGGGGCCTGCAACTCCGGATCTTCGATCGGTGCCACCACTTCGACACGGTGCTCGAGGTTTCGCATCATCGCATCGGCGGAGCCGATGTAGTACTCCGGTTCACCGGCGTTTCCGAAATAGTAAATGCGGCTGTGCTCGAGGAATCGCCCGACCACGCTGAACACGCGAATGTTTTCTGACAGCCCGGGGATGCCCGGACGCAGGCGACAGGTGTCGCGCACGATCAGGTCGACCTTGACCCCGGCTTGCGAGGCCTCGTACAGCGCCCGCACGATGTCCTTGTCTTCGAGCGCGTTGATCTTGATCTGGACGTGACCGTCGGAGCCCGCGGCCTGATGATCGATTTCACGCTGGATCTTGTCGAGCAGCGCGCGTTTCAGCAGCTTGGGCGCCGGCAGGATTTTGCGGTAGTTGCGTTTCGGCGTGAAGCCCGTCGTCAGGTAGTTGAACAGTTCGGTAATATCGCGGCCGATATCGGGATCCATGGTCAACAGCCCGAGGTCGGTATACAGCCGCGCGTTGCCGGCATGGTAGTTACCGGTGCCGATATGGACGTAGCGGCGCAGCCCGCTGTAGTCGTTGCGCACCACCAGGATCACCTTGCAGTGGGTTTTCAGTTCCATCACGCCATAGGTTACGTGGATACCGGCTTCTTCCAGCCGGCTCGACCAGCGGATATTGGCGGCTTCATCGAAACGCGCCTTTAATTCCACCACGACCGCGACCTGCTTGCCGTTTTGCGCCGCGTCGACCAGGTAATCGATAACCTTGGTATCGCCCGACGTGCGGTACAGCGTCATCTTGATTGCACGCACCTTCGGGTCACGGCTGGCCTCGCGCAGCAGGCGTTCGACCGAGGTCGAAAACGATTCGTAGGGGTGATGCAGCAGGATCGAGCCATGATCGCGCACCGCGTGGAAGATGTTGGGCATGTGCGCGAGCTTGGGATGATCGACCGGGTGGTGCGGCGGATCACGCAGTGCCGGGATTTCGAGATTGATCAGGCTGAGCAGGTCGCGCGTCGCCAGTAGCCCCTTCTTTTCGAAGACATCGCTCTCGTCGAGCCCGAGCTCGGCGGCGAGCATGCCGCGGCGGGTCTGGTCCATGTCATGCTGCACCACGACGCGCACGATTTTAGCGAAACGGCGATGGCGTACCTCGGATTCGATGATCGCCAGCAGGTCGTCGGCCTCGTCTTCGTCGCGTGCGGCGTTGGCATTGCGCGTCACGTAAAAGGTCTCGCTGGCGACGATTTCCATGTTGGGGAACAACACGTCGAGGTTCTTCGCCATCACGCTTTCGAGCGGCACGAAAATATGGGTATTCGGAACCTGCAGGAAACGCGGTATGCCGAGACCGACGGGCACCTTGACGCGCGCACGAAGTTCATCCTCGCTGTCGCTGTGACGCAGCGTCACCAGCAGGTTCAGCGACAGGTTCGAAATAAACGGAAACGGGTGCGCCGAATCGACGCCTTGCGGGGTAACCAGCGGGTAGATGTTATCGAAATAATAACTACGAATGATTTCCTTGTCCTCGTCCCCGAGCGCCTCGTAGGGCGTGATATGAATATCGTGTTCGGCCAGCTGCACGATCAGTCGTGGCACCAGTTCCGACTTCTCTTCTTCGAGTTCGCGCACCTTGACGTAGCATTCCTCGATTTGCTGAGCGGGCAGGCGGCCGTCGACGCTGTAATCGAGGACACCGGCGCCGACCTGCTGCTTCAGGCCGCCGATCCGTTTCATGAAGAACTCGTCGAGATTCGAAGACACGATACCGACGAACTTGAGTCGTTCGAGCAACGGATTGGAATCATCCTGTGCCTCGTGCAGCACGCGCCGGTTGAACTCGAGCCAGGTCAGCTCGCGATTGAGGTAAAGTTCCGGATTATCCAGGTCCGAATAATCGATCGTTGGCTCGGGTTCGGTAACCGGTGTTGCGGCTGATGCCGGCTTTTCGTCAGAAACTACGCTCAGGTTGTCCTTGATACTCGGAGTTGTCGCCATGGTTATCGTGTCATCGGTTTAGGGTTAATGGTGCTCGGGCACAAAAGTCTGGTCGTGCATCGGTGGGCGAATGTAGCCGCCCGCGGTGGTGCGCGGTTCGAGTGCCATCGGCTCCGGCGTCAGGTCCTCGTAGGGAATCATGCTCAGCAGGTGCTTGATACAGTTTAACCGCGCGTGTTTCTTGATGTCGGCGTTGACCACGTACCAGGGTGCCTGCTTGATGTCGGTATAGGCGAACATTTGGTCCTTGGCCTTGGAATACTCGATCCACTTGTTGCGCGATTCGAGGTCCATCGGGCTCAGTTTCCAGCGCTTGGTCGGATCCTTGATACGGCCCTGGAAACGGATTTCCTGTACCTCGTCGCTAACCGAGAACCAGTACTTGATCAGGATGATGCCCGAGCGCACCAGCATGCGTTCGAATTCGGGGCAACTGCGCATGAATTCCTCGTACTCCGCGTCGGTACAAAAACCCATGACGCGCTCGACGCCGGCTCGGTTGTACCAGCTGCGATCGAACAACACCATTTCACCCGCGGCGGGCAGGTGCGGCACGTAGCGCTGGAAATACCACTGCGTCTTTTCACGTTCGGTAGGCGTGCCGAGTGCGACCACGCGGCAGATCCGCGGGTTCAGACTCTCGGTAATTCGCTTGATGACGCCGCCCTTGCCGGCCGCGTCGCGGCCTTCGAAGATGCAGACGACTTTCAGCCCTTTTTCCTTGACCCACTCCTGCAATTTGACCAGCTCGATTTGCAGTTTGGCCAATTCTTGTTCGTAGTGCTTATTCGAGATTTTCTTTGGCTTTTCTTTTTCTGCGCCTTTTGACATGGGTTCGCCTTGAAATCAGTGATAGGAACCTTTCAAAATATACCAAATGGCAAAATCTGTCCATATTAGAGGGATTTCTGATTGCAACTTGATGATCTGTGTCACGTGTATGGGCGTATTGAACCTATACTTTCGAGTCTGGTCGATAACACAGCGTAAGGAGAAACAAGATGAGCACCAGTCCCTTTATCACGCCGTTCGCATCGTTGCCGGAAACGCTGCCCATTTTTCCGCTGCCTGGTGCCGTGGTTCTGCCCGGAGCCGAACTGCCGCTCAATATCTTCGAGCCACGTTACCTGAACATGATCAACGATGCGCTCGGCAGCCATCGCATGATCGGCATGATTCAGCCCAACCCGGCCGCCGATAGTGAAACCGAGGTTTTCAGTACCGGTTGCGCCGGTCGCATCACGCAGTATCGTGAAACCGCCGACTGCCGGATCGAGATGGTGCTGACCGGGGTTTGCCGTTTCGACCTGGTAGAAGAACTGAGCACCACCCGCGGTTACCGCATGATCGTGCCGGACTGGTCGCGTTTCAGTGGGGATTATGCCGATCAGGGCGGGCAGTTCAAGGACAGGCATGCACAACTGATGGAAACCTTGCGCGGCTACTTCGAGGTCAAGGGATTCGAGACCGATATGGAGATGCTCCAACGCCTGTCCGTCATGCGCCTGGTGGATAGCCTGACGATGGCGCTGCCGTTCGATTCCGGCGAAAAGCAGATGCTACTCGAAACCGTCGATGCCGAGGACCGCTGCGACAAGTTCATCGGCCTGATCGAGGGCGAGTTCGATATTCCGGATTCCGCTACCCGCCACTAGACGTCCGACATCGGATTTCCACCCCGTAAGCGGGAATCTCGAAGCACAGCATCGAGAGAAGATCCCGGCTCGGGGCCGGGATGACGCCAGCCTAGGTCATTCCCGCGTAAGCGGGAATCTTACAGTCCTGGGCTCATTATCCAGCTTCCCACACCAGCCCAACACTGGGAAAATCGTCCATAGGTGGGTATTGTGTACGCGGATGCTGACCATATGAGCAACGACACGGAACATCCAGCCCACGATCACCCGATGCCCGGCAAACACGCCCGGCTGGGATACCTGTTGCTCGCCTATACCTCCACCGCCCTCGGTATAGTCGGCGTGTTCCTGCCGTTGCTGCCAACGACGCCTTTTTTGCTGGTGGCGGTGTGGGCAGCGCCGAAGGGCTCGCAGCGAGTGCACGACTGGATTTACCAACAGCCGCAGTTCGCGCGGCTGCTCGACGACTGGCAGCAGCAGGGTGCCGTTCCGCTCGGCGCCAAGTGGCTGGCCACGGCGATGATGATCGCGAGCTGGTCCTTCCTGGTGTGGCGCGACTATCACTGGGGTCTGGTACTCGGCATGAGCCTGTTTTTCGTCTGCATCGGGCTGTTCTTGTGGACCCGTCCCAACCCTGAGCCTTGACCGTCGGAGCCGTCTCGATAATGATTCCCGGATTACGAGGCATTGCGGCGGAGTCATGAATCTCTCGGATTTAATCAGCGACGGCGCAGCCCGCCACGGCGACCGCGACTTCCTGTTGTTCGAGCGCCAGCCGCCGGCGGACGCGGAGCAGGACGGTTTTCGGCTGCGCCTGACTTACCGCGAACTCGATGCGATGGTCAACCGCGCCTGCCACTATCTCGATGCGCAGGGGCTGAAACCCGGGGACATATTCAACCTGCACCTGCCCAACTGCCCGGCGTTTATCCTGCTGTGGTTCGCCGGCGCGCGACTCGGCGCCGTTATGATGCCGACCAACGTACTGGCCTCGGCCGACGAGCTGACTTATCTGCTGGGACACTCGGATTCGAAAATCGCGTTCACCACTGCTGAGCACCTGGCGACCCTGGAGCAATGCCGGCAGCAGCTCGACGGACTCGAGAAAGTCATTGTCTGCGATCCGTACACCGATGCACCGCGGGCGGAATCTTTCGAAGCCGTCCTTTTTACGTATCCCGAATCACCCTGGGCATGCCCGGCCAACGACACCGACCTGGCCGCGATCATGTACACCTCGGGCACCACGTCGAAGCCGAAAGGAGTCATGGTGACGCATGCCAACTACCTGGCCGCGGGGCAGACCGTGGCCGATGCGATCGAATTGACCGAGAATGACCGCCAGTTCGTGGTGTTGCCGCTGTTTCACGGCAATGCGCAATATTACTCGACCATGAGCGCGCTGCTGCGGGGCGCCAGCGTCGCGCTGATGGACCGTTTCTCCGCCAGCCGCTACTTCGACAAGTGCCGCGAATATGGCTGCAGCGTGGCGAGCCTGTTTGCCGCGCCGATGCGCATGATCCTGGCGCAACCGCCGAATCCGTCGCATCGCGACAACCGGCTCAGGATCGTGATCTTTGCGCAGAGCCTGACCCCGCAGCAGCTCGAGCAGTGGCAGCAGCGCTTCGGCGCGCCGCTGTGCCAGATCTGGGGCATGACCGAAACCATGGGGCCGCCGCTGATGAACCCGTTGCACGATGAGCGGCGCAACTGGACCGTCGGCAAACCGAGCGGAGATTACGGGATCGCGCTGGTGGATGAGGCAGGCAAAGCGGTGGTGCCAGGGGAGGAGGGTGAGATCATCGTCCGGGGCGTGCCGGGCAGAACCCTCATGGCGGGTTATTTCAAGAATCCCGAGGCCAGCGCCGAGACTATCCGAGACGGCTGGCTTTACACCGGCGACAACGCGGTTCAGGA
>CAMYON010000106.1 GCA_947260025.1 uncultured Gammaproteobacteria bacterium
CGGCCACTACGCGATTACGCGCGCGATCTCGTATGCCCCGCTGACGGTGACACAGCCGTTATCGTTCCTGCAGCTGGTGTGGGCGATCCTGTTTGGTTATTGGCTGTTCGACGAGGTTCCGGACAACTGGGTCATCGGCGGTGGTTTGATGATCGTCGGCGCGGTCAGCTACCTTGCGCACCGCGAAGCCATGGCGGCGCGCCGCAGCAGAATCCAGGCGGCCGCTTCTTCGCCGGGTTAACAGGCCCCGTGCTGGCGCTTAATTCGCGCCCGCGGCTTGCAGAATTCGAACCATGTCGCGGTAGCCGTAGTTGCGCGCCAGTTGCAGGGGCGTCGAGCCGCGCCCATCCGGCAGGTTAACGTCGGCGCCGGCTTCGACCAGGGCTTTCAGCGTCGCCGTGTGCCGGGCTCCGCCATCGCCCAGCACGATCGATTCGATTAACGCGGTCCAGTTCAGATTGTTGACGTGGTCGAGCGGTGCGCCCGCATCGATCAGGGCTTGCACGATCTCTACGTGCCCGAGATGGGCCGCGGCGATCAGCGCGGTTCCCTGGTAACGGCTAGTTACGTTGCCGGGTTTACAACCCAGCTGCAGCGCCAGGCGCAGCGTTTCGAGATCGTTGGCGACCGCGGCGATGGTCAGGATGTCGTAATAATCGTTCTCGAGTGCATTCGCATCGGCGCCGGCGGCGACCAGCTTGCGCATTGCAGCATGGTTTCCACGATAAGCAGCGACATGTAGCGCGCTGCGGCCGTTGCCGTCGCGCTGATCGATATTCGTCGTCGACTCCAGTGCCTGCGCGAGAGCCTCATCATTCTGCAGCACCACGGCGCGAAACAGTCCCGTGTAACTGGTTAGCTCGAAGTCGGAGGGCGGGGTTTGCGCGACAGCGCTCAGCAGCCAGCCGAAACCGGTCAGCAGCGCGGCCAGCCGGCATAACCGCAGGCTGCCGCGGGTCGGCAAGGTCTGCTGCACCGACATATCAAAGCGCCGAGTCCAGCGCGCGCAGTATGCGCTCGACTTCGTCCTGGTTGCCGTAGTGCACCAGCGACAGGCGTATCACGCCGTCTTCCGGATCGATGCCGAGGTCGGAGATCAGCCGGTGCGCGTAAAAGTTGCCGTGCTCGGTACCGATACCCGCATCCTGTAGCTTGACCGTCAGCTCCGCGGCGCTTTGCTTGAGCGGTTTGAACGCGATCGTCGGCGCGCGGTCGTTGTCACGGGTGTGAGTTTTACCCAGCAGCCGCAGATCGGCGCGATGCTCGATAAAATCGAGGATTGGCGCCGCCAGTTCGTTCTCGTGTTGCAGTACCAGCTGATGGATTTCATCGAGGCGCGCGTTGCTGCTTTTGTCGCTGGCGCCGAAATGATGCTGGTGCAGTTCGTCGAAGTAATCCAGCACCCCGGCACAACCCGCAACCTGCGCGTGCTGTGGCCCCGCGGGATTGAAATCCTTGGCCGGGTTGCCGCTGTTGAAATAATGCGCCTGCGAGGTCATGTCACCATGAATGTCGCGGTTGATATACATCAGGCCCTGGTGCGGACCGAACACCTTGTAGAGGCTGAACGCGTAACCGTCTACCCCGAGCGCTTTCATATCGGAAATATGGTGTGGCGCGTAGGCAACGGCATCGACAAAAACCCGGGCGTTGCTGCCGGACTTGATGGTTTTGACGATTTCGGTGACCGGGTTGGCGGTGCCGATGATGTTCGAGCAATGCGTGAAGAATACCCAGCGGGTATTGTCGCGCAGCAGCGGGAACAATGACTCGATATCGAGCAGTCCGCTCTCCGACTCGACTTCCCACTGGCGAATGGTCACGCCTTTTTCGAGCGCCTTGCGTCGCCAGACGCCGCTATTGGCCTCATGATCCTGGTTGGTGACGATGATTTCGTCGCCGGGCATCCACAAATCACCGATCGCCTGCGCCATAACGTAGGTATTCATCGAGGTCGACGGCCCGATGGTGAGCTCGCCGGGGTCGATGTTGAGCGCGGCGGCCCAGCCCTGCTTTGCGCGGTCCATGGCCCTGCCGGCCTCGGCCGAAGACGGGTAGCGCGAGTAGGGCTGTACCCGGGTGTGATGATTGTAGTGCTCCAGCACCTGGTTGGCCTGGTTGCAGACATAGCTGCCGCCGGCATTGGATGCGAACACGAATTCAGGGTCATCGGCCAGCTGGCCGAACTGCGATCTGACAAAGTCGATGTCGAGTTTCATAGAGAACTCCAGGGGAAATGCATTAAGGGTAGTTGTTTTTAAACTCGGCATAAACCGCTTCGAAGCGCGCCAGGTTTTTTTGCGTGTAGTCGGCGAAATCCATATCGACGCGGGAGTAAAGCTCCGACACCATCGACCACATGGTTTCGCGCAGCAACGATGCGCACTTCATCGCATGGTAGCTGGCGAGCAGCGACTGCCCGGGGGCGGCGCCGAAATACTGCTGCAGCATCGCGTGCTCCTGCGTCGCGTCGAGCTCGTTGTTCGACGCCAGGTTCGACAGGTCGAACAGCGGGCTGTTAAAGCCGGCGTAGTCGAAATCGATGAGCCAGATTTTAGCGCCATCGTCGATAAAATTAGCCGGCAGTAAATCGTTGTGACCGAATACGATATCCACCGGTCCGACCGCGGTTTCGAGATCCGCCGCGATCCGGGCCAGGCCGGGCAGGCGGGCGGCGTGCGCGCTGTTACCCTGCAGCAGCAGGTTCTGGTAGTGCCGTAAAACCTGGAACACCCAGAACATGACCGCGACCTGTTTAAAGCACGCTGGAATCCCGTGGTGAAAACGCTGCAGCAATTCGACGATACGCTGCAGGTTGGCGTCGATGCGCACGTCGGCCTCGTCGAACACCTTGCCGTCGACAAACCTGACGACCAGCATGCCGGCCTCGTGGTAAACCAGTTCCGGGCTGACGCCGATCTCGTAGGCGGCCTGGCAGCTGGCGATTTCATTGGCGCGCGAGATCAGGTGTATCGGGTCGTCCTCGCCAAGGCGGACGACATAGCGATCATCACCGTCGGTGACCTTGAAATTGAGGTTGGTCATGCCGCCGCTCAGGGTTTCGATCTCGACGTTTCCGTTCCAGCAAGGCAGTTCGGCGATACGGGCGGTTGCTGTCTGGTTCATGGTCAGGCTGGTTCTGGATAAAGGACGAGGCATGATAGCATCGGCTGCACTATGCGCAATCATGCCAGGCATTTCTTCGAACGCGGCTGGTCTCGGTTCGATTACGACCCGCAGCTGTTTAGCTGGGTCGAGGCGGCGTTGTCGCCGGCGCGCGCGACGCTCGACGATCCAAGACAGGACCGGTGGTTGCGCTACCAGGGCACCTGGTTTGCCGGGGTCAATGCGCTGCCGAATGACGCCCGGGGCGCGGTCGATGGCAGCGGACCGCTGCGCGGTGAGGCGGTGGATTTTATCTCCCGCGAACTGGGATTAAGCGGTTTCGACTGGGATGCGGCCCAGGTTTCGATTTGCTACCCGGGATATCCCCGACCGATGCCGGGGGAGAGCCCTGGCAGGGCGCGTTTCAGGCGTGAGCGCGATGCGGCGCATGTCGATGGCCTGCTGCCCGAGGGGCCACAGCGTCGCCGCCACCTGCGCGAGTATCACGGCTTTATACTCGGTATTCCGATGGTCGAATTCGATGCCGACGCCTCGCCTTTCGTGGTCTGGGAAGGCTCGCAGGAAATCATGCGCGAGGCCTTCAGCCGACGTTTCGAGGGGCTGGCGGCAGAGCAGTGGGGTGAGCAGGATATTACCGAGGCTTATCATGCCGCGCGTGCGCAGGCCTTCGCCGAATGCGAACGCGTCGAGTTGCACGCCCGCCCCGGCGAAGCCTTCATCGCGCATCGACTGGTGCTGCACGGCATGGCGCCGTGGCGGGAGGGCGCCGCGGCCGGCGACGACGGGCGCATGATCTGTTACTTCCGGCCCGATCCCTTCGGGCCATACGAATGGCTTAATGTTCCCTAGATTCGAATTTGCCCGGAATTTCTTCGGACAGGCCTGCCCTCGAACAGAGCCATCCTAGGTTAAGTTAACCAGCCCCTTCGGTGTCTCGATCGCGGCCGACAGGTATGGCGCCTCATCCGCTTCCAGCGTTTCGATCTGCACCAGGTGGCTGGCGTCGATCGCCTCGAGCCGCTCGGCAAGCCAGTAGGGACGGTTATGATAGATCGTCAGCGAATGCAAAATGCAGCCGAGGTCGGCCATGGCGCGTGACGGGTGCGGCGAACTGAGCCACTGGATACAATAAGGCAGCATGCCGCCGCCGAGCAGCCTTCCATCGTCGGTCAGCGCAATTTCCCATTTGAGATTATCGCGGCTGAGCGCGGTGGGGACGCCGATATCGAAGCCCGCATCCGTCACTAGTTGAGACAGGTCGGTGGTGTTCATCACCCAGGTAACAAGACGCGGGCCCTGCTTCAGGGCCGCGCGCATCTCGGCCTGGTCGAGACCGAACCAGCGCGGATGCCGCGGTCGCCGGGCTTGCGGATCGATCGCGATGATTTCGAGGTAAGCGTCGTTTGCCAGCTGCATCAAATGATTATGGGTGCCCATGGTTTGATGAAAGCCGCCGCTGGGAACTTCGACGCCGAGGGTTTCGCGCAGGTAATCGACGCCCTGCTGCAGCGAGTCGGCCGCGACGACAATGTGGTCGAGTTGATTCATCCCGGCATGGTAAATCACAGCGCTATCTGTTAACAGTATTACGGGGTAGAATTTCCGCATTCCGAACCGCAGCGAGGTGACAGCGATGAATATTCTGACTAATCGAATCGAATACGCGGTTGGCGACGCCAGCCACCAGGGATACCTGGCTTACGACGACGAAATTACCGAGGGGCGCCCCGGCATCTTAATCGTGCACGAATGGTGGGGACTCAACGATTACATCGTGCGCCGCGCTCACATGCTGGCCGAACTGGGCTATGTCGCGCTCGCAATCGACATGTACGGCGGCGGGCAGGTCGCGTCCGACCCGGGGCAGGCCGGTGAATTGATGAACGGCGTGTTGAACGACATGGAAACCGGTACCGCCGCGCTCAGGGCCGGTCACGATTTGCTGCTCAATCAGGCCGGCGTGGATTCCGCGCGAAGCGCGGCCATCGGTTACTGTTTCGGCGGCGCGATGGTGCTGCACATGGCTCGTATCGGCATGCCGCTGTCCGCGGTTGCCAGTTTTCATGGCGCGTTGGGATCGTTCCACACGGCAGATCCCGGCAGCATCCAGGCGAAAATCCTGGTTTGTCACGGCGCTGCCGATTCGATGGTGAGCATGGATGACCTCGAGGGCTTCAGGCAGGAGATGGACGCGGCGCAGGCCGATTACGAAGTGTTGCTGCTCGATGGTGCCAAGCACGGTTTCAGCAATCCCGCGGCGGACGTCAATGCCGAGAAATACGGCATCGACCTGGGTTACCAGCAGCAGGCGGACGAGAAATCATGGGCCGCGATGCGGGGCCTGTTCGAAAGGGTGCTCTGATGACGATAGAAATGGACCTGAGCGATGTGCGGCGTGACTACGAATCCCATGGGATTACCCGCAAGGACATGGACCCGGACCCTTACCCTTTTGTGCAGTTCGGACAGTGGTTGCAGCGTGCACGTGACCTGGAGTTACTCGACGCCACGGCGATGACGCTGGCGACGGCGGATAGCGCCGGGCAACCCTCGGCGCGCATCGTGCTGCTCAAGCATTTCGATGCCGAGGGATTTTGCTGGTATACCGACACGCGCAGTCTCAAGGGCCGGCATCTCGAGGCAAACCCGAACGCCGCGCTGCTGTTTCACTGGCGCGATCTAAGCCGCCAGGTGCGGGTCCACGGGCAGGTGCAGATGATGCCGGCCGAGGACGCCGAGCGGTATTTCCTGATGCGGCCGGAGGGTAGCCGTTTCAGCGCCGCTGCTTCGCGGCAATCGAGCGAGATCGAAAGCCGGTCTCACCTCGAGGACGAGGTGTTGCGCCTGCGCGCCGCCTACCCGGACGGCGATGTGCCGCGACCCGATGCGTGGATCGGTTACCGTTTAACGCCCGAATATTTCGAGTTCTGGCAGGGCCAGGATAACCGGCTGCATGACCGTATCGTCTACTCACCGCTCGAGAGTGGCTGGGAAATGAAGCGTATCTCGCCTTAATGCTTGCCGCCGCGCTGATCGCCTTCGGGCATTTCCTCGCATTTTTCGCGCTGAGCGCGGCGCTGGTGCTCGAACTGGCATTGCTAAGCGAATCTCCGAGCGTCGAGCGCGCGCGCCGAATCCAGCGCGCCGACCTGGTGCTGGGGATTGCGGCGGTGCTGTTGCTGGTGTTCGGCTTCCTGCGGGTTCTCTATTTCGAAAAAGGCAGCGCTTACTACTTCGCCAATACTTTCTTCCAGATCAAGTTGGCCCTGTATGTCATTGCCGGGATCATTTCGCTATATCCGAGCGCGGTATACCGGCGCTGGAGCAGCGAGTTGCAGCAGGGTATTGCGCCGGAGGTAACCGGCGCCACGCTCAAGCTGCTGAAACAGATTATCCACTGGGAACTGGTTCTGATCGCCGGTATCCTGATATGCGCCTCGTTGATGGCGAAAGGCTTCGGCAGCTAGCGCCGAGATTCGATGATACCTGACCGAAACAGGGAGTCCGGGCCGATCGATGCCGCGTGATGAAGCCTGTAACCAATTTTCCCGGGGGTACCCGGGGCCGCACTTGAGGACTTGCACATGAGCGAACCGAGTAAAATCCTGAGCCTGACCGAGATTGAAGACCTGGCGCGCCGCGCACTGGGCGGCTGCGGTGCCCATGGACAGCAGCTCGAACTGGCGGTGCAGTCGGTAATCGATGCCGAGTGCGATGGCATACGTACCGTCGGCCTCGGTTACCTGCCGCTTTATTGCGGCCATCTGCAGGTTGGCAAGATCAACCGTGACGCGCAACCCGAACACGCCCAGATAGCCCCGTCGGCGCTGCGTTCGATGGCCGACAGCGGTTTCGCTCACGCGGCTTTCGCCGAGGCGGAGCAGGCGTTTTACGCGCTCGCCCGGCAGCAGGGAATCGCGGCCTTGTCGATCGTCGACTCTTACTCGGCGGGCGTGGTCGGCTGGTTCGTGCAGCGCATGGCGGCCGCCGGATTGATCGGGATAGGCTTCGCCAATTCACCTTCCGCGGTGGCCCCGGCGCCGGGCGCAAATCCGTTTTTCGGCACCAATCCGATGGCGTTTGCGATTCCGCGGGGTGAAAAAGAACCGATTATTGCCGACATGGCCACCAGCCAGGTAGCGCTGGTCACGATAAAAAAAGCAGCCGCGGAAGGTAGCTCGATTCCCGCAGGATGGGGCTACGATAAGGACGGCAACGATACCACCGATGCCGCCGCGGTGATTAACGGTGGCGCGCTGGCGCCGGCCGGTGGCTACAAGGGCATGCTGCTGGGATTGCTGGTCGATTTGCTGGCCGGGGTTCTGAGCGGACCGCACTGTTCCTTCCAGGCCCCGGTATTCAAGAACAATACCGGTGGCGAACCGAAGGTCGGGCAGTTTTTTATCGCGATTTCTCCGGGCGGCATGACTCCTGGCGGCGAGCACGCCTACGCCGAGCGTCTCGAAACCATGCTTAACGCACTCGCGGCCGAGCCGGGCGTACGCCTGCCGGGTGCGCGGCGTCACGAATCCAGGCTCAGGGCCGAGACCGAGGGTGTCGAAGTACCGGTCGAACTGGTCGACCGGCTGGAGGCTTTCGCTGCCTCGACATAAAGCACCTGAGCTCCGCTCCAGGGTCGGAATTCCGCTTTTAGACGCCTGATTTTGAAAATTATTTACATTTAAGATTCCCTTAAGGTTGCGCGCCGATACTTGCCTCCATAAATTTTTGAGGCAGTAGCAATGAATCTAACTAAAAGCGCAGCGAGCTTTAATCCAGTAGCCCCGGGCAAAGCCGAAGCCCTGTCAGAATGTCGGCACCTGATCGGTCGCGAGCATCCCCGCCGCCGGCAGGTAGAGCAATTCATCGCGCAACGATTTTTAGAAGTTCATGCCGCGCGTATCTCCGAATTCATGCCGGAACTGATCGCGCTGTTTGACGAAGCCGGTCAAATCCTGGCGGCGGTCGGATTTCGCAGCGCGGATAGCGAGGCCCTGTTTCTCGAGCACTACCTCGATACACCGGTCGAGCAAGCGATTGCCTGTCACGCGACCCGGGCATTGCCGCAACGCGAAGGTATCGTCGAAATCGGTAACCTGGCCTCGATCGATCGTCGCGCCAGCCGCAAATTGTTCGCGATTCTATCCGGCGTACTGCATGCGCGAGGTTACGAATGGGCTGTATTCACCGGCTGCTCCTCGCTGCACCGCATGTTCAAAACCCTGCGCATCGAAACCGTTTATCTCGGTCGGGCGCTGCAGTCGCGGCTACCGGTCGATCAGCAAACCTGGGGGGGTTACTACGAAGACAACCCGCGGGTTGTCGCCGGCAAGGTTAGCAGCGGGTGTATCGCTTTCGACCTCGAGACCGGTCTTCCCTGTGACAAGGCAGCGGCATGAATAGCCTGTTGACAGCCCTGCAGCGTCATGCGCTTGGTAATCCACAGGCGATCGCGATTCGATCCGGCGATAACAGCCTGAGCTATGCGGGTTTGCTGACCGTGGTCGAGCAGGCCGCCAGTCGACTACAGACCTGCCCGGTGAAGTCGCTTGGCGTTTATCTCGATAACGGTATCGACTGGATCGTTGCCGACCTGGCCGCGATGAGCACCGGGATCCGGGTCGTGCCTTTGCCCTGGTTCTTCAGCAATGAGCAAATTGGTCACGCACTGGGCGACGGTACGGTCGACTTCGTGGCACATGGCGGCCAATTACCTTCGGGGATCGTCGGTACCGGCTCCCCGTTGAAACTTGGCGAGGCGAGCTGGATACAGCCGATCGCGACCACGGGTTGCGTTGCCGCTATCCGTCCGCAGACCGGCGGTAAGCTGAGCTATACCTCGGGCACCACGGGCCGGCCCAAAGGAATAGACCTGGCCTACGATTTCATCGCTCAAACCTGTCGCTCGATCGCTACGGCCATATCGGGGCTCGGCATCGAAACCCATTTGAGTATCCTGCCTTATGCGACCCTGCTGGAAAATATTGCCGGAGTTTACGTACCCCTGATGCTGGGCAAGATCGTTTATGCGGAAGCGGCGGCGGACATCGGCCTGACGGCCGAGCTTGGCCTCGATCCAGGCAGGTTGCGCCAGACTTTCAACCGGATTCAGCCCGATAGCCTGATCCTGACCCCGCAGCTGCTGGAAGTTTTTTGCCTGCTGGCCGAGACAGGTGCCATCGATCCCGAATGCCTGGCATTCGTTGCGGTGGGCGGTGCTCGTGTCGGCGAGACGCTGATGCGGCGCGCCCGGCGAGCCGGTATTCCAGCCTACGAGGGCTACGGGCTGACCGAGTTCGGCTCGGTCGCCATCTTGAATACACCACGGAGCGATCGCGTCGGCAGCGTCGGCCAGCCTTTGCCGGGGGTGTCGGTCGCTATCGCCGCGGATGGTGAGATCTGCCTGAGTGCCCGTCTAACGCCGAATGACGCGCAGCAAGGGCAGGGGCAAGCCATCAAGGTCAACACCGGCGACTATGGCAGCATCGACGACGACGGTTTCATCTACGTGCATGGCCGAAAAACCAACCTGATCGTACTCTCCAGCGGGCGCAACGTTTCGCCTGAATGGGTCGAAACCGAGCTTAACAGTTCGCCGCTCATCGCCCAGAGCTGCGTTTTCAGTGATACCGGAGCGGAGCTTTCCGCGTTGCTGGTGGCCGCCGCTGCCGGCATACCGGATAGCGACCTGCTAGCCGAGATCGAGCGCGTCAATCGGACACTCCCGGCCTACGCGCGGATCACAAACTGGCATCGCATGCCTTACGCGTTTTCACAGAATAACCAAATGCTAACCGTCAATGGGCGTCTCAGGCGCCTGCAGATCCAGCAGGCATTGCCCACGCTATTGGCGAGTTCGGGAACTTACGCGCCGTTTAACAGCGGCGATTCATCACAGTTTTCAGTACAGGAGATCAATCCATGACAACCACCCCATTTTTTAGCGAAATCGAGGCGGCAACGGCCGCCGCTCGCCAGCGCCTGGAGCAGACTCCCGCCATCGAGCGCTGTCTTAACGGCCAGGTCGAAATGCAGACTTACCAGGCATTTCTGACCGAGGCCTATCATCACGTCAAACATACCGTGCCGCTGTTGATGGCCTGCGGTAGCCGCCTGCCCGAGCGTCTCGAGTGGTTGCGCGAAGCTATCGTGCATTACATCGAGGAAGAAGTCGGGCACCAGGAATGGATTCTGAACGATATTCAGAACCTGGGCGGTGACAAGGAAGCGGTCAGGCATGGAAAGCCCTCTTTGCCGACCGAACTGATGGTCAGCTATGCCTACGACACGGTCATACGTAACAACCCGGTCGGATTGTTCGGCATGGTTTACGCGCTGGAAAAAACCAGTTCGACGATAGCGACCCATGCCGCGAGCAAGATCGTATCCGCGCTGGATTTAAGCCCCAGGGCCATGACCTACATGGTTTCCCACGGCAGCCTGGATATCGAGCATATGCAGCATTTCGAGAAACTGATGAACCGGTTGCAAGACGAGGCCGACAAGGCCGCTGTTTTACACTCGGCTGGTGTTTTCTATGAGCTTTACGCCAATATTTTCGCGGCACTCCCGCTGACCGAAAATCTTGCACAGGAGAAAAGCCATGCAGCCTGAACAAATGACCGTGGTGCTAACTGGCGCCTGTGGCGGTATAGGCCAGGTGCTGGCGCGGGGCTTGAGAGTTTGCAGCAGGAGCTGCGCGCGCAGACGAGCGGGGCCCAGTTTATCGAAGCGCAGGCGGTGGATTTGACCGACGACCGGGAAATCGATCGCTGGTTGCAATCCTTCGATCAGTCGCGTCGGCCGGTTAACGTACTGGTTAACAATGCCGGCATCTGCAAGTTCGAGATGTTCGAGAAGCTTAGTGATCGGGATATCGAGCAAATCATGAATCTCAACAGCGTCGTGCCGATGAAACTGACTCGTAAACTGTTACCGGTTCTGAAGCAGCAGGCCGAAGCCCGCGTCGTCAACATCGCGTCGACCTTCGGCGCTATCGGCTTTCCCGGCTACGCGGTTTACTCGGCTAGCAAGTACGCGATGCGCGGATTTTCGCAGGCGCTGCGGCGCGAGCTGTCGGACACCAGTATCAGTGTCGGCTGTATTTTGCCGCGCGCTGCCCGAACCGCGATCAATAGCGATCGCGTGGTCGAGATGAACCGCAAGCTCAAGGTCGCGATGGACCCGCCGGAGAAGGTGGCCGCGGCGGTGGTCGCATTTATCGCCGGTAGCCGCGGCGAGCTGGCGCTCGGCTGGCCCGAGAAACTGTTCGTACGACTCAATTCTGTGTTCCCGGCGCTGGTCGGTAACGCGATTTCAAAAAAACTGCCGCTGATCAAGCAGTACGCCGCTTGAGTGGTTTCGATTATTCATTCTTTAAACGAGGTGCAACATGACTAAACTTTTAAAAATTACCGTGATTTCGATAGGACTGGCTTTTGTTCAGCCGGGTTTTGCCGGGGTGTCCCAATCGGCCGAGATGGACGAGGTCAGGGAAATCCAGTATGAGTGGGCCAGGCTGTATTACATGGATGAGTTCAAGAACAAGAACTACCGTGAATTGCAGGCGCTGGCGCGCAGGGCGAACATGGTTTCGCACGATCATCCCCAAAGCGCCGAGGCGCTGGTGTGGGACGCCATCGTGCTCAGCACGCTGGCTGAAAAGAAAGGCGGCATCGGCGCGCTGAGCCTGGTCAAGGAAGCCAAGCTGAAACTGGAGCAGGCGGAAGCGATCGATCCCGCGGTGCTGGGCGGGTCGGTTTATGCGAGCCTGGGGTCGCTTTACTCCAAGGTGCCGGGTTGGCCAATCGGGTTCGGTAATGATAAAAAGGCCGAAAAGTACTTCAAAAAGGCGCTTGCGATAAATCCGCAGGGCCTGGATATCAACTACTTCTTTGCCGAGTATCTGGCCGATCATGGCAAGGATAAGCTCGCGCTGGAATATGTCGAAAAAGCGCTGCAGGCGCCACAGATGGTGGAACGCCCGTTGGCCGACAAGGGCCGGCGCCAGCAGGCAATGAAACTGCGCGAGGAGCTGGGCGATTCCTGAGCGGCATCGTTACCGATTCCGGGCAAGTATGCGGGTCGACTATAATTAGTCGGCCCGCGGCCGTTGCGACCGGGCATATGGGTGAAAAATCGAGTATGAGATTGTTACTGGTAGAAGATGACGAACAACTGGGGCGCGGCATTCAAAAAGCCCTGATGCGCGACGGCGATCACGTCGACTGGTTAACCGACGGTGCGCAGGCGCTGACGGCGATTCGCTCGGATAATTTCGAACTGGTCATCCTCGATTTACAATTGCCCGGCAAGGACGGCATTTCGGTGTTGCAAACCATGCGCCGTGAATCCATAAATACGCCGGTCCTGATCATGACCGCGAGGGATACCGTCGACGAGCGCGTGCTCGGACTCGACAGCGGTGCCGATGATTACGTGGTAAAGCCGGTCGAACTCAAGGAGCTCCGCTCCCGGGTGCGCGCCCTGAGTCGCCGCAGCCACGGTTTCGCCGCGCCTGAAATCGTGCTTGGCGAGTTGCGTGTTAATAGCGCCAGTCAGCAGGTCTGGTATCGTGGCGTCGAAATCGAACTGAACCGGCGTGAATTTGTAGTCCTGTCGGAATTCGTCAACAGGCCCGGGCAGGTGCTGGCGCGCAGCCACCTCGAAGACGTGATCTATGGCTGGAACGAAGGTGTCGAGAGCAACGCGCTGGAGGTGCATATCCACCATTTACGCAAAAAACTGGATAACAAGCTGATAAAAACCGTCCGGGGCGTGGGCTACAAGCTGGATGCCGGCAGTGACTGACGGCGTTTCGCTGCGCCGGCGCCTGACCTGGTACGTGATTGTCATCCTGCTGATGCTGACCACGCTGTCGGGCGTGTTGGTCTATCAGGGCACAACGCATGAAGCCGACGAAATTTTCAGCGCTTCGCTGGTGCAAACCGCGCGCATCATGGATGGCATGATTACGCGCGCCAGTATCGAATCCAACCGCGCGCAGCTGACGCTTGCTTTGGAACGCGGACCGGAAGCGCACGAGTATGAGCGCAAGCTTTTCTTTGCCATCGTGGATCCGGAGGATCGGGTGCTGCTGACTTCGCGCGATGCACCCGAAATTCCGCATGAAATAATCGGTAGCGGGTTTTCCGAGTTTGAGCACAGGGGAAAGAAATGGTTTACCTTCGCGCTGAATTCCACCCATGACGATTTGCTCATCATCGTTGGTGAGCGTAGCGAAATCAGGGAAGAGATTACCGAGTACATCGGCGGTGGCCTGCTGCTGCCTCTGATTTTTCTGCTGCCGGTGATCCTGTGGCTGCTGTGGCAGATTATCGGGATAGCGTTGAAACCGTTACAGCACGTCACCGACCAGGTAAGACAGCAGGCCCTCAAGGATTTGAAGCCGATCGACGTTGCCGGGGTTCCGCAGGAGATTAGCCCCCTTGTGGTCGCGTTGAACCAGATGATAACGGACCTCGATGCGGCCTACGCCCGCGAGCGGCGTTTCGTTAGCGACGCATCGCATGAATTGCGTAACCCGCTTGCAGCGCTACTGGTAAACGTCGAAAACGCGCTCGAAGAGAACCAGGGCAGGGAGACACTGGACTCGCTGGAAAGCATGAAAATCAGCATCAAGCGATTGTCGCACATGGTATCGCAGCTGCTGAAACTCAGCCATTACGATAATCTCCGGGCGATCACGGAATTCGAACAGGTTGACCTGGGCCTTGTTTGCCAGCGGGTCGTTGATTCCGTGAAGTCGCAGGCCGTGGCCAAAGATTTACGGGTCGAGCTTTTGTTGTCCGATAAAAATTGCCAGCTTTCCGGGGCGGAATCGCTGCTGGAAAGCCTGGTGTCCAACCTGGTCGATAATGCTATCAATTACTGTGACGCCGGATGCCTGATAAGACTGCGCTGCTACCGGGCTGCCGATAGCCTGGTGCTGGTAGTTGAGGATTCCGGGCCTGGACTCGAGATCGACGAGCGCGATAAGGTTTTTGGAAGGTTCTACCGGGCGGGCGATACCAACAAGGCCGGAGCCGGCCTGGGTCTCTCGATCGTCAAGACGATCGCCCAGCTGCATGACGCCCGGGTGGTGCTGGATGAGTCCGAGCTAGGCGGGCTCAGCGTCACGGTTCAATTCAAAATTAGCTGATAAAGCGCACGGTTATCCGGTAAAATTCTTTCCCACCTGCGCCCGGCAGGTGGCGACTTAGCGGGATCGATTCATGGGTTACAACAATCAAAGCGTGCGCGTGGGTGCCGACATTGGTGGGACTTTCACCGATGTTGTGCTGGAGCACGGCAGCGATCTTTACACGGCCAAGGTCCTGACCAATAACAGTAACCCGGAACAGGCGATCATCGATGGACTCGACAAGGTGACGCAAATTGCCGGGGTGGGCATCGAGCACATCGACCAGTTTATTCACGGCACCACGCTCGCTACCAATTCGCTGATCGAGCGCCGCGGTGCGGATACCGCTTTCATCACCACCAGCGGCTTTCGCGACGTCATCGAAATGCGCACCGAGGGACGCTTCGAACAATATGATTTGAATCTGAGCCTGCCGCCACCGTTGATTGCACGTGAGCATCGCTATGTCGTCGCTGGCCGTATTGCCGCCAGCGGGCGTGAACTGGTGCCGCTCGACGAGGCCGGGTTGCACGAAATCGCGTCACGAATTCGAGCCGGCGGCTATCACAGCGTCGCCATCGGTTTTATTCATTCCTACGTCAATGCCGGGCAAGAACAGCGCGCGCGTGAAATCATCGCCGACGAAGTTCCCGAGATCAGTATTTCGATTTCGAGCGAGGTTTCGCCGCAAATGCGCGAGTTCGAACGTTTCAACACGGTTTGCGCCAATGCCTTTATTAAGCCGCTGATGGCGTCCTACCTGCGACGCCTGGTCGACCGCTTCCACGCCGAGGGCGGCACCTGTCCGGTCTTCATGATGCATTCCGGCGGCGGGCTGATCTCGGTTGAAAGCGCGATCGAGTTTCCGGTACGCCTGCTCGAATCGGGCCCGGCGGGCGGCGCGATTTACGCCGCCGACTATGCCGCCGGGTACGGATTAGACAAGGTATTGTCTTACGATATGGGCGGTACCACCGCGAAGATATGCATGATCGAAGGTCGGGTACCTAAAACCGCGCGCAGTTTCGAGGTTGCGCGCACCTACCGTTTCAAGAAAGGCTCCGGTATGCCGGTTTCTATTCCGGTCATCGAGATGGTCGAAATCGGTGCCGGCGGCGGTTCGCTGGGCTGGGTGGACGAAATGAAACAGATTCGGGTGGGCCCGGAGAGCGCAGGCTCGGAACCGGGCCCGGCCTGCTATGGCCGTGGCGGCGAGAATCCCGCCGTGACCGATGCCGATTTGCTGCTGGGCCGAATCGATGCAGAACGGTTTGCCGGCGGTGATATCAGGCTCGAGCAGAATAATGCGGAAAGCGCGATGCATCGCGCCATCGGCCAGCACCTCGAGATGGACAACGAGGTTGCGGCTATCGGTATCTGCGAAGTGGTCGACGAAAACATGGCCAATGCCGCGCGCGTGCACGCGGTGGAAAACGGCAAGGAGCTGGCCGATTTCACCATGATCGCCTACGGTGGCGCGGCGCCGCTGCACGCCAGCCGCCTGTGCGAAAAACTCGATATCGATCGATTGATCATTCCGCCCGGTGCCGGCGTCGGCTCGGCCATCGGTTTCCTGCGGGCACCGTTTGGGTTCGAGGCCGTGCGCGGCGCCTTTCTGCGCCTCAGTGATTTCGACGCCGACTGGACCAACCGCCTGGTCGCCGAACTCGATGCCGAAGCGCAGCGTTTTGCGCAGGCAGGCGCCGCCGACCTGACGCTGGTGCGCGAGATCAAGGCCTACATGCGTTACCAGGGGCAGGGCTGGGAAATCGTCGTGATGCTGCCGAATCGCGACTTCGTCGACGGTGACGCCGTCGAAATACGGCGCCTGTTCGAGGCCGAGTACGAACGCCTGTTCGGGCGCGCGCTCGACGGGCTCGACATCGAAATCATGACCTGGTCGGTACAGGTACGCAGCCAGCTCGCAGCAACGGTGCCGATTATACCCGTCAGCGACGAGCGACCCTGTTACAGCGACGAAAAGCGCCGCATTTACGATGCGCGTGAGCAACGCTTTGTGGAGGCCGCGGTTTTCCAGCGCGATGCGCTCAATCCAGGTGACCTGGTTTCCGGGCCGGCGGTCATCATCGAAAGCGAAACCAGCACCATCGTCACCAACCGTTACCAGGGAGTCCTGCAAAACGATGGTTGTGTTCTATTGAGACTCAAGGGGAAACATCATGGCTGAAGGACTATCGAACGTGCATATGCAGGTCATGTGGAATCGCCTGATCGCGGTCGTCGAGGAGCAGGCGTTGACGCTGGTGCGTACCGCGTTCTCGACCTCGGTGCGCGAGGCGGGCGACGTGTCGGCCGGAGTCTTCGATCGCGAGGGATTGATGATAGCGCAGGCGGTGACCGGCACCCCGGGTCACGTCAACGCCATGGCCGCGGCGGTGCGCAACTTTATCGAGGAGATAGGCGAAGACCAGGTCTTCGAGGGCGACTCCTACGTGACCAACGATCCCTGGAAGGGCACCGGGCACCTGCACGATTTCACCTTTGTTAATCCCTCGTTTCGCAACGGCAGGCTGGTCGGCTATTTCGCCTGCACCGCGCACGTGGTCGACGTTGGCGGCCGTGGCTTCGGACCGGATGCGAGCGAGATTTACGAAGAGGGCATTCTGATCCCGATCATGAAATTTGCCGAACGTGGCGTCGTGGATCGAAGCCTGATTAATATCATTCGCAACAATGTACGCGAGGCGGAGCAGGTAATAGGCGATCTTTACTCGCTGTCATCCTGTAACGATACCGGGCATCAGCGCCTGATGGACATGATGGATGAATTCGCTATCGACGACCTGCAGGCCTTGCGCGACTTTATTTTCGAGAATAGCCTGAGCGCGACGCTGGAGCATCTCAAAACTCTGCCGCCGGGTTCCTACGCTAACGAGCTGACCGTCGATGGCTACGATGCGCCGGTAACAATGAAGCTACGGCTGGACGTCTCCGGCGAGACCGTGCTGGCGGATTTCGAGGGCAGCAGTGGGCTAAGTTCGAAAGGCATAAACGTACCCCTGATATATACGACGGCCTACACCTGCTACGCGCTCAAGTGTGCGCTGGCGCCACAGATTCCAAATAATCACGCTTCACTGTCCCCGTTTCGGGTCACGGCGCCGAAGAACTGCATACTGAACGCGGTGCACCCGGCGCCGGTCGCGATTCGTCACGTGTTGGGTCAATTTTTGCCGGATGTCGTGTTCGGTGCGTTGCATAAAATGTCACCCGATACGGTGCCGGCCGAGGGCTCCAGCGCACTGTGGATTATTCAGCTGGGCGCCAGCCCGATCGATGGCGGCCAGCCTGCTGCCGGCGAGACGTTGCGCAGCTCGCAAATCCTGATTTTCAACTCCGGCGGCAGCGGCGCGCGCCCGCAACTCGACGGTTTGAGCGCGACCGCGTTTCCTTCGGGGGTCCACACCATGTCGTCGGAAGTGACCGAGTACACGGGGCCGATTACGATCTGGCGCAAGGAGTTGCGCGAGGGTTCGGGAGGTGCCGGCACGCAGCGCGGCGGTCTCGGCCAGGTGATCGAGATATCGGCCAATCCCGGGCATCAAATTTACATTAACGCGATGTTCGATCGCTGCCAGCATCCCGCGCGCGGTCGAGACGGTGGCCAGCCCGGCGCACCGGGAGGCGTGCAGCTCGAAGTCGATCCCCGCAGAGCGGCGCCTGGTGCTGAACCTGCCTGGGGGAGGCGGCTATGGCGACCCCGCGCACCGCGATCCGTCCCTGGTGCGGCAGGACGTCGGCCGCGAGTATATCAGCGAGCAGCAGGCCGCCGAGGACTACAACTACAAGTCCTGAGTGGCATGCCCGCTAGCGCGCGGAACGCATGCAGTAACTGCAGGGGTTTTATAGCAGGCTGGCGCGGGCGTAGTCGGTGTAAATCTGGCGCAGATGGCGGGTCAGTTCCCCGGGTTTGCCGCCGCTGATCTCCTGATCGTCGATTTTCACGACCGGCAGGACATAGCTCGAGGCGCCGCTGATAAAAGCTTCGTTCGCATGCATGGCTTCCTCGAGCGTGAACCGGTTTTCCACCAGGCGCAGGCCGTGCGTAGTGCACAATCCAACCACTGCGCGGCGGGTTACCCCGGGCAGGATTTCGTTACTCAGCGGGCGCGTCAGTATCAAGTCATTCTTGACGATGAAAAAACTGGTGCTGCC
>CAMYON010000107.1 GCA_947260025.1 uncultured Gammaproteobacteria bacterium
ATTACTGCACGTGGATGCCGGTTTGCGCCATGGCTATTCAAACTCGCCCCCGCCGTAATCATCGAACGCGAGATTCTCGAAGCGCGTGTACTGCCCGAGGAACGCGAGTTTGACCATGCCGATCGGGCCGTTGCGCTGTTTGCGGATCAACAGTTCGGCGACGCCCTTGTCGGCGCTTTCCTGGTTGTAGACCTCGTCTCTATATATAAAGAGTATGACGTCCGCATCCTGCTCAATACTGCCGGACTCGCGCAGATCGGACATCACCGGGCGCTTGTCGGGGCGCTGTTCGACGCTGCGGTTGAGCTGCGACAGCGCGACGACGGGCACGTTCAGCTCCTTGGCGAGCGCTTTGAGCGAGCGCGAGATTTCCGATATCTCGGTCGCGCGGTTTTCGGTGGTTCCGGCAACCTGCATCAACTGCAGGTAGTCGATCACGACGAGATCGAGACCATGCTCGCGCTTCAGGCGTCGGGTGCGCGCGCGCAGTTCGGTCGGCGTCAGCGCCGGGGTGTCGTCGATAAACAGCTTGGCCTTGGACAGCATGTTGACCGACGAGATCAGCCGCGGCCAGTCGTGATCGTCGAGCCGGCCGGTGCGCAGGTTATGCGAATCGATGCGCCCCAGTGAAGACATCATACGCAGCGCCAGCTGCTCACCCGGCATTTCCATGCTGAACACGGCTACCGACTGTTCGTTGTGCATGGCCGCGTTCTCAGCGATATTCATCGCGAAACTGGTCTTGCCCATCGACGGTCTTCCGGCGACGATGATCAGGTCGGATTTCTGCAGCCCCGAGGTCTTGTCGTCGAACAGGTTGAAGCCGGTGGCGATGCCGGTAATCGATTCCTTGTTGCGGTACATTTCCTCGACGCGCTTGACGGCGCGTCCGAGCAGGTCGTTGATCGCCTCGAATCCTTCGCGGTTGCCGGCGCTCTGCTCGGCGATCATGAATACCTTACGTTCGGCCTCGTCGAGCAGATCCTTGCTGGGTCGGCCGTCGGAATTGTAGGCGCTGGCGGAGATTTCGTTGCCGATCTGGATCAGGCTGCGCAGCACCGAGTACTCGCGCACGATATTGGCGTAAGCCTTGACGTTGACCGCGGTCGGGGTGTCGTTAGCGAGAATGCTGAGGTAAGCCAGCCCGCCGATATTCTCGAGCTCGCCCCGGGAGCCTATCCATTCGGAGACGGTGACCACGTCATAGGGCTTGTCGTCTTCGGCAAGCGCGCCTATGGCCCTGAAAATCAGGCTGTGATCGTGGCGGTAAAAGTCCTTCTCGTTGACGATATCGGCGATATCGTCCCACGAGCGGTTGTCCAGCATCAGCCCGCCGATGACCGACTGCTCCGCTTCCAGCGAATGCGGCGGGACCTTGAGGTCGTCGACGCGCTGGCTCAGCTCGGCCACGCGGGAGGTAATTTCAGACATCGGTTGAGTTCGGGGACTTCGACATGGACCGGTAATGATAAACCTTTTTCACCGGGGCAGAAACGGGAAAGGCCGCCAAATCGGCAGCCTTTCGTAAAAAATCACAAATCGGGGATTTATTCTTCGCCGATGATGTTGACCGTGACCTGGGTATCGACGTCGGTGTAGAGGTGAATATCGACGATATGCTCGCCGGTAACCCGCAGCGCACCTTCGGGCATGCGTACTTCGCTCTTCTGCACGTCGCCGCCCATGGCTTCGATCGCATCGCAAACGTCGCCAACGCCGATCGATCCGAAGAGTTTGCCCTCGGAACCGACGCGCGCGGTAATTTCGACCACGTCCAGGGCCTCGATTGCCTGCTTGCGGGTTTCCGCGGTGGCGAGCGCCTCGGCGGCTGCTTTTTCCAGCTCGACACGACGCGCCTCGAATTCCGCCAGGTTTTCAGCCGTTGCCATCTTGGCCTTGCCCTGCGGCACCAGGTAGTTGCGCGCAAATCCGGCCTTGACGTTGACCTTGTCACCGACCGAGCCCAGGTTTTCAATATTTTCCATCAGGATAACTTCCATCGGACCACCTCTTTTCAACTAAATTAACGTTATTGCGGGTTTTCAGACTTTTTTCTGAAACCCAGCCAGTTATCGACAATCCCGGTGATCGCGGTCAATATGCCCGTGATCTGCCAGGTAAACACCAGCAACAGGTAAAACAGGACCAGCAACGGGTAAGCCTGTTTCTTCGTCGCAAGCTTCGAATGCACCACGGCAATGCCCTGGAACATGAACGCGATAACTACCAAAAAAGCAAAACTAATCAACCATCCCTGCTGCAAAAACAGTCCCAACGGGATGATCACGACCGCAGCCAATGCCGCGGGCTTGCCCAGTTCCAGCGCGCGGAACTCCTGGCCAAATCCTTTCGAATCGACGAGCTGCGCCTGCAGCCAGCGGGCGATAAAAATCACCAGCATGTACATCAGGTAAAGGCTCGACGCCAGCATCAGCATCATCAGGCCGACGAACTGCATCACCTGCTGCGCTTCTTCCTCGCTTAGCTGCGCGTCACCCTCCCCGCGCTGAACCATCTGGCCTAGCCAGTTCGACTCCAGGTCCGTCCAGAACAGGTACTGAAACGCGATCACCAGTATCCCGATGACGACACCGGCCAGCAGCGTCATGGCCAGCGATTTCGTGCTGCGCAGAACCTGGGCCAGTACAATCACCGGCAGCCACTGCAGCAAGGCCATCGAAATACCCGGTTCGGCCGACTTCAATCCGAGCCAGGCGGCCAGCGACAACACCAGCGCCGCGACCGCGATCACTTTCAGGCCGGAGGCCGAGCCCTGGGTCAGGATGATCAACCCGACCAGCACCACCGCCAGCAGGTTGGTCACGAACGCCAGCACCACGCTCACGGCCGAGTAACCCAGCACCGGCACGATGAACACCGCGATTATCGCCAGCAGGCCGACGACCGCCGTCGCCTGGTATGGTCCCTTCAGGGTAAATTTTGCCAGTGCCAACATCGTGACACCCCCCGAACCTATCTCAGTTTGTGCTGATCGGTGTAGGGCAACAGCGAAAGAAACCGTGCGCGCTTGATCGCGGTAGCCAGTTGGCGCTGGTACCGCGCCTTGGTTCCGGTGACGCGACTCGGCACGATTTTACCGGTTTCGGTAATGTATTCTTTCAGGGTTTCCAGATCCTTGTAATCGATCTGATCGATGCCTTCCGCGGTGAACTTGCAGAAGCGCTTACGGCGAAAATAACGTGACATGGCTATTCAACTCCTGCTTCGGCGGTAACTTTTTCGGCTTCATCGGCAGACTCGGCGTCAGCGACGACTTCCTCTTTTGCGACTTCCTCTTTTGCGACTTCCTCTTTCGCGACTTCCTCTGTACTGGCCGTCTCGGCTGCTTCAGCCGCCGGGGCCTCGGGTTCGCTTGCGGCCGGCTTGCGCTCGGTTTTGCCCGATTCCTCGCGCTCGACTTCTTTCATCATGGCCGATTTTTCGGTCACGGCTTCCTTGCAGCTCAGCGTCAGGTGGCGCAACACCGCGTCGTTGAAGCGGAAAGCGGATTCGATTTCGTCGAGAATTTCCTGGGCGCACTCGATATTCATCAGCACGTAATGCGCCTTGTGAATCTTCTTGATCGGGAATTCGAGCTGACGGCGGCCCCAGTCCTCTTCGCGATGGACCTTGCCACCGGAATTGGTAATCATGCTGCGATAGCGTTCCACCATCGCGGGCACCTGCTCACTCTGGTCAGGGTGGACCAGAAACACGATTTCGTAATGTCTCATTGTTCTCCTCGTGGGATAATGCCCCCAGGTCATGCCTGTGGAGCAAGGAGCGATCCGCAGCACCGGGGTGCTCCGAATCAAGGAGCGCGGATTGTACCCGACCGCCCTATTGGCTGCAAGGCTTCGAAGCCAGGTTTTCCCGGGAAAATCTACTTGCTCGAATTACGGGAGCGCAGGATCTCGTAGAGACAGACGCCGGTCGCCACCGACACGTTGAGGCTTTCCACCTGGCCCAGCATTGGCAGTTTCACCAGGTGGTCGCAGGATTCCAGCGTCAACCGCCGCAACCCGGCGCCCTCGGCGCCCATCACCAGCGCGACCGGGCCGACATAATCATGCTCGTAAAGGCTGGCCTCGGCGCTATCGCTGGTGCCGTATACCCAGACCCCCGCCTGCTGCAGTTCTTTCAGGCAGCGCGCGATATTGGTCACCTCGATCAGCGGTACGGTTTCGGCTGCGCCTGCCGCCACCTTGCGCACCGTCGGGTTGAGCCTGGCCGAACGATCCTTTGGGATAATGAGCGCAGCGACGCCGCAGGCGTCCGCGGTGCGCAGGCAGGCGCCGAGGTTATGCGGGTCCTGCACGCCGTCGAGCACCAGCAGCAGGGTTCGATCGTCGATCCCGGCCAGGCATTGCGCGAAACTCGTTACCGGCTCGCCGGTGCGGGTCTCGAGGACACAGCCCTGGTGCTTATCGCTGCCGCAGCGTTCTAGCAGGCTGGCCCTGCTTTCTAACTTTACTTCGACGCCGGCCTCGCGCGCCTGGTCGATCAGCTTCAGCAGCCGTGGGTTCGGTTTTTCGATACAGAATAACGCGAGACAGTGCTGCGGCGCCTGCGCCAGCCGTCGCGAGATCACATGGATGCCGTAGATGAAGCTGGTGCTCATCTGGTTCTGCTGCGCTTTCCGGTCCTTTTCCTGGGCTTGCCTTTTCTATCCTTTTTGCGCCTGCGCCCAGGCTTTACGTCGGGGCTCTCGCCGATGACGCCGACCAGGTCGAAGTCGATCTTGCGATCTTCCATGTCGACCCGGACGACTTCGACCATGAGCCGGTCGCCGAGCCGATAGTGACGCCCGGTCAGTTCACCCACGAGGCGGTGATGCGCGGGATCGAAATGGTAATAATCCCGCTTCAGCGCGGTCACGTGCACCAGCCCGTCGATCAGCAGATCATCGAGTTGCACGAACAATCCGAAATTGGTCACCGAGGTCACGATACCGTGGTACTGGTTGCCAATGTGTTTCTGCAGGAACTCGCACTTGAGCCAGTCGGCGGCGTCGCGCGTTGCATCTTCGGCGCGGCGCTCGTAGCGCGAACAGGATTCGCCGAGCGCGGTCATTTGCCCCAGGTCATAGCCAAACCCGGCGTTGTCCTGGTGCCTGATCCAGTGCTTGATGGCGCGATGCACCAGCAGGTCGGGATAGCGCCGGATCGGCGAGGTGAAATGCGCGTAATCCTTCAGCGCCAGGCCGAAATGACCGACCTTCGTATTCGGGCTGTAGCTGGCCTGCAGCAAGGTACGCAACACCACGGTCTGTATCATGTCGGATTCGGGACGCTGCCGCGCCTGTTCGACAATTTTGGCAATATCGGTCGGCGTCGGGTTTTCGGTGGTCAGCGGGATGCCAAAGCTGCTCAGAAATTCCTGCAGGTTGGGCAGCTTGTCGACGTTGACGCCCTCGTGAATGCGAAACAGCGTCGGCAGCTTTTGCTTTTTCAGCAAGCGCGCGGCGCTGATGTTGGCGGCGATCATGCATTCCTCGATCAGCAGGTGCGCCTGGTTGCGCTTATACGGCACGATAGCCTCGATCTTTCGCTCCCGGTTGTACTTGAAGATCACTTCCCGGGTTTCGAACTCGATCGCGTGACGACGGCGACGCGCACGCGCCAGCGCGCGATAAACCTGGCGTAAATTCTGCAAATCCTCGATCACGCCGGCGATCGGTTTGTTGCCGGGTTTGGCGCCGTCGAAAATCACCGCGGAGACATCGTCGTAAATCAGGCGCGCGTGCGAATGGATAACCGCCTCGAAGAACTCGAACTGCTTGATCGTGCCCTGCTCGTTGATGTCCATCGCGCACACCAGGCACAGGCGGTCGACCTCGGGGTTCAGCGAACACAAGCCGTTCGACAGGATCTCGGGCAGCATCGGGATCACCTCTCCCGGAAAATAGACCGAGGTGCCGCGCAGTTGCGCTTCGCGGTCGAGCGCCGAATCGATACCGACATAGTGCGCCACGTCGGCGATGGCAACGTAGAGCCGGTAACCGCTGGCCAGTGGTTCGCAGTAAACCGCATCGTCGAAATCACGCGCATCGGCGCCGTCGATGGTGACAAACTTGAGCGCGCGCAGGTCGCGCCGCCCCTTTTTATCCCCTTCTGCCACCTCATCGGTAAGCGTCCGGATCGACTGCAGCACATCGTCGCCCCACTGGTGCGGTATATGGTGCGTATTAACCGCGATTGTGACTTCCATGCCCGGCGCGTTTTCCTGACCCAGCACGCGCTCGATCAGGCCGATGGGCTGGTTGTGTTTCGACGGGTATTCGGTGATTCGCACCAGCACGATATCGCCGGGGTTGGCATTGTGTCCGACTTCACGATTAAGCAGTACGTCCTGCACCAGGCGCTTGTCGTCCGGCACCACGAACTCGATCCCGCTTTCGCGATGATAACGTCCCACCAGCGTTTCGTGGGCCCGCGCGAGTATCGAGATCAGCGCACCCTCCGAGCGCCCGCGCTGCTTGTCGAAGCTCGTAATCTTGATCGCCACGCGGTCGCCGTTCATCAGCGTGCGCATTTGCCGCGCCGGCAGAAAGATATCCTTGCCGCCCGAATCCGGCCGCACGAAGCCGAAACCATCCGGATGGGTCTGCACGTAGCCCTTTTCCAGATCCATGTGATCGAAACTGAGGTAGCCGCCGCGACGATTGCGGAACAACTGGCCGTCGCGCACCATTGCCTGCAGGCGTCGACGCAGCGCTTCGAGCCGGGTCTCGTCACCGTATTCGAGGATCTCTGCAATGTCCTCCAGCGGCAGCGGAACCTGTTGCGACTTGATCAGCTCGAGCAAATGCTCGCGGCTCGCTATCGGGCTTTCGTAGTTGGCGCTTTCGCGTTTATGAAAAGGGTCTTGAGGGGGTTTTTTAGACTTTTTAGACATAGGTCATCCATTGCAAGATCGCGAGTATATAGAAACATTTGCCGAGTCACTAGTGCACTAGCAACTTCATAATTGCGGGTTCAGTTAGCTTGTTTACGTCTACGGCAAGGCGTGCCTCGCAGACAAGGGCCCGCCCCCTTATCAAGAGGCACAACGCAGTCCGTGGGCGTAAACAAGCTAACCCAATGGGCGCTCCTGTGGCATCCCGCAGCCGCGTTGCTATGCTCGACAAGGGATTGGCCCTTGCGCTTCGCACAGCGCCTTGCTGCGAAACGCCACAGGACCGCTGAATCCGTAATTATGAAGTTGCTAGTGCACATACGGTGGTGTATATTCCCGCGCCATGCCCAGGTGGCGGAATTGGTAGACGCGCTAGCTTCAGGTGCTAGTGACCGTAAGGTCGTGGAGGTTCAAGTCCTCTCCTGGGCACCAACAA
>CAMYON010000108.1 GCA_947260025.1 uncultured Gammaproteobacteria bacterium
CTGCCCGTGGGCATCAAGGATATTATCGATACCGTCGATTACCCCACCGAGCGTGGCACGGTTTTACACCAGGGACGCAGGCCGGAACGCGATGCGACGCTGGTGTCGTTGCTCAAGGAAGCCGGTGCGATCATCCTCGGTAAGACCGTGTCCACCGAGATGGCGGTGTATTCGCCCGGCAAGACGCGCAATCCGCACAACCCCGAGCATACGCCTGGCGGATCCTCCAGCGGTTCGGCGGCCGCGGTATCGGCCGCGATGGTGCCGTTAGCGGTTGGCACGCAAACCAATGGCTCCGTTATTCGTCCCGCCTCCTACTGCGGCGTTTACGGATTCAAGCCGAGTTTCGCACGTATATCCCGCCACGGTGTGATGACGCAGTCGCCACCGCTGGACACGATTGGAGTGTTCGCGCGCGGTCTCGACGACCTGGCGATGATTGCCGACGTATTGATGCGTTTTGACGCTCAGGACGAGGCCATGGCCCCCGTCGCCCCACCGGGTATCGCCAGCGTTCTGACGCAGGAGGTGCCGGCCAATCCGCATTTTGCATTCGTGCGCACGCCGGTCTGGGACCAGGTCGAAGCGATTACCAAGGACGGATTTCGCGAACTCATCGAGGAAGCCAACCAACGCCAGGAAAAAACAGTCGACATCCTCGATCTACCGCCGGTCTTCGACGAGCTTCACGAGGATCAGCGCAAGGTCATGGAAGCCGATCTGGCGCGCAACTTCGCCGACGAATATAGCCGGGGCAAGGAAGATTTGAGCGCGGTACTGCGCGAGATGATAGAACGTGGTCAACGGGTCAGCGCTAGCGACTATGACAAGGCAATCGCGAGGCAGGCCGATTACGACGCCCTGCTGCAGGAAATTCTCGACGAGTACGATGCCATCCTGACGCCCGCGACCCCGGGTCCCGCGCCGGTTGGCGTCGAAGCCACGGGCAGCCCGGTAATGAACACGATCTGGACCTTCTGCGGCACGCCCGCGCTCAATATGCCATTATTGCAAAGCCCCGAAGGACTGCCTGTCGGCGTCCAGCTCGTCGGCGCCAGGGACGACGATGCACGCCTGTTTCGCACGGCGCGCTGGCTGCTGGATGTACTGCACGACTAGTTTTATTTATACTGACGAATCAATCTCGAGAACAAGCTATGGACAACATCATCACCGGAGCAATTGCAGTGGCCATCTTTCTGGCATTTGCCGGGGGCCTGGCCGTATCGATCGGTGAAATACCCTTTATACTGATCGTGGTTATCGTCGGCATAATGCTGTGCATCGATTTTTACGAATCGGCAAAGGAAGGCCTGCAGCAGGAAAACGAAAAAAAATCCAGCAGCGAAGTGTAACCCACTCGCGCGTTTTTGCGGCCCGCGGTCGGACCGCCCGGTTCGGCATTCAGCCCAGTTTCAACTCTCGCAGCATTTGCTGCGCATACCAGTAAGCGAATTTACCGACGCTCGGCTCGAGCGCGCCGAAACGCCCCGGTTTGGCGAAGGGTGAATTCAAACCTCGCTGTTGTTGCTCGAGAAACGGCAGGTCTTCCGCGAGTGCGGCATCTATGCGGTCGTAGTAATGTTTCGCACGCTGCTCGAAATCATCGAGCGCAACCGAGTCGGCCGGAAAACAGATAGTCTGAATCACGTGGCAGCGATCTTGCGCCAGCGGGAAGGCCTGGTAAATCCACATCGAATCCTGCGACAGCGCAAATGTAATATTGGGATAAATCCAGGTATAACGGGTCCCCCTGGCCTCGCGCCCTTTTAGTCCGGGTGCGGCCGGTAAGGCATATTGCTGGGTCTCCTCCATCAACGCCGCCGCGCCCTCGGTGGCGCCGAACTGGGTGGTGAACTGACCGCTAACCTCGTCGACCGCGTCCGGTTCGGGGTAAAGCCAGCTGATCGAATCGGGATGCACCATCGGCAGGTGGTAATACTCGTTGAACACCTCGATGAAGGTCTTCCAGTTGCAGTTCACTTCCATGTCCCGCACCCGGGTAGTGACCCAGCGATCCAGGTCCCAGGCCTGGTGGTATTCATCGAAATCCGCCAGCCAATCGTCAAATGACGGAAGTTTCTCGGCAAAGCTGACAAAAGCGAAGCCATGCCGAATCCGTAGCGGGAACTCGATTAAACCGTAGTCTGCCGGTTCGAAATCGAGCGCATTCTCCATCCTCGGGTAAACCTTCAGGCGCCCGTCGAGATCGTAGGTCCACCAGTGAAAAGGACATTTGATTTTTTTGCAATGACCGTCACCGCTCAGGATCTGGCTGCCGCGATGGCGGCAAGAGTTGGCGAAAGCTTTCAAATCGCCGGATTTGCTGCGCACCACGATCAACGGCACCCCGCCGATCTCCAGCGCCGAGTAATCGCCGGGTTCAGGCCAGCGATCGGCGCGGCCGAGCCCAATCCAGCCCTGCAGGAATACCGCGCGCCGTTCCGGGGCCAGCAGCTCGGCATCGGCGTAGCAGGCAGGCGGAATGCCGGACGAGCGGTTGAAGTCGGGCAACACGTCGGCAAGCTGCTGTCCCAGGGTATCCCGGGTCGTTAGTTCAGGTTCTACCGGCACCTCGAGCGCTCCCAAACGGTTCGATGCCGCGAGTATCCTGATAAACGCTAGCCGCTGCAAATCAAATGTTTTAAAGTCTTACCGCCTGCATTCGCATTTCAACAGACCCAGGCACAAAGGTTTCCGGAGGGATACTTGAAACTCACAAACCTGACCCCGATGCTGAATGTCTCGAACATCGAAGACAGCCTCGACTTTTACCAGAAGGCGCTGGGGTTCAATGTCGTCAGCGATCCCGCTGCGGTCAGGGATTGGCGTTGGGCCACGATACGTTCCGGGAACACCGAACTGATGCTATCGGAGACCGAGCGCAAGCCGAGCGAGCCGCAAATCGGCGATCCGCATGTCGATACCGACTGGCCGGCAATATTTTACTTCTACCCCGACGATGTCGTCGCGCTGTACTCACACGTAATCGCGCAGGGGTACGAGCCAACACCGCTCGAGGTGACGGCTTACAGGATGCGCGAATTCAGCCTTATCGATCCGGACGGGCATGTCCTCAGCTGCGGACAGCATGCGGGGCAGTAACATGATTGCAACAAACTGGAGACGGGAATGCTGCCCGGGGTAAAACCAGCCCGCGAAGCGGCAGAGTTCGAGACCGACGAGCGCTGCCATATCCAGGAGATCGCAAATGATGCCGATGACGAACTGGTTTCGATTGCGCGCGCCAGGGTCGAACCCGGCGTAACCACCGCCTGGCATAGCCTGGACGGCATCAGCGAGAGATACATCATCGTCTCCGGCCAGGGCCGGGTAGAAATCGCCGAGCTGCCAGCGGTCGATGTGGAGCCCGGCGACGTGGTGCGCATCCCCGCCGATTGTCGGCAGCGAATCACCAATACCGGTGCGCAAGACCTGCTTTTCTACGCGGTTTGCGCGCCGCCCTTTCGACAGAGTCGCTACGTCAACCTCGAGCGAGACGGCGGTGCAACGAATCGGCCTCAGCCAGACTTTAAACCCTGAACACGAGATCAAAAAATGCGCACATGGGTTAACCAGGCAATTTCGAAAATCGAGGCGGATTTCAAACGCTCGGCCGACACCCATTTGCTGAAGGTCGAGCTACCGGCAATCCCGAATATCAACCTGTACCTCAAGGATGAATCCACCCACCCTACCGGCAGCCTCAAGCACCGCCTGGCAAGGTCGCTGTTCCTGTATGGCCTGTGTAACGGTCTGATCGACGAGGGTACGACGATTATCGAATCTTCCTCTGGCAGCACAGCCGTCTCCGAGGCCTATTTCGCGCAGCTGCTCGGATTGCCGTTCATCGCGGTGGTGCCGAAAAGCACCTCGCACGAGAAAATCGAAAAAATAGGCTTTTACAGCGGACAGTGCCACTTCGTCGAGCCGGGCGATATCTACGCCGAGTCCGAACGTCTCGCGCGCGAGCTCGACGGTCACTACATGGATCAGTTTACCTATGCCGAACGCGCCACCGACTGGCGTGGCAACAACAACATCGCGGAATCGATGTTCGAGCAGATGAGCCGCGAAACGGCGCCGATACCGGCCTGGATCGTGGTCAGCGCCGGCACCGGCGGCACCTCGGCCACGATCGGCAGGTTTCTGCGTTACCGGCGCCATGACACCCAGCTCTGCGTTGCCGATCCGGAAAATTCGGTGTTCTATGAGGCCTACCAGACCGGTGACCTCAGCCTGACCGGTAACAAGAGTTCCAACGTCGAGGGCATTGGCCGCCCGAGGGTCGAGCCGTCATTCCTGCCGAGCCTGATCGATCGCATGATCAGGGTGCCCGACGCGGCTTCCTACGCGACCATTCACTTTCTGCAGACTATTCTCGATCGGCGCTGCGGCGGCTCTACCGGCACCAACGTCTACGCGGCGTTCCAGATCATCGCCGAACTCGACGCCGCGGGGATATCCGGCAGCGTGGTCTCGATTCTGTGCGACGACGGCGAACGCTACCTCGACAGTTATTACAGCCAGGACTGGCTCGACGCCAATGGCTTCGACCTGGCGCCTTACCGCAAACAGCTGGACACTTTCTACCAAACCGGAAAATTCTGATGCAAACCCTGGCCTTAGACAACGCCGACGCAGGCGGCGTAACGACCATCGGTAACCACCCCTGGATCTGACTTGGCGCTAATCACCGACATCAGCCTGTGGGCACTGATCAGGCATCTCGGGACCTGGCTCAACAACCTCAGGCGCGCCGGCGACGCGCGCAAACGGCAATCGATCAAGGCATTGCGCAGGGTCATCACGGCAGCGCGCACCACGCGGGCCTACCTGCGCAAGCTGAACGACACCGCCAGGCAGGACCATGCGCAGGAGGCGAAACTCGCGGAAAAATGGACCAGGCTCGGTTTCGAGTTGAAGGACCTCGACCTCGGCGCCCTGGCCAAGCGCTGCGACATCACCGGCCGATACTGGGCCGATCCGGCGCAGTTCGAACCCGAGTTCCTCGACAAGGCGGACGTCGGGCTCGCGCGCATGGAACAGCTGGCCCGGCAAATGGTAGCCGAGATCGAAGCCGGCTAGGGACATGCCCAGGAACAGCATGAACGACCCACGCCAGCGCTTCTCCGATCGCGTCGCCAACTACACCCGGTTTCGTCCCGGCTACCCCGAGGCGCTGTTGCCGCTACTGCTGCCGGCATCGCAAAACCGTGATGCCATTTCGATCGCCGACGTCGGTTCCGGTACCGGTATCTTCACGCGCCTGTTACTGCAACAGGGGTGCACCGTGTATGGTGTCGAACCTAACGCCAACATGCGCCAGGCGGCCGAGGAATACCTGGCTGAATACGAAAACTTCGTCAGTATCGAGGGCGATGCCGAAAACACCGGGCTCGCCGACGCATCGGTGGACCTGGTCACCGCGGCCCAGGCCTTTCACTGGTTTAACAATGACGCCAGCAAGACCGAGTTCAACCGAATCCTGAAGCCTGGCGGCAAGCTCGCGCTGATCTGGAACCAGCGCCGCATGGAGCAGCCGTTTCAGCAAGCCTACGAGGCCCTGCTGCGAGCACTTGCGCCGGAGTATGGCAAGGTGAACCATATGAACCTGGAGGACGATGACATCGCCCAGTTTTACAACCCCGGGCAGATGCAGGTATCCCATTTCGACAATAATCAACAGTTCGATTTCGACGGCCTGACCGGTCGATTGAAATCGTCGTCCTATTGTCCCGACGAAAATACCCCGGAGTATGCGCGCCTGATCGATGAACTATCGCGGCTGTTCGACAGGCATGCCGTCGACGGTCGGCTCGTCTTCGAATACGACACCCGGCTTTACCTGGGACCGATTGTGCGATGAAAGTCACGGTCTGCCAGCTCGACAATCGCCCGGCTGCGCTGCAACCGATGCTTGACGATCTCGCCAACCATATCAAGCAGGCGCAGTCCGAGTTCCTGTTGCTGCCCGAAATGTGTTTCTATGACTGGCTCGCCGCTGCAAGACAGCCCGAACGCGGGCGCTGGCTGATGGCGGTCGAGGCACACGCCAAACAAATTCTGAAAATCGATGAACTCGGCGCCGGCGCCATTATCGGCACGCGGCCGATCGTCAACGACGCTGGCGCTTTTCGCAACCAGGCTTACCTGTGGACGCCCGAGCCGCGGGTGTTACCAGTGCACGAAAAGTATTATTTGCCCGACGAGGAAGGCTACTGGGAGGCCAGCTGGTATCAGCGCGGCAAGCTCGAGTTTGACAGCTTTCGCGCGCTTGATCTCGAGATCGGGGTGCAGATCTGTACCGAGATGTGGTTCTTCGAATGGGCCAGGCATTACGCTCGAGCGGGTGTCGAACTGTTATGCATACCGCGCGCAACGCCGCACGCATCGACCTCGAAGTGGCTTGCCGGTGGCCAGGCCACGGCGGTTTGCGCCGGCGCTTATTGCCTGTCGTCCAACCTGTGGAATCCACCCGGCAGCGCGGCCGATTGCGGCGGCCTGGGCTGGATCATTTCTCCCGAGGGCGACATACTGGCGCAAACCGATCCGGATTCGCCGTTTGCCAGCGTCGAGATCGACCCGGGGTTCGCGCAACGCAGCAAGTCGACCTACCCTCGCTACGTGGCCGAGTAAACGGGTAAACTATCGGCTGCGCTAGATGCAACTGATGGAGAGAGTCGATGGCCAATCATTACAAAGGCAGTTGCCTGTGCGGGCAAATTCGCTTCGAGGTCGACGAATTCGCGCCGCAAACCGGCAATTGCCATTGCTCGATGTGCCGCAAATTTCACGGCGCGGCCTATGCCACCATCGCCGAGGCACGGCGCCAGCATTTCCGCTGGACCGCTGGCGAGCACTTGCTCAAGGGCTATACCGCGGCTAACGGCACCACCCGCCGCTTTTGCTCGAATTGCGGCGCGAGCCTGACTTTCGCCAGTCCCAATGCCGATCCGGATCTTATCGAAATTGCGCTCGGCTGCTTCGACGACGAGGTCCCGGTCCGACCCGACGCACATATTTACGTCGCTTCCGGTGCAAAATGGGCACGTCCGCGCGACGGCCTGCCACAATTCGAAGCCGGCCGCGACAGTAAGCTTATCGAGCAGGAGTCGACACCATGAAAATCTGGGTTGACGCTGACGCTTGCCCGAACCCGATCAAGGAAATCCTGTTTCGCGCCGCGGAGCGCACCGCTACCCCGCTGACGCTGGTCGCCAACCATGAGATCCGGATCAAACCGTCGCGCCACATCAGCTTCCTGCGGGTTGCCGGTGG
>CAMYON010000109.1 GCA_947260025.1 uncultured Gammaproteobacteria bacterium
AATCCGCATCGATGGTAACTACGACGCCTCGGTCAAGCAGGCCGATGCCGATGCTCAGGCCCATGACCGCATCATCGTCTCCGATACCAGCTACCCCGGTTATATGGATATACCGCGCGATGTCGCAATTGGCTACACCGTGATGCTGGCCGAGGCAGTCGAGCAAATGCAGGGCGAGATCCCGACCCATGTTTTCATCCAGGCGGGCGTCGGCGGACTGGCCGCTGCGGTCTGCGCCTACTTCTGGGAACTCTGGGGCGAACGCCGGCCGCGTTTTATCGTGGTCGAACCCGAGCAGGCAAATTGCCTGCAGCAATCGGCCGTATCGGGCGAGCCGGTGGCGGTCGAGGGCGATCTCGAAACCCTGATGGCCGGTCTTTCATGCGGCGAGGTTTCGCTGCTGGCGTGGAAAGTCCTGCATACCGGCGCCGATGATTTCATGACGATGAGCGAAGACGCGGTCGCACCCTGCATGCGCCTGCTCGCCGCCAACAATCCAGCTATCGAGGCTGGTGAATCGGCGGTTGCCGGCCTCGGGGCGGCGATCGCCGCCCGCGAAGACCCGCAACTGGCGGCCACGTTAGGACTGGATGAGTCCAGCCTGGTCTTCGTAATCGGCACCGAGGGCGCGACCGATCAGGAACTGTATCAACAACTGGTAGGGAGCTGATGCCCGCACCGCAGCCCGAGCGCGGCTTTACGCAGCGCGAATTCGAATCCAGGACCGAGAGCGCGCAGCGCATGATGCGTGAACAGCAACTCGATGCCATGTTACTCACCACCGAAGCGCAGGTGCGATATTTCAGTGGTTTTTTGACCCAGTTCTGGCAAAGCCCGACCCGACCCTGGTTTTTGCTGCTGCCCGCGAGTGGCAAACCGATAGCGGTGATTCCAACCATCGGCGTGGCCGGCATGCACCAAACCTGGATCGAGGATATTCGCAGCTGGGCTTCACCCCGGCCCGAGGACGATGGTGTTTCGCTACTGCTTTCGACCATCAGGGAGCTTCCGATACACTTTGGACGTATCGGACTGACGCTGGGCGCCGAGAGCTATTTGCGCATGCCAGCCCGGGATTACCGGCGGCTGGAGGACGAGCTGTCGACGCTGGAACTGGTCGACTGCGCCGCGCTAATGCTAAAGCTCTGCAGCGTCAAGTCGGCGGCCGAAATCGAAAAAATAAGATACATCTGCGAACTCGCGTCGGACGGTTTCAATGCCCTGCCCGGTTTCGCGCAGCGGGGCCAGAGTGAACGCGAAATCGTGCAGGCATTGCGCGTCGACCTGCTGCAACGTGGCGCCGACCACGTTCCGTATATAGTCTCGGCCTCGGGCAACGACGGGTACGGCGATATCATCATGGGCCCCCGCGATCGCAAGCTCGAAGACGGAGACATCCTGATTATCGATACCGGCAGCGTGTACGACGGCTATTATTGCGATTTCGATCGTAACTACGCGTTTGGTCACGCGTCCGATAATGCCCGGCAAACGTATGAAACCGTTTTTCGCAGCACCGATGCCGGCCTGGCGGCGGCCCGGCCCGGCGCCACCACGACCGACGTATGGCAGGCGATGTGGTCGGTGCTCGAAGCCGGCGGTGCAACCAGCAACGAGGTCGGGCGCATGGGTCACGGCCTGGGCGCCCAGCTTACCGAATGGCCCTCGATTACCGCCAGCGATAACACCCCGCTGGAGCCCGGTATGGTCATCACGCTTGAACCCGGTATGGACTGCGGTGATAACAAGATGATGGTGCACGAGGAAAATATTGTGATCACCGAATCGGGCGCGGAACTTCTGAGCAAGCGAGCCGCCGCCGAACTGCCGATCGTCGACCGGGTCTAAGCTAAACAATGGGTCAATTTTTAATCAGTCTAAGTCACCAGCGTCGTTACTGGGTCGCCCTGGCAGTTCTCGGTATCTCTCTCGAGGCTGCCGCGCTCTACTACCAGTACGTACTCGACGAGTGGCCCTGCACGCTCTGTATCCACGTGCGAATCTGGGTTATGGCGTTCGTCCTGCTGGGGTTTCTGGGTCTGGTGTTCAACGCTTCAGCCCCGGCGAGACGGCTTTTCCACGGGGTTAACATCGTTATCATGCTCGGACTGCTGGAGCGCTCATGGCGCGTGCTCGCGGTGGAACGCGGATGGATCTTCGGGGATTGCGAGATGGATCTCGGTATGCCGCCCTGGTTCGCGCTGGATCAATGGTTCCCATGGCTGTTCGAAGTGCAGACTTCCTGCGGCTACACTCCGCTCATCGTCTTCGACATTAGCATGGCGGAGGTGTTGCTGGTTTTATCCGCGGCTCTGTCGATATTAAGCGTGGCGGTATTTATCGCAAGCTGGTTTAGTAAGGATCACTAGCATTCGGCACCTTCAGGTACTGATACGATACCCACCGATAGACCAGGCAATCGAGAACTGGTCTGCGATGTTAATTTTATACTGACTCGGCTCGCAGCCGGGATTCGTTCAATTCCAGCCACAGCAGCGCGATGATGGTAGCCGACGACCTGATCCTGCCCTCGCGCACCCAGGCATAGGCCTGCTCGGCATCGATAACCATTACCCGGATATCCTCGTGCTCGTGCGGTAAACCGTGAATCCCGCCAACGCCCTCGCTGTCGACGATGCCGCAGAACAGGCTGCAGTGCTCGCTGGTTCCGCCGGGACTGACATAATAATTGCTGATCGTTTCCAGCCGTTCGATATTGCAATCGGCTTCCTCGACGCACTCGCGTAACGCAACCTGCTCCTCGGATTCACCGGCATCGATAACCCCGGCGACGCATTCCACCAGCCAGGGTCCGTCGGTATCGTCTATGGCGCCGGCCCTGAACTGCTCGATCAAAACGACCTTACCGCGCTGGGGGTCGTAGGGCAGCACCGCCACCACCACGCCGCGCTCGAAAATCTCGCGGGTGAACACCGGGCTGTCGCCACCGCCGAACAATTCATGGGAAATACTGTATTCGTCCAGCCTGAAATACTTTTCGAACAGGGTGCGATGACTCTCGAGTTTCCAGCGGTATTTCACGCCCGTTTCGACTCCATGATCGCGGTCGCTCGCACCAGGTCTTCCTCGGTGTCGATCCCGGGGCCCGGGCTGGCGTTCGCCTCGTCGCTGTGAATCGAGTAACCGTTGCACAGGGCGCGCAACTGCTCTAGCGATTCGGCAAGCTCGAGCTCGCAGGGCGGCAAGCTGCTGAAGGTTTCGAGAAAGCCGACCCGGTAGGCGTAGATGCCGATATGCCCGAGGTATTCGTCGACCGCTCCGCCGCGATCGAAGGGAATTACCGAGCGGCTGAAGTACAGGGCATAGCCGTTTTTGTCCCGCACCAGCTTGACCTGGTTAGGATCGCGGGCCGCGGCGGCATCGATGGGCTTATGCAGGGTTGCCATGTCAGAGTCGTGACTGGCGAGGTTTTGAGCCACCTGGACGATGTTGGCCGCCGGCATCAACGGCTCGTCTCCCTGCAGATTCACCACTATGCAGTCTTCGCTCCAGCCCAGTTTTTGCGTGACCTCGAGAATCCGATCGGTACCGCTGCGGTGCTCGCTGTCGGTAAGACAGGCAGAACCGCCGAACGCGGTCACGGCATCGGCGATACCCTGGTCGTCGGTTGCCACCACGACTTCGGTAGCTTCGGCCTCGCGGGCAGCCAGGTAAACCCATTCGATCATCGGCTTGCCGCAAATCTTTCGTAAAGGCTTGCCGGGCAGCCTTACCGAGGCGTACCGCGCCGGAATAACGATGCGAAATTCGGGTTTCATCGACTCAACCCAATGCCTCGACCTCTTCGCTGGTCAGTTCCCTGGCCTCCTCCGGCAACATGACCGGGATGCCATCCCGAATCGGATAGGCCAGGCGCGACGCGCGCGATATCAGCTCCTGCTGCTTCTTGTCGTAAATCAGTGGCCCCTTGGTCACCGGGTCGACCAGTATGTCCAGTAAATGTTTATCCACGGTGTCGGCTCTCCAGTAGTTGCATTATCTGGCCGGTCAGCTCGTCGCTTAACTCGATGCTAAGTGGCACCACCCAGATACTTTCACGGGCCAGACCCTTCAATTTTACCGCATCCTTGTGGGTTACAAGAATCGGCAGTTCTGGTTTCAGATTCAAGTCCTGGGCGCTGAATTCGTGATGATCCGGAAATTCGTGCTCGATGACGTCGATACCCATCTGCATCAGGCTGGCAAAAAAGATTTCGGGAAAACCAATCCCGGCCATTGCGTGCACCTGGCGCCCCTGGAACTCGCTGATATGACGTCGCCGATCCGGATCCGACAGGTTCCAGACCTCGCCCAGCGCCTCGATCACCTGGTCACTGTCGCGATCGATGGTGATGTCGACCTGCCGCAAACGAGCGCGTGGCTCACGCAAGGGTCCCGCGGGCAGCATCAAGCCATTGCCCAGTGACAGGTAGCGGCATACCGCGATCTCGATGTCGCGTTTGAGCGCATAGTGCTGCAAGCCGTCATCCGACAGGATGATGTCGGTGTCCGGGTACTGCTCGAGAATTTGCGTGGCGGCGGCGGTCCGGTTCGAACCGACCCCGATCGGGCAGCGACAGATCTCCGACATCATGTTGGCTTCATCGCCGGCCGCATGGTCGGTGATGCCATCGTGCAGGATCTGGACCCTGTGCTCGTTTCCACTTTTGTAGCCGCGCGTTATGATCGCCGGCTGATAACCCCTGTCGCGCAACAGCTGGTACAGCGCAACCACGATCGGGGTTTTGCCATTGCCGCCGAGGGTAATGTTACCGACCACGATGGTCGTAACCGGGAGCTGCCGCGACCGCTTGAGACCAAGCCGGTAAGCCAGCCGCCGCAGGCTGCTCAACAGGTAAAATACCAACGACAAAGGCATTAGCAGAATCGACAGCGGATTCATCGACCAGAGCCACCAGCCCTGTCGTTTATGCGACGACAGGCTAACCCAGTTTTGTATCAGGGATTTGTTGAGCACCGACGAGCGAATGATCTTTGGCCTGGCGTCGCCAGTTTGCAGATCGCCTTCATTGCCATCGCGGAACTGCATCGAGTGGAGCCTGGCATAGATACCGTCTTTCTCCAGCAATTCGGCGTGGGTGCCCTGTTCGAGGATCTTGCCACTGTCCATCACCAGGATATGGTCGGCATGCTCGATCGTCGACAGGCGATGCGCGATCACCAGGGTGGTGCGATCCTCCATCAAGTGCTCCATCGCATGCTGGATGAAGCGTTCCGACTCGGTATCCAGCGCCGAGGTCGCCTCGTCGAGAATCAGTATCGGGGCATCTTTCAGTAGCGCCCGGGCAATTGCGATACGCTGGCGTTGCCCACCGGATAGCAGGACACCGCTCTCGCCAACCTCGGTATCGAGCTGGTCCGGCAAATCCTTGATAAACTCCCAGGCATACGCCTGCCTGGCGGCTTCCATTATCTGCGCTTCATCGACCTGGTTGACCACGCCGTAGGCAATATTATTGCGTATAGTATCGTTGAACAGACGCACATCCTGGCCAACGTAGGCAATCTGGCGCCGCAGATCGGCAATACTGTATTCATCGATAGGTTGACCGTCGAGCATGATATCGCCGCTGTCGATCTCGTACAGCCGGGGTATCAGGTTCACCAGGCTCGATTTACCGCTGCCGGAACGGCCGACGATCGCTACCGTCTGTTTCGGGTCGACCACGAAGCTTATTTCATCGAGTACGCGCTGCTCGCTGCGTCGATAGCACAACACGACCTTGTCGAATTTCAAACTGCCTTCGGCGCGCTCGAGTTTGAGCTGACCCTCGTTGCGCTCGCTGTCACGCGAGGTCAGTTCGAACACGCTTTCACCGGCAGCAATGCCTTTCTGGATGCTCGCATTGATCGAAGACAGCACTCGCATTGGCGCCAGCAGCATCGTCATCGCAAACAAAAACGATACGAAGTCACCGGTAGAAATGATGTCGCGCATCGATTCAGAGGTCGCAAAGGCAACGATTGCCGCGAACGCGATAGCCACCACCAGCTGGATCAACGGCATGCTGACTGCCTGAGCAATCGACATTTTTAGATGCAGTTTCAGATTGGCCCGGTTCTTCCGCTCGAACTTGTTGCGTTCGAATTCGTCACCGCCGAAAATCTTGACGATGCGGTTAGCGTCGATTACTTCCTGGGCGACCTGGGTCACCCCACCCATCGACTGCTGGATATTTCGACTGATAACGCGGAAACGCCCCGATATTTTGACCACGATCAAAAATACAACCGGTCCGGCTATCAGGAAGATCGCGGTTAACTGCCAGTTCAACCAGATCATGTAACCCAGCAACACGATAATACGCAGGGTATCCTGAATGAAAACCGTCAATGACGACGAAACGGCTTTCGAAACCTGCTCCACGTCGTAGGAAAAACGCGCCACGATGGAGGCGCTCGAAGATTGGTCATATTCATCACTGGTCATAGTCAACAGCTTCTCGAACATCATGCGCCGCAGGCTGTTGATTACATTGCGCCCGATGTAGCTCATGCAGTAACTGCGCAGAAATACCGCGACCATACGCACCAAGAATATGCCCACGATTGCGAACGGTATCAACTTGATGATATTGGGATCGCGATCGATAAAGCCTTCGTCCATCAACGGCTTCATCATGTAGGCGAAAGCCGCGTCGGAGGCGGCGAAGATGATCATGCCGATAACCGCCAACAGGAAATAGAGCTTATGCTCGAACGCCATTGCGAGTAGCGCGCGATAAGCCTTGAAGCCCGTCAAATTACCCTGAATCGATTTCACTTTGCTGATTTGCCTATTCGATCGGGCGCGTGGTGGCAATCGATACCTGTTTCAGGCCCAATTGACTGACAACATCCATCGCGGTAACCAGGGATTGCACCGGTGAATCGGCATCTGACTGGATCACGATCGGTAACAGGACGCCATCCATGGCGCGCTCGAGCGCTGCTCGCAGCGTTGCACTCTTGCTATTGGTCAGTTCACGCGAGTTCAGAAAGAAGCGGCCGTTGGCGTCGATCAGCAGATTGAGTTTTCGCGGAGGATCCTGGGTCTGCGCCTGGCTGGCTTCGGGGAACCTGATCTTGAGCTGCGAGGTGGTATCAAAAGTGGTCGATACCATGAAAAAAATC
>CAMYON010000110.1 GCA_947260025.1 uncultured Gammaproteobacteria bacterium
TACTCGTCATTGCTACAACATGAAAGCGATAATCGCCCGGTCCGGGTCGGGCTCATCGGCGCCGGTAAATTCGGCTCGATGTTCCTGGCGCAGGTCCCGACCACGCCCGGGCTTACGGTCAGCGCCATCGCGGACCTGGATCCGGCGCATGCGCAGGCCAATTGCCGCGAGGTCGGATGGGACGAAGCGCGCATCGCCGCCTGTAATTTCATCGATGATGCGGAGCGCCTGATCCGCAGCGACTCGATCGACGTCGTGGTCGAGGCTACCGGGCATCCCGCGGCCGGCATCAAACACGCGCTGCTGTGCTGCGAGTACGGCAAGCACGTGATCATGGTCAACGTCGAGGCCGACGTGCTGGCCGGTCCTTACCTCGCGCTGCAGGCAAAACAGGCGGGCATCGTTTACTCGATGGCCTACGGCGATCAACCGGCGCTGACGATGGAAATGGTCGACTGGGCGCGCAGCTGCGGTTTCAAGGTCGTCGCCGCCGGCAAGGGCACCAAGTACCTGCCCGACTACCACTATTCGACCCCCGATACCGTCTGGTCGCATTACGGGCTCAGCGCCGAGCAGGCCGCCGCGGCCGGCATGCGCAGCCAGATGTTCAACTCCTTCCTCGACGGCACCAAGTCGGCGATCGAAATGGCGGCGATCGCCAACGCCGCCGACCTGCGGGCGCCGAGCGACGGGCTCGCGTTTCCGCCCTGCGGCGCCGACGACCTGGCCCAGGTACTGCGTCCAGCCAGCGCCGGCGGTCAGCTCGAGTTCGACGGTCAGGTCGAAGTCGTCTCCAGCCTCGAGCGCAACGGCGCTGACGTGGAGCGCGACCTGCGCTGGGGCGTGTACTGCGTGTTCGAGGCGCCCAACGATTACAGCGCCGCCTGCTTCCGGCAATACGGCATGAATACCGACGACAGCGGCCGCTACTCGGCGATGTACAAGCCGTTCCACCTGATCGGGCTCGAGCTCAATATCTCGATTCTGAGCGCGGCGCTGCGCGGGCGCCCGACCGGCAGCCCGATCAGTTTCAACGCCGACGCGGTCGCCGTGGCCAAGCGCGACCTCGAGCCCGGCGAAACTCTCGATGGCGAGGGCGGCTACACCGTCTGGGGCAAGTTGATGCCCGCCAGCACCAGCGTCGCCAGGGGCGCCCTGCCGATCGGGCTTGCCAGCGACATCAGGCTGAAACGAGCGGTTGCAAAAGACCAGGTGGTTACGAACGATGACGTCGAGCTGAACGCGGACACCCAGGCCTGGCGGATACGCGCCGAAATGCTGCAACGATTTCAGTCCTGATCGAGCCCGCTGGCCCTGTTGCTGCTAGTCCTGCAGCAGGCGGTTGGCGATACCGTTGACCACGGCAAGCTGACACTGTTCGGGCGTCAATTGGGTGCTGTCGGGCCGGGTGCGGCCCTGCATCAGGTTGGCGACTCCAGCGACATGATCGCCGTTGTTGGCGAGCACGTGGTAGAGCTCGTGCGCGAGCGCGATGCCAGGATCATCCACGTCCAGCATCAGCCAGACGCTATTGGTGAGCCACGGCCGCATGCGGGTATTGCCGATGCCGAAAGCCTCGCCGGTAAACTGCGCCTGCATGCGCGTGTCGCGCGCAAACACCACCGTCGCGCGTTTTGAGTCGACCGCCTCGAGCAGCGTACGCGCGCTGCCGGTGGACAGGTCGCGCAGGTAATCGTCGCCGTCGAAAGCGCGCACCGAAACATCTCCTGCGAGCAGCTTGCATTGCCTGAGAATGTCGTAGGTCTTTTGCACGGCCTGTTCGACCGCCCGCTGCGTCCAGCGCGGGTCGAGTACCAGCACCTCCAGCGGCAGGAAAACTCCGGCTTTGGTGTCAGGCCGATTTATGTCCAGATCGGGTAACGGCTCCAGCCGTATCGGCGCCGCGGCGAGCGGATCCGCGATGTAACCGCCGCTGACCCAGTCGAGCGCGCCACTGCCCGGAGCGCCGTAGCGCTTGCGCAATTCGGCAACGATATCGGCCGCGCGCAGGTCGCGGCGCGACATCTTGAGCCGGGCGGCAAGTGCCGTGACGCGCGCCACCGCGTAGCTCGATCCCGAAACCCGGGTCGGCTTGCCGGAATAATCGATGGCGTCGAGGCGTTCCGCCGGCACCAGGTAATCGACCGATATTCGGCCCCAGTTGGTGCGCACGGCCGGCCGCACGAAATCGTCAGCGGAAGTCACCACCACGATGTTATCGAGACCGAGCGCGGCTGGGTAAACCGGGCGTTCATCGATATCGCGCCCGTCGTTGCCGGCCGAAACGATAAACAGCATGTTGGGATGAGCGCGCGCGGCACGCGCGAAGTCGGCCCAGTCTTCCTGCCGGTTGCTGCCGAGCGGCATGCCGACGATGCTGACCTGGTTACTGGCCGCGTGTTCTACCAGCGCCTGCATGCGCGACATGTCGGGTCGCGGATAACGATAGGGCACCAGCTCGATACCCGGCGCCTCGCGCAACAGCAGCGACGCGGTTCGGGTACCGTGGCGCTGCACGAAGAAGCCGGAGTCGACCGGGTGCGCATCGAACGGCAAGTCGTCCATTTCCCAGAAATCGAATCCGATGAGTCGACCGTTCTCATCCCTGGCCAGGCGACGGTTGATCTCCGATAGGCGGTAATTGACGCCTGAGTCGACCATGCCGACGCGCAGCGGAGTTGCATCTCCGGGATGCTTCAACACCTTGTCGTCGTTTCGTTCGACGAATTGAAGGGGCGGATTAAGCCAGTCGGGTTCACCCTGCGGCTCGAGCGCTGCATCGAGCGACACGATGCTGGTCGCCTGACCGTTTTCGTTATAGCGGATCTGGCGCGCAACCTGCAGTTCGCAGTCCAAGTCCAGCGCTACCAGCACCAGCGGATCGCCAAATCTGTTGTAAAGCGAACCGACGAAGCGCGTCGGCCGGCCGCTGCGATCGATAACGTCGAGTTCGACCCGGTAAGCCTCATCCACCTGTAGATGGAAACGGGTGCCGATCTGCGTACCACGGAACATGATTTCCGACTGGCTGGCCGGCGCTTCGGCATAACCCACCGCCGGCGCGGCGGTCGTTTCCCATGACTGGCAGGAGTCGCCGGTAAACTGCAGCAGTTGCCGCGGTTGCCACTCGCCCGCCCCGGCCATCATGGCAGGCAGCAAAAACCCGAGAGCGAGCAAGGATTTGAACACCGAATCGAATCTCATCTACCGTTTCTGAATATTTTCACAGGCCGGGATTATATCCTGCATTGGTGCGGGCAGGCACCGTTGACTCGACAAGATCTCATCGGTAAACGGCGCATAGCCACGATTGGGCATCACCTACAGGCATGGTTACGTTACACTCTCCATCCATGCTTGCTTTCATCCTCGCCGTATTTTTGCTGCTGATCACCCCCGGGCCGGGCGTGCTATCGACCGCCGGGGTCGGCGCCGCATTCGGCTTCAGGGCGGGCTTACGCTACGTTTTCGGGCTGTGCATCGGCACCAATCTCGTGGCGCTGATCGTCGTTTCCGGTCTCGCGGCAATCATCCTGGCGACCACCTGGGCACGTAACACCCTGCTGGTGTTATCGGCGCTGTACCTGCTCTACATCGCGACTCGCATCGCCTTCGCCGGCAAAAAAATCGCCTTCATCCATGCCGAAGAAATTCCGGGGATACGCGACGCGCTGATTTTGCAGATCATCAATCCCAAGGCCTATGCGGTCAACATGACCTGGTTCACCGGCTTCGTGCTGGTTCCCGAGTCGCTGGTCGCGGAAACGTTTATCAAGTTTCTCGTAATCAACCTGATCTGGATACCCATCCACCTGCTGTGGCTGGCCGCGGGGAATCTCGTCAACCAGCTCGACCTGAGCCCGCGCACCCATTTCCTGATTAATAGCGCAATGGCGCTGGCGCTGGTGATCGTCGTCGGCCTGGCGATCGTTTCCCTGCTTTAACCTCCCCCAGGACGCCGACGCTATCCGAATAAATTTGGGTCAGAGTAAAAACTCAGGAAAGTCGACTTAAAGATCGAACAGCTTGCCGGGATTCAGGATATTGTCGGGATCCATCATGCGCTTGGTCTTGCGCATGAGTTCGATCTCCGCCGCGCTGCGGGTGTACTCGAGGTAAGCCTTTTTCTCGAGACCGATGCCGTGTTCGGCCGACACCGACCCGTGCAGCGCCCGCAGCGGGAAGTAAACCATTTCGTCGATTGCGTCGCGGTCGCGCGCCCGACCCGGGTAAATCGAAAAATGCAGGTTGCCGTCGCCGACATGGCCGTAGGCAAACAACTCCGCGTCGGCAAAGCGCGTGGTCAGTTCGGAGCGCACCGATTCGACGTAGTCCGCCATCGCCTCCAGCGGCAGGCTGACGTCGTATCCATAAATCAGGTCGAACTTTTTCTGCTCCGGTTCGAAGTTTTCGCGAATCTGCCAGAAGCGGGCGCGCTCGGTCTCGGAAGCGGCAAGCGCACCGTCGACGATCTCGCCCTGCTCCAGGCATGTAGTCAACAATGCTTCGAGCCTGGTGCGCCCCTGGTCGATATCGGCAATGAATACGTCCATCAGGATGTAAAACGGCGGATCGCCGTCCAGCGGCGGATCTACGCTCGAGCAGGGCCCGGTGTTGAGCTGGTACTGGTCGCGCCACAGCACTTCGAAGGCAGCCAACGCGCCGGGCAAGGCGGCGTCGAAGTAACGCAGCAGTTCCATGACCTGGTCCCAGGTCGGCACCGCCAGCAGCGCGGTCTCGGTTGCGAGCGGCGCTTCGTGCAGCCGCAACACGGCGCGCGTGACGATCCCGAGCGTGCCTTCCGAGCCGAGAAACATTTGCCGCAGGTCGTAACCGGTATTGTTCTTCAGCACGTCGAACATCGACGAAACCACGGTGCCGTCGGCGAGCACCACCTCGAGGCCCAGCACCTGGTCGCGCATCATGCCGTAGCGCAGCACGCGCACGCCGCCGGCGTTGGTCGCGATATTACCGCCGATAGTGCAGGAAGCGCGCGCGCCCAGGTCGAGCGCGAACATGAGCCCGTCCTCGGCCGCCCGCTCGTGCACGGTTTGCAGGATCACGCCGGCCTCCACTACCATGGTGCGGGCACGCGCATCCATCGTTTCGATCCGGTTCATGCGTTCGGTGGACAACACGATATCCGCGGCGGTCGACCAATGGCCGCCGGCAAGCCCGGTCATGCCGCCCGCCGGCACCACCACCTGCCCCGCCGCGTGGCAGGCTCGCATCACCCGCGACACCTCGTCGGTAGAGCGCGGCCGCACCAGCGCCAGCGCCTGCAGCGCCGAGCTGGACCAGATGCCGGCACTGCGCCCGGCGAGCGCGGCACCGCTCAGGATACCGTCTTCGCCGACGATGGCCTCGAGCTGCTGCAGCAATTTCGTGGTTTGCGCGGACATGGGAGGCATTCTAGACGCGATAATGCCGATTGACGAGTCTCTATGACTAAACGTAGCATCGGCATTCGAATCCGACGATGGTGGAAAAATACCGATGAGCAAGACCTGTGGCGAAGCCCTGATGCAGCTGCTCGAAGCCTATGGCGTCACCACCGTGTTCGGGATCCCGGGCGAACACACGCTCGAGCTTTACCGCGGCATCGAGCACAGCAAGCTGCGAGCAATCACGCCGCGCAACGAACAGGGTGCGAGCTTAATGGCGGACGGCTATGCCCGCGTCACCGGCGAACCCGGGGTGTGCACGCTGATTACCGGCCCCGGCGTAACCAACGCCAGCACCGGCATCGGCCAGGCCTACGCCGACTCGATCCCGATGCTGGTGATTTCGAGCGCCAACGACAGCGCGTCGCTCGGCCGCGGCTGGGGACGCCTGCACGAAACCACCGACCTGTGCGCGATTACGCGGCCGATTACCGCCTTCAGCGAAATGGTGCTCGACCCGGTCGAGCTGCCCGGGCTGATCGCGCAGGCCTTCGGCATCTTTCGCTCGCAACGCCCGCGCCCGGTGCACATCGCGATTCCGCTCGACGTTATGGAAATGCCGGTAACCGAGGACTGGAACGCACAGGCGACGGCTAAACTGCCCACGCCCGCGCTGTATGAAATCAACGCCACGGCCGACCTGCTGACGAAGGCGAAGCGCACCGTCATGGTCGTGGGCGGCGGCGCCCAGCTGGCATCGGCCGGGGTTACCGCGCTGGCCGAGCGCCTCAACGCCGGTGTCATCGCCTCCAACGCCGGCAAGGGCATCGTCTCCGACCGCAACCCGCTGAGCCTCGGCGGCGGCATCATCAGCCCGACGATACAGCAGTATCTCGCCAGGGCCGATGTCGTGCTCGCCATCGGCACCGAGCTGGCGGAAGCCGACAGCTTTATCTACGATCTCAAAATCAACGGCAAGCTAATCCGCGTCGACATCGATCCGGCGCGTTTCCGCGACGTGTTCCCGGCAGATATCGCGGTACTGGGCGACGCCCGCGTCGCCTGCCAGCAACTGCTGACCGTGCTCGACGGGCGCGAAATCAAAACCGCCGCCGGCGATACCCTGGCCGAACTCGAATCACTGCGGGAACAGCAGGCGGCCGATTACAACGCGGTCGAGCGCCAGCACATCGTGCTGCTCGATGCGCTGAGGAAACTGCTGCCCGACAACGCCATCGTGTTCGGCGACATCACACAACCGGTGTACACCGGCACCGCGGCGATGAAAACCTTCCTGCCGCGCACCTGGTTCTACCCCGCCGGTTTCGGCACCCTCGGCTGCGCACTGCCGGGAGCGATCGGCAGCAAGCTGGCGCTGCCCGACCGCATCGCGGTTGCGCTGGTCGGCGACGGCGGATTCATGTTCACGGTCAACGAGCTCGCCACCGCGGTCGAGGAAAAACTCAGCATCCCGATCATCATCTGGCACAACGACAGCTACGCGATGATCCGCGACGGCATGATCAAGCGCAGTATTCCCGAAATCGGCGTCAACCCGCTAGCGCCCGATTTCGTCAAGCTCGCCGAGGCCTTCGGCTGCCCGGGCGTCAGGGTCAGCAGCCTGCCCGGTTTGCAGCAGGCAATGGCAAACGCCATGAACCATGCCGGCCCGAGCCTGATCGTCGTCCA
>CAMYON010000111.1 GCA_947260025.1 uncultured Gammaproteobacteria bacterium
CCGGTGTAGTTTGCCGAGGGCCGGATAATTTTCCCATCCTGGCGCTGCTCGACCACGTGCGCACCCCAGCCCGAGGTGCGGGCGATTACGAACAGCGGTGTGAACATGTCGGTCGGCACGCCCATCTGGTTGTAGGAAACCGCGGAAAACCAGTCCAGGTTGGGGAACATGTTTTTCAGTTCCCACATTACCGATTCGAGACGCGAAGCCACGTCGAACATCAGCATGTCGTCGTTTTCCTCGGACAGGCTTTTGGCGACGCGCTTGATGACTTCGTTACGCGGGTCGCTGACGGTATAAACCGGGTGGCCGAAACCGATCACGATTTCCTTGTTAGCGACGCGTTGGCGGATATCGGTCTCGGCTTCGTCCGGCGAGCTATAGCGTGACTGGGTTTCGAAGGCGACTTCGTTGGCGCCGCCGTGCTTGGGACCTCGCAGCGCGCCGATGGCGGCGGTGAGGCAGGAGTGCATGTCCGAACCGGTGCCGGCAACCACGCGCCCGGTAAAAGTAGAGGCGTTGAACTCGTGCTCGGCGTAGAGAATCAGCGACACGTGCATCGCCTTGACCCAGGATTCACGCGGCGGCTCGCCATGCAGCAGGTGCAGGAAATGTCCGCCGATGGAATCGTCGTCGGTGACCAGTTCGATGCGTTTGCCGTTGTGACTGTAGTGATACCAGTAAACCAGCATCGAACCGAAACAGGCCATCAGGCGATCGACGATGTTGCGCGCGCCCTCGACGTTGTGGTCGGCATCCTCGGGTGCCTGGCAGCCCAGCGCGGAACAGCCGGTGCGCATGACATCCATCGGGTGGGTACTGGCCGGCAGTTGTTCCAGCACGGTCTTGACCGCCTGCGGAATATCGCGCATCGATTTCAGCTTGTCCTTGTAGGCCGCGAGTTCAGCGTGGGTAGGCAGCTTTTCATGCACGATCAGGTAGGCGATTTCCTCGAATTCGCATTGTTCCGCGACATCAAGAATGTCATAGCCTCGATAGTGCAGGTCGTTACCGGTCTTACCGACGGTGCAAATGGCGGTATTGCCGGCCGCGGTGCCGGACAGCGCAACCGACTTTTTGGGTTTGAATCCGGGTGTGTCACTCATGATGTCTCCTCGCTGAATAGTTTATCCAGGGTTTTTTCGTAATCGTGGTAATCGAGAAAGTCGTATAACTCCATGCGCGTCTGCATGCTGTCGACCACCTGCTGCTGCGTGCCGTCCTGCAGAATGTGCTGGTACACGGTCAGAGCCGCCAGGCTCGCGGCACGGAATGCGGACAGCGGGTAGAGCGCGAGCTTGACTCCGACCGAGGCCAACTGTTCGGTGGTGAACAGCGGTGTGGCGCCGAATTCGGTGATGTTGGCCAGCACCGGCACCTTTACCGCGTCGACGAACTGTTGGTATTGCTCGAGCTCGGTCATGGCTTCCGGGAAGATCATGTCGGCACCGGCAGCGACGCAGGCCTGGGCACGCTCGATCGCAGCCCCCATGCCTTCTACCGCGAGCGCATCGGTGCGCGCCATGATGACGAAGTTTTCGTCGCTGCGCGCGTCGACCGCGGCCTTGACGCGATCGACCATTTCCGCACTGGAGACGATCGCCTTGTTGGGTCGGTGACCGCAGCGCTTCTGCATCACCTGGTCTTCGATGTGCACGCCGGCGACGTCGGCGCGGATCATTTCCCGAACGCAGCGCGCGATATTGAATGCACCGCCCCAGCCGACATCGACATCGACCAGCAGTGGAAGATCGCTGGCGTCGGTAATGCGTCGTGCGTCCTCGAGCACGTCGGCCAGGGTGCTGATGCCGAGATCCGGGGTTCCGAGGGAGCAGGCGGCGACGCCACCGCCCGACAGGTAAATGGCTTTATGGCCGCATTTCTGCGCCATGATCGCGCTGTAGGCATTGACCGTGCCGACTACCTGCAGCGGGTTGTTAGCGTTCACGGCCTGGCGCAGTGCGAGACCTGGCGAGTTAATTTGAGTCATGTTGATCCTCGAGTATTTTTCGTACGATTTTCCAGGCGCCGCTGATATGGCGGCGCATGAGCAGTTCGGCAAGTTCTTCGTCGCGCTGCGCGATCGCGACGGCGATCTGGCGGTGCTGGCTGAGCGCGGTTTGCGCACGCGACGGGATTTGCCCCGATTGACGCCGGCACATGCGAATCAGCTGGTAAAGTTCACCGTTCAGGTTTTCCAGGATCCACTGGTTCTGGCTGGCGACGGCAATCCGGTAGTGAAAATCGATGTCGCCCTCGCGCTGGAAATAGGCCTTGCCCTCGGTTTCGCTGATCGCCGCCTCGTGCTGATCGAGCAGCGCCGACAGGCTTGCGATCTCGTTGTCTGGCATCAACCGCGCGGCGAGTCGGGCCGCCATGCCCTCGAGCGCCTCGCGCGCCTCGTAGATGTCCTGCATCATCCGCGCATCCAGAGTGACCACGCGCGAGCCGGCGTGCGGGATGCGTACGATCAGCTTTATCTGCTCGAGCCGATGGATTGCCTCACGCAGCGGTCCGCGGCTGATACCGTACTTTAGCGCCAGGTCGGACTCGACGATCTTGGTACCCTGTGCCAGCTCTCCGTCGATGATGTCGGACTTGATGCTGTCGAAAGCGCGGCGCGCCAGGGTAGGTGGCTCGAGCGCATCCTCGGTAGTGGAAACTGGAATGGTTTCAGGCATAAATTGTCAACAATAATGACCAATATCTGTAAAATTTGGCCAAAATATGCAGATAACTTGAGTTATTGTCAACAATAATGCTCTCTGACGTTCATGCTGTTAAATCATGATCACTCCCGGAGTCAGTATTTATGCGGGATTCGAGAATTAATTTTCAGGATAAATAAATTTAATAGTGGTCAACAGCATTAGCGGCTTTATCCAATAATGGGTATAGTTACCGGCTCGGATGCGTCCAGCCAGCCCGTTCCAGGGCGGAATGGAACCTGTTAAGAAAAACAACTCCAGTTAACAGGCCCGACACAGACACTTTGAGGATAATCAATGAGCAATGAAACCGTAACGATTATTGATAACAGCACGGGAAAGGAAGTCACCCTGCCGATTTATACACCGACCGCGGGACCCAAGGTGATCGATATTGGCCGCCTCTACAAGGAACTGGGTTATTTCACCTACGACCCCGGATTCATGTCCACGGCCTCCTGCTCCAGTGCGATCACCTTCCTCGACGGCGATGCCGGCGTGCTGCAGTACCGGGGTTACCCGATCGATCAGCTTGCCGAGCATAGTTCTTACCTGGAAGTCTGCTTCCTTTTGCTGAATAACCGTCTGCCGCAAAAAGAGGAACTCGAGTATTTCGAAAGCACGGTGACTAATCACACCATGCTGCATGAAGCGATGATCCGCTTCTTTACCGGTTTTCGTCGCGATGCGCACCCGATGGCAATCATGGTTGGTTGCGTCGGCGCGCTTGCCGCTTTCTACCATGACCACATGGATATCCATAACGAAGAACACCGCATGATCACCGCGTACCGCCTGATGGCGAAAATGCCGACCATCGCTGCAATGAGTTATCGCTACGCCAACGGCAAGCCGTTCGTTTACCCGAAAAACAATCTCAACTACACCGAGAACTTTCTTTACATGATGTTCTCGATGCCGTCGGAGGAATATACCCCCGACCCGTTGCTCGCCAAGGCGCTTGACCTGATCATGATCCTGCATGCCGATCACGAGCAGAACGCATCGACTTCGACCGTGCGCCTCGCCGGCAGCTCGGACGCCAATCCGTTCGCCGCGGTAGCGTCGGGTATCGCGGCGCTTTGGGGGCCAGCGCATGGTGGCGCTAACGAAGCCGTGGTGCGCATGCTGATCGATATCAACGAATCCGGCAAGCCGCTGCAGGCCTTCGTCGACCGCGCCAAGGACAAGAACGATTCCTTCCGGCTGATGGGTTTCGGTCACCGCGTCTACAAGAATTACGATCCGCGCGCCAAGCTGATCCGCGAAATCTGCCACCAGCTGTTGAATGACATGGAAGCCAGCGGCGAACAGCAAAAGCTGCTGGAGACCGCGATGGCCCTGGAGAAGGTGGCCCTCGAAGACGAATACTTCGTGCAGCGAAACCTGTACCCGAACGTCGATTTTTACTCGGGCATCATCTTTCTGGCGATGGGTATCCCGATGAATATGTTCACCGTTATTTTCGCGATGGCGCGCACCATCGGCTGGATTTCGCAGTGGAACGAAATGATGGCGGATTCCGAGGCCAAGATTGGGCGTCCGCGCCAGCTCTATACCGGCGCCATCGATCTCGACTACGTGCCGATTGAAAAACGCTGATTCAACCACAGCTAGACCAACGAATAATTGACCGACGAGAATACCGCAATGCTACAGGCATACCGAGAACACACCGAAGAACGCGCCCGTGAGGGCATTCCGCCGAAGCCGCTAGACGCACAGCAGACCGCGGAGCTGGTGGAGCTGATCAAAAATCCACCGTCTGGCGAAGCAGACTACCTGCTGGAATTATTGACCCAGCATGTCCCTGCCGGGGTCGATGAGGCGGCGTACGTCAAGGCGGGCTTTCTTGCAGCGATTACCCGGGGCGAGGCGTCGACACCGCTGATCGACAGGGTCAGGGCGGTGGAAATTCTCGGCACCATGCTCGGCGGGTACAATATCGAGCCGCTTATCGCCTGCCTCGACGACGACGAAACAGCGCCCGCCGCGGTGGCCGCGCTGTCGCATACGCTGCTGGTATTCGACGCATTCCATGACGTCGTGGCCAAGTCCGAGGCCGGCAATCCCCATGCGCGGCAGGTGCTCGAATCCTGGGCCAACGCCGAATGGTTCACCAGCAAGCCGCAGCTCGCCGACAAGATTACCGTGACCGTATTCAAGGTGCCGGGCGAAACCAACACCGATGACCTGTCGCCGGCGCAGGACGCCTGGTCTCGCCCCGACATCCCGCTCCACGCCAACGCGATGTTGAAGAATCCGCGCGACGGCCTGACCGACAAGCCGCTCGAGAAAATCGCCGAGCTTGAACAGCTGGGGCACCCGCTGGCCTACGTCGGCGACGTGGTGGGCACCGGTTCATCGCGTAAATCGGCTACTAACTCGGTGCTGTGGCATATGGGCCAGGATATTCCCTACATCCCGAACAAGCGCAATGGCGGCTACTGTTTCGGTGGCAAGATCGCGCCTATTTTCTTCAATACCATGGAAGACGCGGGTGCGCTGCCGATCGAGATGGACGTTTCGCAAATGAACATGGGCGACGTCATCGACGTCTATCCCCACAAGGGCCGGGTCACGCGTCACGATAGCGACGAGCTGATTACCAGCTTCGAACTGAGCACCAACGTGCTCAAGGACGAGGTGCGTGCCGACGGTCGTATTCCGCTGATCATCGGTCGCGGCCTGACCGACCGCGCGCGCAACGCGCTGGGATTAAGCGAATCCGACCTGTTCGAAAAACCGCAGGCGGCCGAAGATAGCGGCAACGGTTATACACTGGCGCAGAAAATGGTCGGCAAGGCCTGCGGCCTGCCCGGCGTGCGCCCCGGCATGTATTGCGAGCCGAAGATGACCACGGTGGGGTCGCAGGACACCACCGGACCGATGACGCGCGACGAACTCAAGGATCTCGCCTGCCTCGGGTTTTCGGCCGACCTGGTGATGCAGTCGTTCTGCCACACCGCGCCTTACCCGAAGCCGGTCGACGTGGTCACGCATCATACTCTGCCCGACTTCATGCAGAACCGCGGCGGCATTTCGCTGCGCCCGGGTGACGGCGTTATTCACTCGTGGATGAACCGTATGCTGTTGCCCGACACCGTCGGCACCGGCGGTGATTCGCATACCCGCTTCCCGATCGGCATTTCCTTTCCGGCGGGTTCCGGCCTGGTGGCGTTTGCCGCGGCCACCGGCGTCATGCCGCTCGATATGCCGGAATCGGTGCTGGTGCGTTTCAAGGGTGAAATGCAGCCCGGCATCACGCTGCGCGACCTGGTCAACGCGATTCCTTATGCCGCGATACAGCGGGGTTTGTTGACGGTCGAAAAGCAGGGCAAGAAAAATGTCTTCTCCGGGCGCGTGCTCGAAATAGAGGGGCTGCCGCAACTCAAGGTCGAGCAGGCCTTCGAACTGTCAGACGCGTCGGCCGAGCGCTCGGCTTCGGGCTGTACCGTCAAGCTCGACAAGGAACCGATCATCGAGTACCTGAATTCGAATATCACCATGTTCAAGTGGATGATCAGCGAGGGTTATGGCGACGAACGCACGATTACGCGACGTATCGACGAGATGCAGAAGTGGCTCGATAACCCCGTGCTGCTCGAGGCCGATGCCGATGCCGAGTACGCCGAAATCATCGAGATCGATCTGAACGAAATTACCGAGCCGCTGCTCGCCTGCCCGAACGATCCCGACGATATCAAGCCGTTGTCGGCCGTAGCCGGCGACAAAATCGACGAGGTTTTCATCGGCTCCTGCATGACCAACATCGGCCACTTCCGCGCTGCCGGCAAGCTGCTCGAGAAGCTCGAGGAGCCGGTCGTGACTCGCCTGTGGATCGCGCCGCCGACCAAAATGGATGAAGCCCAGCTGACGGCCGAAGGCTACTACAATATTTTCGGCCGCAGCGGCGCGCGCACCGAGATGCCCGGTTGCTCGTTGTGCATGGGGAACCAGGCGCGGGTCGCGGAAAACGCGACCGTGGTGTCGACCTCGACGCGTAATTTCCCGAACCGGCTCGGCAAGGGCGCCAATGTCTACCTGGCGTCGGCGGAACTGGCGGCGGTGGCGTCGATCCTCGGCAAGATTCCGACCATGGATGAGTACTTGCAGTATGCCAATGACATCAACACCATGGGCGACGACGTCTACCGCTATCTGAACTTCAACGAAATGGAAAACTACACCGCAGCGGCCGACTCCGCGTTCCCGGTCAAGGTCGCTTAGCGCCTGTCATGCCGGCCCCGAGCCGGCATCCATTCCAGACTCGGCGCGACATTAACCACAAAGCCCGCGATTCGACGTATCGGGATGGCGCAGAGGCCTATTTACCCCCGCTTGATCCTCATTTAGTCAATTGATCGACGTCATGGCGCAGGTTTTCGATCGTCCTATCATGGCGACAGCGATCCTGGAGGCAAATCGTGAAGGTTATATTACCGCGCATACTCATGTACCTTGCGCCAGGCCAATGGTGGTAATTATGCGCCATACTGTTCAGATACCTCCCCACCAGATCAGTAAAGCCAGGTGCAGTGAGGAGGTCCTGAGTAATGGATAAAACTTTTCTCCAGCATCAAAACGAACTCAACAGTCTTTCCGCCTGGCAGCAGGCGATTCTCGATAGTTCGGAATACGGCATTATTTCTACCGATACCGAGGGCGTGATTGCCACCTTTAATCGTACCTCGGAAGAGCTGCTTGGTTACAAGGCCGACGAGGTTATCGGTATCAAGACTCCGGGAATCATCCACGATCCCGGCGAGGTGGAGCAATATGCAAGGCAGTTGAGCGCAGAGCTAGGGAGGGATATCGAACCGGGATTCGAGGTATTCGTGGCAAAAGGCCGACTCGGTATGATCGACAACCGCGAATGGACTTATGTGCGCAAGGACGGCTCTACGTTTCCGGTGAATCTGTCGGTCACGGCAATTAGAGGAGCGGACCGGGAAATTGTCGGTTTCCTGGGTACCTTTCTCGATCTGACCGAGCGCAAAGCCTCCCAGGCAAATCTGCGTGAGTCGGAATCGCGCTATGAGGCCCTGTTCGACAGCGCAATCGACGGCATTCTTTTAGTCTCCCCTGATGGCAGGATTATCGAATGTAATCCAGCTGGGTCGAGGATTTTCGGGTGTACCCAGGAGCAGATTGTCGGCAAAAGCATATTTGATTTCTCTCCGCAACATCAGCCTGACGGGCAGTCTTCGAGTGATAAAGCAGAAGCGATTATCACGTCTGTGCTTGGAGGTACATCGCAATTTTTCGAGTGGCGACATCTGAAAGCCGACGGCCTGCCGTTCGATGCGGAGGTTAGCTTGAACGTGGTAACTATCGGTAACCAACCTAACTTGTTGGGAGCAATCCGCGAAATTACCGACCGCAAGAGGGCCGAACAGGAGCGTTCACTACTCATCGACGAGCTGGAGAAAAGCAATACTGAAATGGAACGCTTCACCTACTCGATTTCTCACGAGCTTAAAACCCCGTTGGTGACCATCGCGGGTTTTGCGGGAATGTTACAGCGCGACGCCGAGGTCGGAGCGGGCGATAAATTTCCCGGCCACGTCAGGCAGATTAACGCTGCCGTTGCTACCATGGCCGAGCTGCTGGACGAGCTACTGGAGTTGGCGCGGATCGGCCGCATCACCAATCGACGTGAACCGATCGCACTCGACGAATTGGCGCAGGAAGTGGTTCAGAGCATCGATCCGGACACGAGTGAAAAGAATCACGAGATTGAAATTGAACCTGATATGCCACCCGTTGTCGGCGATATGCCCCGGCTGCAGCTCGTCCTCAAGAATTTAGTCGAAAACGCGATCAAATTTTCCGGCGGTCGAGAAAATGCTCACATCAAGATCGGGTCACGCGAGGAGCTGGCCGGCGTGGTTTATTACGTGCGGGATAACGGTATCGGAGTCGATCCTGACTACCAGGACCGAATCTTCGGGTTATTCGAACGCCTGAACCCGAAAATCCAGGGCACTGGCGTCGGCCTGGCCCTGGCGCATCGTATCATCGAAGATCATGGTGGACGAATCTGGGTCGAATCCAATGGCGCCGGATCCGGCAGCACCTTCTGTTTCACGCTGCCCGCCTCGGAAGATAAATAATCTGGAAAGATCTGGGTCAGGAAAGATCTGGGTCAGGAAAGATCTGGGTCAGGAAAGATCTGGGTCAGGAAAGATCTGGGTCAGAGTAAAAACTAAAGAGTTTTTACTCTGACCCAGAGTTAATCCTTTACGCGGGAACGACGCTGTGGGGTTCCGTTACCAGGGCAGGGAGAAGGTCTTGACGTTGGTATAGGACTTCATCGCTTCGATGACGCCTTCCTTGTAGCCGAGGCCCGAATCCTTGATGCCGCCGAAGGGCGACATTTCGATGCGGTAGCCGGGCACTTCCCAGATATTCACGGTGCCGGTTTCGAGTTCCTTGATGAAGCGGATGATGTCGTCCATGCGGTTGGTGCAAACTCCCGAGGACAACCCGAATGCGGTCGAATTGGCGACTTCGATGGCGTGATCGATATCGCGCACGCGGATGATCGGAATCGGCGGGCCGAAGGTTTCTTCGCGCACCAGTTCGCAATCGTAAGGCACGTGATCGAGCACCGTCGGTGAATACACCGCGCCCTGGCGGTCGTTGCCGTAGAGCAGGGTGGCGCCTTTTTCGATGGCATCGTTGACCCGGTTCTGGAACAGTATGGCCGAGGCTTCGTTGATGACGGTGCCGACGTCGGTATCCGGATCCATCGGATCGCCGTACTTCAGTTTCGTCGCTTTCTCGGCGACCAGTGCGGCAAACTCGTCAGCGACCGAATCGATGCAGAGCACGCGCTTGACCGCGGTGCAGCGCTGGCCGGAGTTCTTGGTGCCGCCGGCGACGGCGAGCTCGGCCGCCTTGTCGAGATCGGCATCGTCCATCACGATCAGCGGCGAGTTGCCGCCGAGTTCGAGCACGGTGCGGCGGTAGCCGGCAGTCTCGGCGATATACTTGCCAACCGGCACGCTGCCGGTGAACGATATCAGGTCG
>CAMYON010000112.1 GCA_947260025.1 uncultured Gammaproteobacteria bacterium
ATGGGCCTCGACCAGGAATTCATCTCGATGAAGGAACTCGCCGACCTGCACCCGCTGATCGACCCGAGCCGATATCTCGCCGCACTGTGGGACCCGCTCGACGGTGACATCGACCCGTCCGGCGTGACCTACGCCTACGCCAAGGCCGCGAAGAAGCTCGGCGGCAGCTATCACACGCACGCCCAGGTCATCGAAACCAACCAGCGCAAAGACGGCAGCTGGGACGTGGTCACCAAAGAAGGCACGATCCGCGCCGAGCACATCGTCAACGCCGGCGGCCTGTGGGCACGCGAAGTAGGGCACCTGTCCGGCCTCAACCTGCCGGTGCAGCCGATGGAGCACCATTACCTGATCACCGAGACCATCCCCGAGATCGCAGAACGCGAAGAGCGCCTGCCGGCCGGCATCGACTACGAGGGCAACATCTATTTCCGCCAGGAAGGCCAGGGCATGCTGCTCGGCACCTACGAGCCGAGGGCGACGCCGTGGATGGTCGGCGGCACGCCCAACGATTTCGGCCACGAACTGCTCGAACCGCAGCTCGACCACATCGCCGAACGCCTCGAACTCGGCTTCGAGCGCATCCCGGCGCTGGCCGAGGCCGGCATCAAGGACATGATCAACGGCCCGTTCACCTTCGGCCCCGATGGCAACCCGATGATCGGCCCGGTGCCCGGCATGAAGAACTACTGGGCCGCGGTCGGCGTCATGGCCGGCTTTTGCCAGGCCGGCGGCGTCGGCAAGTGCCTCGCCGAATGGATGATCGACGGCGAACCCGAAATCGACGTCTGGGCGATGGACATCGCGCGCTTCGGCGATTACGCCTCGCCCGACTACGGCACTATCAAGTCGAGCGAAAACTACGAGCGCCGTTTCGTCATGACCTTCCCCAACGAAACCCTGCCCAAGGGCCGGCGCATGCGCACCACCGCACTCTACGACCGCCTGACCCAGCTCGGTGCCGTCTGGGGTGACGGCTTCGGCCTCGAGGCCGCGCTGTGGTATGCCGACGGCCCCGAAGACGCGCACGAGGAACCGACCTTCGCCCGCTCGCGCGCACATGACTATGTTGCGCGCGAATGCAAGGCGGTGCGCGAAGCGGTCGGCGTCACCGAGATCGCCAACTTCGCCAAGCACTCGATCAGGGGGCCGGACGCGCGCAAGTTCCTCGACCACGTCATGGCGGGCCGGGTGCCGCAGCCGGGCAGAATCAACCTGTCGCCGATGCTGACCCACAAGGGCAAGCTTTACGGCGATCTCACCATTGCCTGCCTCAAAGATGACGATTTCATGATCTTCGGCTCCGGCGCCGCCCAGGAAATGCACCGCCGCTGGTTCGAAAGCCACATGGACGGTTACGACATCCGTTACGCCAACGAATCGCGCCGCTACCACGGCATCGGCCTGTCGGGCCCGAACGCGCGCGAACTGCTGTCCCGCATCACGCGCGACGACGTTTCCGGCGATGCGCTCAAGTTCCGCGATATCAGAAGAACCTTCGTCGGCACCGTGCCGGCGATCCTCACCAGGCTGTCGTTCTCCGGTGAGCTCGGCTACGAAATCTACGTCGAACCGGAATACCAGTTGAAACTCTATGAAGAAATCCTCGCCAACGGCGAAGGCTTAGGCCTCACCCACTACGGCCTGCGCGCGCTGATGAGCCTGCGCCTGGAAAAGAACTGGGGCGCGTGGACCCTCGAATTCCGCCCGGATTTCACCGCGGCGCAATCGGGCCTCGACATGTTCATCAACTGGGACAAGGACTTCATCGGTAAAGAGGCCGCACAAAAAGAACGCGACGCCGGCCCCACGATCAAGCTGGTGACGATGACCATCGACACCGACGACATCGACGTCACCCTCGACGAAGCCATCCTCAAGGACGGCGAGTGCGTCGGCTACGTGACCTCGGGCGGTTACGCGCACCACGTGCAGCAATCGATGGCCCTGGGGTATGTGCCGGCCGAACTGGCAGCCGACGGCACCGCGCTCGAAGTCGAGATCAACGGCGAGATGTATGCCGCGAAAGTCGTTGGAGCACCGCTCTACGATCCGTCCGGAGAAAAAATGCGTGCCTGAAAACCGGATGAATCATATCCCGCTCCTACGAAATAGAAACCAATGAACGGTTGGGGATCAAGCAAGGTTCGAAACGGCCTGGCTGCAATCGTCGCTGCAATGGTTTTGTTTGGTTGCGTCAGCCTGCCGTCTGATTTCAAGCAACCGCAGGTTACCGTACGCTCGGTTGCGCTGCGTGTCGTGAACGGCCTGTCGCTCGATTTCGACATTGTCCTGAACGTCACCAATCCGAACCGAAAAGCCCTGTCGGCGAGGGGGCTGACATATACGGTCCGGTTGTTGGGGCGACAGGTCATCGAAGGTGTCACCAACGACATTCCGACAATTGCCGCCTACGGCGAGGCCGAGGTCAACCTGAGCGCCACGGCCGATCTGGTCACAGGATTGGGTCTGCTGAATGATTTGCTGACCCGACCCTCCGAGCCGCTCGATTACGAATTCAATGCTGAAATCGATCTCGGCGCGCTGTATCCGACGGTCAAGGTGCAAAGAAGCGGGATCATCGCTCTCGGCGAATAATCCTGATTTTGCCAGCTAGAATAGCTGCTGACGACGGCGATGCGGTAAGCCTGGGTGATGCAAAGCAGCGCCACCGTGAAGATCGCGCCGGCGAGTAACAGCAGCCACCAGTCCGTGGCTTGCAGCATCACCCAGTCCTGGAACACGCCCTGCAGTGTCGCATTGTCGGTGGCCGGCGCGGGCAGCGCGATTATCGCCAGCGAGGTCACTCCCATGAGCACGAAATAGGACGCGGTGGTATAGATGCCCATGGTGAGCGCGTGCTCGGAGAGACCGATGTGGCGATTGATGATCGGGATCAGCGCGTAGCACAGCGCGCTGAACAGCGGCATCGCCGACTCGACGCGAAACAGCGACGACCCCGGATCCAGTATGAACACCACGGCGCCGAAACCGATGATCACCGCACTCCAGCGATGCGGGCCGACCCGCTCGCGCAGGATCAGCGCGGAGAGCAGGGTGACGAACAGCGGCGCGGTCATGTAAACCACCGCCGCCTCGGCCAACGGGATGCTGCTGAGCGCGATGTAATAGGTGGTGAACGCAAAGAACGCGAGCACCCCACGGGCAAACATCAGCCGCGGCCGCCGCGTGCGCAGAATGCCCGGACCCTGCCAGGCCAGCGCCACCGCGAGCAACAGCGCGAGCACGATCGCGAGCCGAATCATCAGGATCTCGATCACCGAATAGCGCTCGGACAGCAGCTTGATGATTGAATCCTGTGTGGCAAACGCAAACAGCGCAAACACGCAGAAGAGGATGCCGGCTATGGGGCGATGGGTGGGATTGATCGCGAGATCCGCCAGGGATTAAAACAGGGCAGTTTACGCGGGGAGGGCGAATTCACAATAGCGGTATCCGAGTCGGTGCGATCGAGTGAGTGAAAACGGCAAACCCCGCATGCACACCGCGGTTCGCGGCCCGGCGGAGATCATTTAGACAAAGAAAATGGGACGGGGGGTTTTGTTCGATCCCTCCGTCCCATTGTTACGTCTCTATCGATAAATCGATATTCGCCAGATGGAGATTCGAGAATACTGCCCCGGAATCCCCATCCAGCGAAGCCATCATAAAGCACCGCGCTAACGCAGTGCCAGATGATCGGCGTTACCGATTAAAGCTTTTTCTTCAGCTTTTTGATCTTCTTACCTTGCGACTTGATCTTGTCCTTACGTTTCTTGATTTCCTTTTTGATCGTTTTTTTCTTGGCCATTGTATTTCCTCGGTTAGTTTAAAAAATCATGACGTCGTAACATCATGATTCTTAATTATGTACCGATCTTTTGTAACCCTATCTTGATCTCGATCAAGCCGGCTGCTGCTCTTGCACATATGATCTTGCTGAGCAGGATACCAGGTGTCGATGCGGCCGCGTTCCGGTTAACGGTTGATGGCAATGTCGATCCGCCATCGCCGCGAGACATCGATTTGATGTTTGTGTATACATGGTGATACAGTCGATAGCGGCCGAACAGTCTTTGATGACTGCCTCGCAAGCAATAACCGTCGCGCGATTATTCTCCAGGAGCCCGCAATCCTAAACCGATCAAGTCATTTGCATATCGAAACCGAAATCAAGTTTACGCTGGACGCGGACAACGCGCGCGAGATCCCGTCGTCTCGGCTGGTCAGGAAAAACACGAAACGTAAAAAACGCGGCAGTCGATATCGCAGTACCTACTACGACACCCGCCAGCACCTGCTGCGCAATTCGGGCGTGGCGCTGCGCGTACGGGAAGTGGGCGGCAAGTTCGAGCAAACGATAAAAATTCCAATCAAGGGCAGCGTCGGGATGCTCAACTTCGAGGAGTGGACGGTTCCGCTGGCGAGCAATCAACCGGACCTGTCGCGCTTCGATCCCGCCGTCATCGCCCGCTTCAACCCGCGCCAGCGCAAGATCAACCTGCTACCGCTGTTCACAACGGACATCGACCGCACCGTGATCGAGCTGGAATACCGGGATACGCGCATCGAACTCGCGCTCGACCAGGGCCGGATCGTCGGCCACGGCAAGCTGGCGCGCACGACCGACATCCGCGAGCTGGAACTCGAACTACTGAGCGGCAGCCCCGTCGATATGCTGGATTTCGCGCTGGCGCTGAACGACGAGTTCGAAATCCATCCCGAGCATCGCACCAAGGCACAGCGAGGCTACGCGCTGGTGCGCCGGTCGCTGCGGCCCAGGGCCGTCAAGGCGAAACACGTGTTGCTCGATTCGCGCATGACCGCGGGTCAGGCGTTTCACAAGATCATGGCCGATGCGCTGCAGCAGCTGTTTCACAACGAGCGCCCGACCATCGAGGGCATGCCCGCGGGCATCCACCAGGCGCGGGTTTCGATCCGGCGTATTCGCGCCGCGCTGCGCGCCTTCAAGCGGGTGCTGCCCTACGACAAGCGCAAGGCCTTCAACGGCGAGTTCCGCTGGATCCAGCATCGGCTCGGGCCCGCCCGCGACTGGCACGTCTTTTTCAGCGAAACGCTGCCGCGCATCCGGGACAGCAAACCGAACGCCCAGGTCAACCTGGAACGGCTGAAAAAGCTCGCGCTGGCCGAGCGGCGGCGTGCGACCCGGGAAGCGGTGGACGTGTTCAAGAGCCGGCGCTACACCCGGCTGCTGCTGCAGTTCCAGCGCTGGCTGCTGACGCTGAACCCGGAACAACCCCCGCTCGACGTCCCGGTGACCGAATTCGCGATCGCGGTAATGAAAAAATCGCGGCGCTACCTGCTCACCGATACCCGGCCGCTGTCGCGGATGACCACGGAGGAGGTGCACGAGTTGCGCAAGCGCGGCAAGAAAGCCCGCTATGCCACGGAATTCTTCTGCGACCTGTGGACCGAAGACGAGGTGAAAGACTCGGTCAAGCCGATGGAAAAACTGCAGGATCTGCTTGGCGAAGCGAACGACGCCTCGGTCGCCCGGCTGGTGCTCGCGGGCGTACCGCCGCGCGCGTTGCATTGGTCGGCCCTCGCGCTGGTGCAGCACTGGTCCGACGAGCAAAGCCGTCGCTGCATCAAGTCCGGCCAGGTAATCTGGCGCCAGATCCACAAAACGCCGCCCTTCTGGCTTGAAAGCGATTCATAGCCTGCCGCAAGGAAAAACCGGGACAGATTTATTAAATCTAAACTCGTTTAAGTTAAATGTTCGGGCAAGCTTCACTGGTATTTCCGGTCAGCCGGTACTCCAGGCGCGAGGTCTTTTCATGCCCGCAATCTTGCAGGTCTGCTTGACGTAGCCGTACGGAAATAGCTCGAAAATGCGCGCCTTGCCGGCCTTTTTGTCGCGGCCGGTTTGCTCCGCCAGGTGTTTGGCGACGTGGCGAATGTCCGGCGTGATGCGGTGCTCGGCCTGGTAGGCGCGGATGAAGTCCAGGATCAGCCAGTGCTCTTCGCCGAGCGTAATCGACTCCTCCGCCGCCAGCTTACGCGCGAGTTCGGGCGTCCAGTCCTCGGGATCGATCAGGTATCCTTCGTCGTCACGCCGAATTTGATTCACCAGATGCTCCTGTCGATAGCGTTCACCCGGGTCGCCCGTCGGCTCGCGGGCGCCACAGGATTGGCGCAAAAGTTATGACGAACAGGCCGAAGGCCAGAGTCCACAGCACGCCTGCCAGGGTCGGCGCCAGCGCGGCTGCCGACGGTGCCAGCAGCGGGACGAACACGCGCGTGATCGCCGCACCGGTGACTAGCAAATAGGCCGCAACCGCACCGCCGGGCGCCACCAGTTCGCGCCCGGTGTGACCTAAAGCCGCACGGCTCATAACGCCCAGGATCATGGTCGCGAACGCGCCCACGGTCAGGGCGTGCAGCCAGCTCGAGCTCGCGAGCGGCGCGCCGAATAGCCAGGCGGCCTTGAGCGCGAGGCAGACCGGCAGCCAGCCATAGCCGAGATGCAGCACCCACAGCAGCGGTACCTGCCGGGTTCGCAATCCCTGCCACTGCGCGAGCTGTGCGGCGAGCAGAGCCGCGGCCAGCGCGGCGACAAAGCCTGCGAGACGGCTGCCGGCGACGAACAGATCGAACACGAGTACCGCGCCGACCGCGAGCAGCACTGCGCGGTCAAGCGGCTGAAAGCGGCGAATACGCACGTCGAGACCACGCTGCTTGAGCCCGGCCGAAGTAAACGCGGGCACGATGCGCCCGCCGAGCATGGTTAGCATGAACAGCATGACGTTGAGACCCAGCAGCAGCGGGACGGTCGATGTACCTCCCTGCCGGTGAAAATGCAGGTTCGACGCGAACAGCAGCGCCAGCAGGCCGATGAAAACCAGGTTGCGACGATTGCCGGAGCGCAGCAGCGCCGGCAGGACCATGAACACGAGCAGCGGCAGGAAGGCGAGATCGAATACCGCGCCGAGCCAGGGCGGCAGTCCAAGCGGAGCGGTCATGGCGACACGCCCCAGCAGCCACACCGTGACCAGCGCCGCGAGCGGCGCGCCGGCGTAGCCGCGCTGACTGGTCCAGCTCGGTATCGCGGTTAGCAGGAAGCCGGCCACTGCAGCCGCGATGAACCCGAAAAGCATTTCGTGGGCATGCCAGGCGTGCGCGGGCAGCGGCATCCGCGCCATATCGGCGCCCTGCAGCAGAGCGATCCAGAGCGGAATCGAGAGGCTTGCATGCAGACCGGCAAGGAGAAAGAAAGGCCTGAAGCCATAACCAAAGATCGCAGAGGAAAGCCAGGAACCGCGGGATGGCGGTGTCGGTTCGTCCGAGCCGAGATGGAGTTGGGGGCGTGGGCTTCGCATCGTTTCGGGGCCTTTTCCGCGGACTGCACGGTAGCACCAATTTATGCCGATCGAGAGCGGCTGCCCATGACTAATGTCAAGCGCCGGCAGACGCTTCGAAGGCGGCCCCGTGACGGTGGGTCCAAAACCGGGACAGATTTATTTAGGGACAGGTTTTATAACCGGGACAGATTTATTTAATCGTAATCGCAGTTCTATAGTTTAAATAGATCTGTCCCCTTTTTTCGTTTTAGTCCTTCATGCGGCGGCCACCTTCTTCGTGGTCGAGTATCCAGCCTGCGATTTCACCAATATCGAGGATGTCTCCGCCGGGATTCCATTCCCGTGCGGAACGGAGCAGGCGGTCACGCGCCGAGGATGTATCCGCGCCGAGATCCGCTTCGGCACTTTCGCGTATGGCCCGAATCCGGCCCTGCCAAACCTTCATGTTGTCCGGCGTCAGGTCGACCCAGCCATGATAGCTATCGGTTGATTTGATCACCGGCCCGCGCAGCAGGCTGGCCCCGTCCGGCAGCAGGATGGGGATGCCGATGGAAAGGATGCGCCGGCGCAGCGCGGCATCGTCACGGATCCGCTGTTCCAGCCTGCCTGCCATCGATGCCGGCGTTTCGGCGAGGATGGAGTCGCTGCTCGCCATGGTCAACTTGAGCAGATGCGCCTCGTAGAGCAGCTTGGAAAGCCGCGGCGGGCCCAGGATTTCGAAGGCGATAGCCTCGCCGTGTTCCGCTTCCAGTTGGGCCAGGTGGTTAAGGGCCGCCTGGCGCAGATGGCCGCCGCGAAAAGTCGGACCCGTTGCAGAAGCGTCCAGGGCCGCGACTACGTCCCGTCCCGTATTGCTGCCGGCAAGCTCGCGCACCACGTTCTCGGCCACGTCTTCCGGCGTTACGATCTGCATCAGGCCCGGGGCGGTGATCGCGGCGAACTCGGCGGCACTGAACAGGCCGTTCTCGCCGGTATCGATAAAGACGCCCTGAAGTTTTTCGCCGCAGTCCGTGCCGAAATCGCCTTCAGGCACGAGGCTGGCCGCGTCTTTTACGAAAACCGCTGCCTCGGGCGGGCAGTCGTGAAGATCGATATCCCGGCCCCGCCGGCGGATCGGCCCGTAACCGATGCTGCGCCAGCCGATCAGGGCCGTGGGCTTGATCTCCTTGACTACGGCCGGGCCGTCCGGGGTGCGGGCCATCAGGAAATTCAACATGCTCTGCGCACCGGCCATCGCCGATTTGGTCAGCAACAGCCGCGACGGCTTTTCCTCGCCATGGGTGAAGGGGATGTTGAATCCCATGCCGCCGGTACCCGACGTGCCGACCTTGACGTAGCCGACGGTGCCTGCCCTGCGCATCGCCTCGTAGAGTAGTTGCACATGGCGCACCAGCTGGGGAACCGACAGCGACGCAATCAGGCTTTCGGCCTCGGTACGCCAGTCGCTGTCGGCAGACGAAGCCGCCAATGCCGCGAGGCGGGAGGCTGTATCGTAAATATTCTGGTAGCTGACCGCCGTTGCCGTGTTCATGCAGTCGATAACGGCGTCCGCTGCGATACCGTCGAGGCCCGGGGCGGCACCGGAAATGAGCTGCGCCAGAAAGGAGGACGAGACGATATCTTCGTCGAGCGGATCGAGGATATCGCGAATCAGGCGCCGCCGCCGGTCCGGGTCGGCCAGTACCGTGTCGCGCGAGCTATCGCCGGCATCCCGCCATTCGGCGCGCAGGAACACGTCGCCCCAGATCGGCAGGATCTGCGTACCCTGACCGCCGGATTCCGCTACCAGCTGCTCGGCAGCGTGCCGCGCCTTTGCTTCCCGCCTCGCGGCGACCACCAGCCTCGCCGGATGATGCGGCAGCAGCTGTCGGCAAACCGACATACCAACCATGCCGGCGCCGCCCAGTAACAGGATATTCTTGCCTTCGATATTCATCGCGTTTCTTCCCCTGGTAACATCTGTGAGTAGATTCTGCGCAGTTCGTGTTTCAATATTTTGTTGACCGCGCTTTTCGGCAACTCGTCGACAAACACGAACCGGCGTGGAATCTTGTAACCGCCGATGCGGTCA
>CAMYON010000113.1 GCA_947260025.1 uncultured Gammaproteobacteria bacterium
TGTTTGCGTAACATTCGGTGCAGGTCTGATACGCTGATTTCCTTGATTCGTGGCATTAAATTTCGATTCTGGAACGATTACTGTAGTATGAGGTCGATATTATTCTAATATAGCCTAATTTCCAATCGAACAACTCCGCCAATCGCACAACTAAACATGCTGCAGTACCTCCGTTACAGGCCGAACCCCGGTCGTTCAATCCTCGCTCTAATCCTGGGCGTTATATTGTTGCTGGCGGGCTGGCCTGCGAGCACCAGCTCGGAGCTGCCGTCGCTGGGGCAGAACTCGCTGCTGAATATCGAACGTGAAACGGAGCTGGGGCGCTCGGTTTACGAACGGATCCTGGAAAGCGGGCTGGTCGAAACCAATCCGCTGCTGGATCGCTACATCAACGATGTCGGATTCCGCCTGCTGGCGGGCATTGATAACCGGGTACGGGATTATCGGTTTTTTATCGTGCGCGACAATTCGGTTAACGCGTTTGCGCTGCCCGGTGGTTTTATCGGCGTTAACCGGGGATTGATCATGCAGGCGCGCACCCAGCATCAGCTCGCGTCGGTGATGGCGCACGAAATCGCTCATGTTCGCTTAACGCACGGTATGGATATGATGGAAGAGGGCAGCAAGCTGAACAGCGCGGCGCTGTTAACTCTGCTGGCCGGATTGTTGCTCGGTGGCTCAAACTCCGATGTGGGAGCCGCCGTCGCATACGGGGGTATCGCCGGGACGCAGCAGGCGATGGTTAATTTCACTCGCGAAAACGAGTACGAGGCCGATCGCGTTGGCATGGATCTGCTGCAGCAGGCGCAATTCGATCCCAACGGTATGGTCGAGTTTTTCGGCATCATGTCGAAGCTGTCAGGCCCATCCGCACTCGGGAATATCGAGTATCTGCGCACGCATCCGTTGAGCAACAATCGCGTCGCCGAAGCCGCCGACCGGGCCAGCAGGCTGGGCCGTGGCCGCAATCAGTTCGACGATTACCTGCTGTTCAAGGATTACCTGCTTTACAACAGTAGCGACTATTTACCCGACCAGGGCAGCGAATTCCTGCGAGCACTCAGATTGACACTGGCCGCGAATTACCGCGCCGCCGACACAAAGCTGGCCGAACTTTACCAGAGCGACAACGAGAATATCTGGTACAGCATCGCCTATGCCGAAAATCTCGAACACCTGGGTCGTGATTCGGAGGCGGAACTTGTTTATCGCCGATTGCTCGACATCTTTCCCGGGGATTACGTGTTATCGATGCGCCTGGTGAACGTGCTCAAACTCGGTGGCCACAACCAGTCTGCGCTGGTGATAGCAAGAGCAGTGGAAAACCAGTATCCGAACGACAAGCAGGTTTATTTCGAATTGTCTGAAATATATCGGGCGCTCAAACGCCCGGCCCTGCGGATGATGGCCGAGGCCGAGTTCCATCGAATTACCGGTAATCGCGATCAGGCGATCAAGCTTTACGACCAGGTGCTCAAGTCGCCCGACGCCGATCTCGCCACCCAGTCGAAGGCGCGCGAGAAGCGGTTGGTCCTGTTAAATCGCTAGCAACACCCGATCTGATTTCAAGCTTTCCTGTCGGCTGCCGATACAAATCGGGTAATCAGATTGAGCCCGGGTTAGCGGGCAGCCGACTATGAAACGTAGAACATTACTGAAAGCGGGGGTGCAGGCAGCCCTGGCCGGAATTGTTTTTCCGGGCGCAGCGATCGCCGGGTATCCGACCAAGGCCTTTCTGGCCAAGGAAACGCCGGAGGCCCTGCGCGAGGTCCTGGGTAGCGCCGATATCGGCGAATCCGACAAGATCGAGATCGAAGCTCCGCATATTGCCAGCGACGCCAACATGGTGCCCGTCAGGGTAAGATCGGGCTTTGCCAACACCGAATCGATTTCGCTGGTGGTGGCGGGCAACGAATCTCCTTTTACGGCGCATTTCAGGCTCTACGAGTCCCAGAATTTCGTATCGACCCGCATCCGCATGGCCGACACCAGCGAGCTGCTGGTTGTGGTCAAGGCCGACGGCGTGCTGTATGCCAACCAGCGACCGATTCGTGTGGGTCGCAACAGCTGCAGGGCCTGAAGATGTCGAACACGATACAAATTCGCGCGCACGAGATCGACGGCCAGGTGACGGTCAAGTCTGTCATCAATCATCCGATGGAAACCGGTAACCGCAAAGTAAAGAAAACCGGTAAGAAAGTGCCGCCGCACTACATCCGCGAAGTCATCGTCAGCCGTAACCGTCGTATCGTCATGGAAGCTTTCTGGGGTAAATCGATCTCGAGAAACCCCTATCTTGCGCTCGAGATCCCGGGCCGCAAGGGTGACTTGATAACCATCTCCTGGCTCGACAATCGCGGCAACTCCGATTCCGCCTCCGCCAAAGTCCGCTAGTAACTTGCGGTATGCCAGGTCGCTTCGAAGGGGTCAGGGCCCGCTAACAACTTGCGGTGTCCCAGGTCGCTTCGAAGGGGTCAGAGCAAAAATTTCTGGAACTATCGGGGCAGTAGCGAAACTGAACTGAAATTTTTGGTCTGACCCCGATCTTCGCGGCGTCTGGATACCCGGGGTCAGACCAAAATTGCCGGTGAGTTCCTTCTACAACTCATACCAAAACGGCAATTTTGCTCTGACCCCTTCGAAGCGACCTGGCATACCAGTCATCGAAGCCCGCTAGCGAGGAAATGAAAAATTCCGCTATGGAAGTGGTTTTCTTGGTAGAATCCGCGGACTTTTTTTTGTGAGTGATCGAGACGTGTTTGTTAATTTCCAGGCGCTGGGGTGCCGGCTCAACGAAGCCGAGCTCGAGACCTGGGCCAGCCAGTTCATGCAGCGCGGGCACCAGGTGACGACCGATGCCGCGGAAGCCGATGTGGTGGTGTTCAACTCCTGCGCGGTCACCGCCCAGGCAGACCGCAAGTCACGCCAGCAAATCGGGCGCCTGCAGCGCAGTAATCCCGAGGCCAGGCTGATCGTCACCGGCTGTCATGCCAGCCTGAACCGGGATGCGGTAAAAAACTACCTCGGTGTCGACCTGGTGGTGGACAACCAGCACAAGGAAAAACTGGTGGATCAAGCCCTCGAGCTGTTTGACGATGGATTCGGTCATGCGCAAAGTGCCGATCCGGTGCTGGGCGAGGCCGAAAACGCCCTGCTGCTGCGCGGGCGTCATCGGGGGTTCATAAAAATACAGGATGGTTGCCGCTATCGCTGTACCTATTGCATCGTGACGCTGGCCAGGGGTGACGAGCGCAGCCGCAGCGAGGCCGAGATTCTGGCCGAAATCAACCGCCTGCAGCGACAGGGGGTAAAGGAGATAGCGCTGACCGGGGTGCACGTTGGCGGTTATGGCAGCGATATCGATTCCAGCCTGTATCGTCTGCTCAACGAGATTCTCGAACGTACTGAAATCCCGCGTATTCGGCTGGCGTCGGTCGAGCCCTGGGACCTGCCGCAACATTTCTTCAACCTGTTCCAGGATCCACGCCTGATGCCGCACATGCATCTGCCGATTCAGAGCGGATGCGACTCGGTGTTGAGGCGCATGGCGCGGCGCTGTAAGACAGACGAGTTTGCCCGCCTGGTGGAACGCGCGCGCAGCGCGGTTCCATTGTTTAACGTGACCACCGACCTGATCACCGGGTTTCCGGGTGAGACCGAACAGGAATGGCGCCAGACGATGCAGTTTGTCGAACGCACAGGCTTCGGGCATATGCATATCTTTCCGTTCTCGGCGCGCGCCGGCACCAAGGCCGCGCGCTTACCCGACCAGGTGGACGCAGTGACCAAGAAAGCACGCAGCCGTGAAATGCACGAACTGGCAGCGGTGTTGAAACGACGCGAGCTGCAGGCACACCTGGGCCAGCGGGTCGAGGTTCTGTGGGAGCAGCAGCCCGGCGGCGACGGCGGTTACTGGACCGGTTACACGCCGCACTATCACAAGATTATCTCTGGCAATCCAGAGATCAGCGCGGCCAGTATCAGCGAGGTAAGCGTCGACTCGATATCCGACGATGGATCGCAGCTGGTGAATCGGGAGCGCCCGGCCCAGGTGACGGTTGCCGACGTCCAGCTACATGACGCGCGAAGTTAAATCGGGCAACTGCTATATCCTGCACCCGCGGGATAGCGCCCAGCAATATGAAGTCGAGTGTTTCGATGTCGATTACTGGAAAGGCAAGCCCGGATTCGAAAATCTCGGCGGCGGGCGCGGTGGCAGCTGCCTGATCGAAATCGAGGGTAACAGGGCTATTCTGCGCCAGTATCATCGCGGCGGTTACGTCGGTAACCTGCTCAGCAATCAATACCTGTGGCTGGGCAAAACGATGACCCGCCCCTGGCGTGAATGGAAGGTGCTACAGCGCGCGACAAGGGCGGGGTTGCCGGTTCCGCGGCCAATTGCCGCCTGCGCCTGCCGCAGCGGCCTGGTGTATCGCGCGGCACTGCTCATGACTTACCTCGAAGATACCGAGATGCTGACACAGCGACTCGCGCGCGAAAAACTGCCGCCGGAGTTGTGGCATCGCCTCGGGTTGCTGATCAAGCGCTTGCACGGCGAAGGCATCCGCCACGCCGATCTCACCTCCGATAACATCCTGATCGATTCGCAAAACCGTTTTTACCTGATTGATTTCGACAAGGCGCGCATCATGAACCGCCTCGATGACTGGCAGTGGGAACCGCTGTATCGTTTTCAGCGATCGATCAACAAGCGGTTACGCAATCAACCCCTCAATTTTAGCGAGGATGACTGGGAAGCCTTCATGGATGGTTATCAGGCCTGAGCCCGGGCCCGGGGGCATCACCTGTTAAAGGTACTCCCTGATCACCGTCAGGTACTCCTCGACGACGTCGGGTTGTCGAGCCAGTCGCGATCGCGCTTCCTGACCGAGCGCCTCGGCCTGTTCCGGCTGCGCCAGCAGGCGCGTGATCTGGCGCCAGCAGTCCGCCATGTTCGCGACCTGCAGCACACCGCTGCCGGTGCCGAGCATTTCGATATCTTCGACGATGTTGGCGTCCGAAGGCCCGGTGATGATGGCACAGCCGAGGCCGGCCGGTTCGAGCAGGTTATGGCCCCCGGTGGTGTCGAAGGAGCCGCCCATGACGACCACGCGGGCGTAAGCCATCAGCGCTCCGAGCTCGCCGAGAGTGTCTGCCAGGTAAACCTCGGTGTCGCTGGCCAGCGGCTGTGCCTTGCTGCGCACCGCATAATTCAGTCCGAGCCTTTCGATCTCGGCCTGTATTTCGGCACTGCGGTCCGGATGCCGCGGCGCCAGCACCAGCAAGACTTCTGCAAGCGCCGCTGGGCGGGTTTCGAGAAACTGCTTTTCCTCGTCAGGATGGCTGGAAGCCAGAATCAGGTAATCGCGTTCGATCAGCCGGGTTTGCGGCTGCGAGTATTCGAACCGTGATTTGAGATTGCCGCTAATCGCGACCCGGTCCGCATCCGCTCCCAGGCTCAGCAGGGCGTCCAGGTCCCGATTGCCGCGGGTCAGGATGCGGCTAAAGTAGCCCAGCGTGGTTTGCAGCAGGCGACGGACGAAACCCCTGGCGTCGAGCGATTTGTGCGACAGCCTGGCGTTCAGCAGCAGCAGATTCACGCCCTGCCTGCGGGCCTGGTAGAGCAGCTCCGGCCAGAGTTCGGTTTCCATCACCAGCCCCAGTTTAATCGGGTGGCGGGCGAAGAATCGCCGGCAATGCCACCAATTGTCGAACGGGATAACGCCAGCCGTTACCGGGTCAGAGAACTGCTTTCGTATCGCTCGATAACCGGTCGCCGTAAAGCTGGTGAACAGGATCGATTCACCCTGATCGATCAGCGCCTGCACCAACGGTACGACGGCGCGCACTTCGCCGACCGACGAGGCGTGCACCCAGACCTGTTCGCCGGATGCACTGTCGAAGCCGAACATGCGCATCGACAGGTAGCCGCGCAGACCGTGTTTGAGGCCGTGTTTGAGGCCATGCAGAATCCAGAACAGCCATAGCGGCAGTGACAGCAGGCGATAACCAACACCCGGCGAATCCGGTATCGCCGCAGCGCTCATGGATAGAAAGGCGCCTCGCCCGGTGGGCGTGTTTTAAAACGCTGATGAATCCACATGTAGTTTTCCGGAAACAGGCGCGCGTATTTCTCGATCGACTGATTGATCTGCGTGGCGTCAACGAGATCGTCGCCGCTGGGGAAGTCAGTCAGTGGCGGCTCGATATGGAGAATGTACCCGGAGCCGTCTTTCTTGCGCTCGGGGTAGTAGGGGAGCATCGCCGCGCCGGAGGACTGCGCCAGCCTCGAACTGGCGGTAATCGTGGCCGTGGCAATGCCCATGAACGGCGCGAAGACGTTGCGTTCGCGCCTGAAATCCTGGTCCGGGGCGTACCAGGTCGGAATCCTGTTTTTGAGTCCCTTGATCAACTGCCGGGTATTTTTGCGCGACACGGTATTGACGAAATAGCTGCTGCGACGGGTAAACAGGTAGCTGTCGAACATCGGGTTGCGCTGGGTCCGGTACATGACCTGTACCGGCATGAACAGGGCCAGCAGGCGCGCGCCGATCTCGAGGCTGGTAAAGTGCCCCGTCAGCAGAATCACGCCGCGGCCGCTTGCCAGCACCTCGTCAAGGTGTTCGCGTCCTTCGATTTGCACCAGTGCCCTGAGCTTTTCCGCAGGCCACCACCAGCACATCGCCATTTCCATCAGCGAGATGCCGATTATCGACGATCCGCTGACGCCTGGCGCCCGTGGCCATGAAAATCAAACGGCCGATCAGGCGCCCGATCATCAGTTCGACGCGAAACGGCAGCAGGGCCGCCAGCCGTAACAGACCGAAGATGCACCACATGGGCCAGAATTTCGGGGAGTAGTAATCGCTCGCTTTGAATGTTACCGAGCTTCGTGCACCCATCGATTACTGTTGGGTCAACCAAAGGTTGATTTCAAACAAATCGTCTTCCGTGAGAGTGCCGGCCGCCTGCTTCAGACGCAGCTTGTTGAGCACGTAGTCGTAACGCGACCTGGCGTAATCTCGCTGGGTGCGGTAGGTTTCACGCAACGATATCAGCACATCGACAGAGGTGCGGGTACCGACCTCGAAACCTGCCTGGGTGGCCTCGAGTGCAATCTTGCTGGACTCGTTAGCCTGCTGGAGTGCTTTTACCTGGCTGATGCCGGATACCACATCGAGAAAAGCGATGCGGGATTGCTGCACGGCAAGTCGGTTCTGTAACAGCGCGGTATTTTGTGCGGACGCAAATTCTGACTCGGCCTGTGAGCGTTCGGCAGTAATGCGACCGCCGGTGTAAAGCGGTATCTGCAGCTCGAGCCCGATCGTCACGTCATCCTGTTGAGCGTCGCTCAGGAAACTGTCGTCGGTGTCAGTATCCCGGTCCGCGTAACTGGCGACGAGATCGAGGGTCGGGTAATTGCTACGCGCCTGTTTGTCACGTTCAAAACGCGCGGCGTTGAGTCTTTGCTGTGCCGCTAGCAGGTCGAGGTTATTGTTCAATGCAAGAAATACCCAGGATTCCACCAGGGCCGGGTTGGGTAGCGCTAATAAAAGGTCGGGCCCCAGCGGCGCCAGCGTCTCGATCGAAGAGTCGGCGGTAATCAGCACCAGTGACTGGAAGGCATTTTCAAGCACATTCTCGGCCAGGATCGCCTGCGCTTCGGCGTTGTCGAATCGGGCCTGCGCTTCCTGTACGTCGGTAATCGCAATCAGGCCTACTTCGAACCTCTTTTGCGCCTGTTCGAGCTGGCGAGCGATTGCGGTGCGCTCCGCGTAGGCGAATTCGACATTATCTTCGGCGGCAAGAATACTGAAATAAGTCTCCGCGACGCGGATGATCAAAGCCTGCCGTGCGGCTCTCAGGTCGGCGAGTTCCGCCGCGGTGTTGGCCTCGGCGACCTTGATGTTGCCTGCGGTTTCGGTGTCGTAGAGCGATTGTGTCAGGTTGACGCTGTAGCCGACGACGTCAGTTTCGCTGTCACCGGTTTCCGAATTGTCGGATTCGCGCTTCGAGGCATTGGCGTCGAACGATATCTGCGGTTTGCGCTGGGAGCTGGCCAGCGGCAGAGCCTGAACTGCCGCCAGGTAATTGGATTCCGCTATCTTGAGTTCGGCATCGTTTTTAAGAGCGAGACCGTAGACGGTGGACAGATCTTCGGCCGGCGCGACTTGCCACCACAGTAGCAGGAGTAACAAGGCGAACTTTGATGACAGTTTTTGCATTACGGTTATCTTCGAATTTTTAGTTGCAGGGATTATAGATAAACTATTGCCTTATTAATACACGGGCATATCGGGGTCAACCTCGCGCGCCCAGGCTTCGACACCGCCCTCCAGGTTGATCAGCGTGCTGCCGTTTAGCTGCTGCATGA
>CAMYON010000114.1 GCA_947260025.1 uncultured Gammaproteobacteria bacterium
CCATGATTAAATCGCCAGCCGGGTAACCTGTTTACGACCGTAAATCAGGTTGATAACCGCGCGCGTGCCGAAAATCGCGGTAAACATCGACGACACGATGCCGATCATCAGGGTTACCGCGAATCCCTGGATCGGGCCGGTACCGAAACCGAACAACACGATTGCGGCAATGAAGGTCGTGATATTGGCGTCGGCAATGGTGCCGAAAGCCTTTTCGTATCCGGCGAAAATCGCCGCCTGCGGCGTGTTGCCGACGCGCAGTTCCTCGCGGATCCGCTCGAAAATCAATACGTTGGCGTCAACCGCCATACCTACGGTCAGAACGATGCCCGCGATACCCGGCAAGGTTAGCGTTGCCTGGAACAGCGATAGTATCGCTACCATCAGCACCAGGTTGAGGCTTAGCGCGAGATTCGCCACCAGGCCGAATACCTTGTAGTAAACCCCCATGAAAACCAGTACCAGCACAAAACCGACGACGACCGACAGGAATCCACGATCAATATTTTCCTGGCCCAGGCTCGGCCCCACGGTGCGTTCCTCGACGATAACCATGGGCGCCCGCAGGGCACCGGCGCGCAGCAACAGTGCCAGGTCACGGGCTTCGCGCGTGCTGTCGAGCCCGGTGATATGGAAACGTTTGCTGAGTTGATCGCGGATGGTGGCTACATTGATGACCTGGGACTCGGTGGTCCGGATGCGCTGCCTGACGCCATCCACCTCGCGGAACTCGAACTTGTCCTCGATAAACACCACGCCCATCGGTTTGCCGATGTTATCGCGAGTAATCTCGGCCATGCGGTCGGCGCCCTTGGCATTCATCGTAATCGTGACATCGGGAGAACCGCTTTGCTGGTCGATACCCGAAGCCGCGCCGACGATCTGGTCGCCGGTGACAATGACGCTGCGCTTCAGCAACACCGGGTCACCGTTACTCTGGGCGTAAAGACGGGTTCCAATGGGCGCCTTGCCCGAGGCCTGGGCCGCGCTCCAGTCGGTAAAGCTGCCGTGCACCAGGCGAAATTCCAGCGTTGCGGTCGCACCCAGGATTTCCTTGGCGCGCACCGTATCCTGCACCCCGGGTAACTGCACCACGACACGCTCGTCACCCTGACGCTGAATCACCGGCTCGGCAACGCCGAGTTCGTTGACACGATTCTTAAGCGTAGAAATATTCTGCTCGATCGCGGCGCGCCGCTCTTCCTCGAGCGCCGCCGCGTTGTAGCTGATTTCGATAAACCAGCTGCGGTCGTCGCTGGTATCGGCAAAAAGATAGTCGCGGAATTCCTCCTCCAACACCAGGCGGGCGGCATCGCGGCCTTCAGCGCTGGAAAAACGAACCCTGATCTTTTGCTGGTCCGACTGCACCGCGTTGTAGCGCAGCTTTTCCTCGCGCATAAAAGTCCGGAACTCGCCGGCGACACGCTCCAGCGATTTCGTAATGGCCGCCTCCATATCGACTTCCATCAGAAAGTGCACGCCGCCGCGCAGATCCAGGCCGAGGTACATCGGCAAGGCATTCAACGCGGCGAGCCAGTCGGGCGTGGCCGGCGCCAGGTTGAGTGCAATGCTGTAGCGCCTATCGCTGGCATGGAGCGCATCGCGAACCTGGGTCGCGGCCTTGAGCTGGGCATCTTCCGAAGCGAAACGCACGAGTACGTTATTGCCATCGAGTTCGGCCGAGCGATACTCGATGCCCCCCGCTTCCAGCAGGCTTTTGATATTGTTGAGCTCACCCTCGTCAATAAGGTTGACCCGGTGCGTAATCTGCAACGCCGGATCTTCGCCGTAGAGGTTCGGTGTCGCGTAAACGGCCCCGATGGCAATTACCAGGATGAGGAGAATATATCTCCAGGGTGCATAACGATTGACCATCGCGGTTACAGGTTCTTGATCGTGCCCTTGGGCAGCACAGAGGCGATCGCGTGGCGCTGAATCTTGACTTCGACGTTATCCGAGATCTTGCAGGTCAGAAAATTCTCATCGGTAGCGGTGATCTTGGCCAGCAGGCCACCGTTGGTGATGATTTCATCGCCCTTGTTAAGCGCTTCGACCATGTTCTTGTGTTCCTTGGCTTTCTTCTGCTGCGGACGGATCAGCAGAAAATAGAAAATGGCGAACATCAACAGCAGCGGCAATATCAGCTCCAGAGTGCCTGCTTGCCCCCCGTCGGCTCCCTGCGCTAGCGCATCGTTTATAAAGAAACTCATTTTGATAAACCTTTGGTTTGCGATTTGAGACCCCGGGCCATGCCCGGAGCGGCGCGTATTATGGCACTAGGGCGGTCATCCCACAAGACGGAAGCGCATTTTTGCTCACGAGGGCTTTGACTCGTAACGCCGGAAAAAGTTGTCACAAAATTGCGCGTAACTATCGGCCTCGATAGCGGCGCGTATCGAAACCATCAATTGCTGAAAGTAGTACAGGTTGTGGATGGTATTGAGGCGCGCGCCCAGGATTTCGCCACACTTGTCGAGGTGGCGTAAATAGGCACGCGAGTAATACCGGCAGGTGTAGCAGCCGCAGTCTGCCGCCACCGGTGCGGTATCGTCGGCATAGCGGCTATTGCGGATCCGGACGATACCGTCGTTAGTGTACAGAAACCCGGTACGCGCGTTGCGCGTCGGAATCACGCAATCGAACATATCGACGCCGCGGCGCACGCCTTCGACCAGGTCTTCCGGCTTGCCCACCCCCATCAGGTAGCGCGGTTTCTCCGTGGGCAGCTCGGGCAGCACCACGTCCAGCATGGCGTTGCGTTGTTGCGCCGACTCACCCACCGACAGGCCGCCGATGGCGTAACCGTCGAAGCCGATGTCGATCAGCCCGCGCGCCGATTCAGTGCGCAACTCGGGCCAGGTGCCACCCTGCACGATACCGAACAGCGAGTTTGGATTATCGGCAAACGCGATCTTGCTGCGTTCGGCCCAGCGCAACGATAGCTGCATCGACTGACGCACAACCTCTTCGGTTGCCGGATAAGGCGTGCATTCGTCGAAACACATGACGATATCGGAACCCAGGTCGCGCTGCACCTGCATCGAGACCTCGGGGCTCAGGAAGACCCTGGAACCGTCGACCGGTGACGCGAAAGTCACCCCGTCCTCGGTAATCTTGCGCATCTTGGCGAGACTGAAAACCTGGAACCCTCCTGAATCGGTCAGGATCGGGCCTTGCCAGTGCATCAGGTCGTGCAGATCGCCATGTTTCCTGATGATCTCGGTGCCCGGGCGCAGCATCAAATGAAAGGTATTGCCGAGGATGATTTGTGCCCCGATCTCGCGCAACTCTTCCGGCGTCATCGCCTTGACCGTGCCGTAGGTACCTACCGGCATGAAGGCAGGGGTTTCGACCGTGCCCCGGGCGAACACCAGGCGCGCGCGCCTGGCTCGATCGTCAGTCTTGTCGAGGGTGAATTCCATCAGCACTCACTCGGCGCGCGGTTTTCGATAAACATTGCGTCACCGTAACTGAAAAAGCGGTAGCGCTGCGCCACCGCATGTTCGTAAGCCTGCCGCATCAGCCCGGTGCCGGCAAACGCGCTGACCAGTATCAGCAGGGTCGAGCGCGGCAGGTGAAAATTGGTCAGCAACGCATCGACTATTCTGAATTCGTATCCCGGTTTAATGAACAAATTGGATTCCCCCAGCCAAGGCCGCAGTTTACCGTTGGCCGCGGCCGTCTCGAGACTGCGCACCACGGTGGTGCCGACGGCAATTACCTTCTTTCCGCGTTCGCGGGTGACTTCGATCGCGTCACACACAGGTTGCGGCACATCGACCAGTTCGCCATGCATGACATGGCTCTCGATATCGTCGCCGCGTACCGGCTGAAAAGTGCCGGCACCGACGTGCAGCGTAACATGTGCAAACTCGACGCCCTTTTGCTGCAGCCGTCCGAGGATCGCATCGTCAAAGTGTAACCCTGCGGTCGGCGCGGCCACGGCGCCTGGCTTGCTGGCGTACACGGTCTGGTAGCGGTCCTTGTCGGCACTGGCGTCGTCCCGCTCTATATAAGGTGGCAACGGCACATGACCATACTGCTCCAGCAATTCCAGCCAGGGCCGTTGCTGCTGGTGCAGTACGAACAAATCACCCTCGCGCGCCTGCATGACACAGTTTATCGCGCCCTCCAGCAGCAGTTCGGTGCCGGGCCTGGGTGCCTTGCTGGCGCGAACCTGGGCCAGCAGTGTCGTCTCGTCCAGCACCCGCTCGACCATGACTTCGATCTGGCCACCGCTTTGCTTGTGCCCAAACAGTCGGGCAGGAATAACCATGGTGTCGTTGAACACCAGCAAATCGCCGGGGTCGATGGCATCGACAATCTCGACGAACTGCCGATCGGAGAACCTGTTATTCAGCGGATCCACCAGCAGCATGCGCGAGGCGCTGCGTTCGGTCAGCGGCGTTTGCGCAATCAATTCCTGTGGCAACTGGTAATCGAAATCGCTGAGTCGCATCGTCGGGATCAGTTAAAAAACGCCGTATAATACCCACAATTCCCGGGGCAAAATACCTAAATTGCGATTCAGGCAGGATTTTGAGGCATCCTGAAGCAGGCGGCCCGAGCAGAATATGGGCGCGCCGGGTAACTACCACTTGCCCGGGTTTTGAATTAGAATGCGCCCTCCGTGCCGGGATGGCGGAACTGGTAGACGCGGCGGATTCAAAATCCGCTGGTGGTAACACCTTGGGGGTTCGAGTCCCCCTCCCGGTACCATAGCTATATCAACGTTTCCTGCAGTTTTACGTCTAAACGGGTCTGGTCTAGTCCGCGCACGCGCGGGACTCTTCGATGTCTGTGAATACCGTCACTGCTTTACTTTCGGCTACTGATTACACTGATTCGATACTGCTACCAGAAGTATTGCAGTAGACCCGCTACGGATGGCGGGTTTTTAATGCCCGCAGCTTTTAACGACGCTCGCCCGCCCTTTTCAGCGACAGGGATTCGTACTAGTTGTGGCTAGTAATGTAAACAAAGTCGCAGCAATCCGCCTGGCAGTCCCTTAACATTGACTGCAGTCGTAATCCCTTAAAGCATCAAAATATTTAACCCGGCCAACTCGCCGGGTTTTTTTGTTTGGGAGACGCGAAAAGTACCGAACTGCATTATCCCGGCTTCGCATCCGGGTTGAGCAGGCTTCCAGGATTTTCCGGTAGTCTGGAGATAATAGAGGTTGCCACAGCCGGCGAAGCGGCCGTGGCAACTGATTGCATATTAAGCCGCTTTTTCGGCCTTGTCCTTGTGCTCGAGCGTGGCGCCTGCGCTACCGATCGCAATCGAACGCGGTTTCATGGCCTCGGGAATTTCCTTGACCAGGCTAATGGTTAGCAGACCGTTTTTCAGATCTGCGCCGCTGACTTCGATGTAGTCGGCCAGGTTGAACTTGCGCTCGAAGCTGCGATTGGCAATGCCGCGGTAAAGGTAAGATTTTTCCTCGCCGCTGTCGGCTTTCTTGCCACGTACGCGCAACACGCCTTTCTCAACCTGGATATCGAGTTCGCTTTCTTCGAAACCGGCTACGGCCAGGGTAATCGCATAACGATCTTCGCCGGTAGTTTCGATATCGTAAGGCGGAAAGCCCGCGGTTGCTTTTTCACTGCGCAGGGCGTTATCCAGCAGGCTACCCATGCGGTCGAAACCGATGCTGCTGCGGTACAGGGGGGATAAGTCGATAGTCGTCATAACAAATTCTCCTAATGAAGCAATTGATAAAAACGCCGCCACTCTCTCTGAGACCTGACGAACGCACTTACCAATTTGGGAATTATTATGATGATTTCAAGCCGGAACCGGGTTTTATTATTTGCTTTTTTGTTCGTCCAGCCATTTGACCAGGTTCCCGAACGGCAGCGGCCGCGATACGAAGTAGCCCTGCACCTGGTCGCAGCCGATTTCGGCTACCAGATCCCAGTCCTCCTGGTCTTCGACCCCCTCGGCGACAACTTTCATATCGAGTTTCTTGGCGAGCAGCACGCTGGATTCGAGAATCGCGCGCGCCGACGCCTCGCGCGCGGCACCGTGCACGAAGGCGCGGTCAATCTTGAATTCAGAGAACGGAATACGCTGTAACTGTTCCATCGACGAATAACCGGTGCCAAAGTCATCGATCGACAGGTTGAATCGCTTCAGCGACAGCCGGCTGAGAATATCGAGTGCGACCGACAAGTGCTCCATCAAACGACTTTCCGTAATTTCGAAGGAAATACTGGGAGCTTCCAGCCCGGACTGTTCCAGCAGGCTGGAGATCCGGTCGGGCCATTCGAGATTGGTGAGCGAATCGACCGATATATTAATCGCAATGTTGAGATCGTAACCCAGGGACCTGAGTTGGGTGGCGTACTCGAGTGCCTTGTTGCAGACCAGGTCGGTGAGATCACCGATCAACCCGTTCTCCTCTGCCATGGTAATAAAGGCATTTGGTTTGATCAGGCCTTTTGCCGGGTGATTCCAGCGCACCAGCGCCTCGACGCCGACAACCCGTCCCGAGGCAATGTCCACCTTGGGCTGAAAATAGGTATCCAGCTGGTTACAGGCGATGGCCTGCTCGAGATCGGCCAGACTGAACGGGTCGAGCATCATCATCGTGCCTTCCTGGCGAATCTGGTCGATCGAATCGAGCAATTCGCTGAGCTTGGCCGGACTCGACGCCATCCATTTCCGGCATGTTCAGATCGCAGATGACCACGTCGACACGGTCTCCGTTCTGCTGCAGCATTTCCAGTGCGGCCGGGCCCGACATCGCGTTGAGCACCCCGGAGATACCCAGGTCGTTCAGCATCACGGTGGTGATCCGGTGCATGATGTAGTCATCGTCAACCAGCAACAGTTTGATACTGAACTGCGTAATGTCTTCATCCTCGTCGGGTAACTGCAGCACGAACTCCGGTTGGTCCGCGGCCACGTCGTCGGCATCGATGCCATCGAGATAATCCTGGATAAACTGGGCTGCTTCGTCGGAATCGCGGCGCAGTTGCGGCATCAGCAGTTCGAGCTCATCCCAGTCGGCGGCATTAGCAGCCGTTTCGAGCCGTTCGCAGATGTTTGCCATGATCATAGCGCCCAGGCTGCGCGACGAGGACTTTAGCTTGTGCGTATACTCGGCGATCTGTTCGCTATTCTTCCACGCAAAGGCCTGCTGGATGTTATCGATTTCGACATCGAGCGCCTCGTGGTAGGATTTGAGCAAGTGCCGATGCAGATCGGGCTTATCGCCGGTGGATTGCGCCAGCACGTTCAAATCGAGCTGGGCGCCCCTGGGATAATCGACATCCATCGGGCTCTCGGTTGCCAGATCCACCGTTTTCTTTGGCGGTGCCCAT
>CAMYON010000115.1 GCA_947260025.1 uncultured Gammaproteobacteria bacterium
ATCCACTCGGTCGAGGCCGCCGAGGGCCAGGTCACCTGCGGTATTCACGTTTACCTCGCCGCGTTGACCAAGATCGAACGTTCGCTGTTCGACTGGGAATCAGGCGCCGCCAGCACTTATACCGATGACAACTACGACTCGATGAAGCGGGTTGCCAGCTAGTTTGAGTTTCGCAGTGGGCAAATGCCCACAAATTGTACATAAAAAATTATTGGGCTGAAAACTTGCCTTGATGACGCCTGGAGCGTAGGGTACCGCTTCGGTCTGAGTTCTTGATTCCCAGTATGAGCGGCGCCACCGAATCATTATTAAAACAGGTAGAAACTTACTGTCGGCGCGCCGGGGTAGCCGAGTCGACCTTTGGTCGTCAGGCGGTCAACGATGGCAAGCTGTGCACACGGCTACGCGCCGGCAAAAATGTAACGCTTGAAACCGCCCAGCGGATCCGGGATTACATCGATCGGCAATCGGGCGCATCAGTCGACCATGCCAGCGAAGCCGAACCAGGCCAAGATCAGCAATCAACCCGGGGGAGCAGCATGACACACGTGACCGACGATCGGCCGTTTCGATTCTACGATAATCGCCAGAAGTACCTGGCATTCGTTAACACCTGTAACGAGAAATGGAAGGTCGCGGAGCGCGCCACGCAGGAGTTGACGCATATTCGGCCATCACCGCCGGCGTTGCGACTGTTCGACGCCGGGGTCGGGGACGGCACCGTTCTCGGCCACATGATGCGCGCCATGCATCGTCGTTTTCCAACGATTCCGTTTTTCATCGTCGGCAAGGAGGTCAGCCTCGAAGACGTCAGGCTAACGCTCGAAAAGCTGCCTGACCGGTTTATCGAACATCCGTCCAGCGTCATTATCGTGACCAACCTTTACTACGCCGAGGCGCCCTGGCTGATGCCGAACGACGTCGCCAAGGCGGCCGCGCTGAACTGGATCGAAATGCCGCTGCAGGGAGATTCTGCGCATGAGTTCGGCGAACAGTTGCGCGGCATCGACAAGGATCTGGTCGACGGCTGGCAGGTCAAGGCCAACGAAAAAACCGGCAACCCGATGTACGTGCGGCCGTCAGTGCTGGTCATGTTCCGCGAGGATCACCGCTTCCTGCTCGACGATGTTATCCCGAAACGCGGCCAGGCGGCCGGCGGTGATTACGACCTGATATTGGCGTCGCAGCCCTGGCGGGCACGCATGAACGCCGACTTCAAGGTCAAGCACGTGCTGGCGCCGCTGGCAAAAAGCCTGCGCCCGGGGGGGCGGCTACTGACTGCCCAGTCGAGCGGCGACGATCCCGGGCTCGAACTGGTGCGCAAGATCTGGCCCGATGAAGACCCGTTCCAGGTCGACCGGCACGAACTGATCAAGGTGCTTAAGGAGTACCTCGGGCGTAGCGCGCAGAATTACAACTTCAACGCCGGTTCTGATGCCAAGTCCATTTTTCGTTACCGTATGCATACGCTTCCGACCGAGATCGGCGAATCGATCGGTACCTCGACGCTGTTCGCGGCCTGGAACGCGGCCATCTACGTTGGGCAGATCGAGGACGAACGCCTGGAGTCGGTGATTTCATCGGGTGAGTACCTCGAGGCTACCGCCGATGTCTTACACAAGCACAACGGCATCTGGTTCAACGACGAAACCTTTGTCGTCTCGCGGAAACGTGATACCTGAAGCATCCCTGACCGCGAGCGCCAGGTTTGCATTCCTCACGTTATTGCTGACAATAGCCGGCATCATGAGTAGCAATGCAAGCGAAACCGGGCCGGGGAAACGCGTTCCCGCCGAGTGGGAACCGCAGGAAGCCATCTGGCTGCAGTGGCCGAGCGACTTCGAGCGCGTGTTCCAGCCCGCCTTCGCCCAGATGACTGCGATCATCAGCCGTTACCAGAAACTCAATATCGTGTTTGATTCGGAGTCGGATCGAAACCAGGCGCGGAGGGCTATCGCGGACGCCGGGGCGGACCCGGACCATGTCAATATCCACTGGCTGCAGATACCCAACGACAGCGCCTGGATGCGCGACAATGGCCCGGTCTATGTCGTCGAGGGCGGCGAACTGCGTATCCAGAACTGGGAATTCGACGCCTGGGGCGGCGCTTTCGGCAGCCATATACCCTATGACCAGGATAACCGGGTGCCGTCGCGCATCGGTGAGCTGCTCGATATACCGGTCGATGTTGTCGATATCGTGCACGAACGCGGCAACCTGGAGTTCAACGGCGTCGATACCGTGCTGCTCAACTGGAGCACGATAGGCGATCCGGCGCGCAACCCGGGCTACACGCGGGAACAGGCAGAAAAGGATCTCAGGAAGCATTTCGGCGTTTCGCGCGTGGTCATGGTCGAAGGCTATGCCGAGGGCGAACTGACGCGCGGACACATCGACGGTTTTGCGCGATTCATCAGCGCCGATACCGTCGTGGTATCGCAATGCACCGCGAATTCGCACTGCCAACCCGGCGATGGCGACGCCGGCACGCTTTATGACAACGCCGCCGCAACCATCGCCGCGGCGGGCTTCAACGTGATTCGAGACCCGATTCTCGGGCAGGTCGGGTACCGGGACCAGGTGTTCGATACCAATTACCTGAACTGGCTGGTCGGCAATGGTTTCGTTATCACCGTAGGGTTTGGCGATGAAGTTACCGATGCCGCGGCGAAGCAACGTATCGAGGGGTATTTCCCGGGTCGCGATGTCTACGTTATCGAAATGCTCGCCTCCTGGTACGACGGTGGCGGTGTGCATTGCCACACCAACGACCAGCCGGCGATATGAGTAGAACCTGCAAACTGGCGTTGTTGCTGGTTGCGTTATGCAGTAACGCGCTGGCCGATCACGATAGTGACGCGCCGTCGCCCTGGTCGTGGCATGTCGTGTCAGGCGGTCTGGACGAGAGCAGGGTAGCGATCTATAGCCAGGCGGAACTGGTCGGGATCTATGATTTCAGTTGCGATCTGACCGATGCCGTCAACGGCGAAAAGCGTGAGACCGATGCTAGCCTGAACCTGGTACAACCCGTGTCCCATCCCCAGGGTCTGTTGGTGATTACCTGTAACGTCGGTGCGCATTCGCAACACCTCGCTATCGTCGACCCGGCGAAGAAAACCAGTCAGCCGGTGTTCGACAGGACCGGCAGCTACTTCGTCAAGTTTGAACTCGAGGACGGGGAGTTATGGATTAGCTACGATCGACCCTGCGTCACCGGGGTTAGCGTCGAATGTCCCGATGGTTTCGAAACGGTTTTCGTTCGCTATCCAGAGTAATAGTAAAGTTCGCGGATTATCCAGTTCGTCGGCATCACGGGATAGCGCACCATTGCGGCTCGTTATCCGGCAGCTGTGTTTAACTTTGGGTCGAGGAGAACGCACCCAGTGAGTCGTATCGCGGAAAATTCCGATCATCCCGCCCTCGGTATCGCCATGATGATGGCCGGCATCGCCGGCTTTGCGATCATGGATGCGACCATCAAGTGGCTCGTTGCCGATTATCACGTGGTGCAGGTGGCCGCGTTGCGCAGCTGGTTCGGCCTGCCGCTGTTATGCCTGTTCGCGCTGCGGGGTGGGGGTCTGGAACGGCTGAAAACGCGGCGTCCCACGGTTCATTTCGGGCGTTACCTGCTGGTGCTCGGGCTCACGTTCTGTTTTTTCTGGGCGCTGTCGCAGATGAAGCTGGTCGATGCGATCGCGATCTCGTTCGCGGCACCCATTTTCATTACTGCCCTGTCGATGCCGCTGCTGCGGGAGTCGGTCGGGCTGCATCGCTGGCTGGCGGTCGGCATCGGCTTCGTCGGCGTACTCGTGATGTTGCGACCGGGATTCGGGGTTTTCCAGTGGGCGGCGCTGGTGGTGTTGTTGAGCGTCGGGTTTTATGCCCTGTTAATGATTACCACCCGGGCATTCAAGAACACTGAGAGTTCCGCCTCGTTGATGCTCTATCCGCAGCTCGGCATGTCGCTGACCGGAATTCTGTTGGCGCCTTTCTTCTGGGTTACGCCGGACCTCATGGATCTAGTGCTGTTCGCGCTGGCCGGCACCTTCGGTAGTGTCGGCGTCATGTGCGTGACGCACGCCTTTCGGCTCGGCCCAGCCGCGGTGATTACCCCGTTCGAGTATTCCGCGCTGATCTGGGCAACCCTGCTGGGGTACCTGTTGTGGGACGAATTACCGGACGGGATCACCCTGCTCGGTGCGGCTATCGTCGTGGCGAGCGGGCTTTACATCGTTTACCGCGAGACAATCAGGGTCGGCCGCCCGCAGCATCAGCTGACCAGCATGAGCCCCGACGACACGGCTAGCTGAGGTAACATCGCGGAACCCGGGGGCAACGTGCCTGCAGTAAAATGGATGGCACAGCTCGAGGATTATATACTGCCAGAACACGAACTGACGGCAAGGCTCGAATCATGGAATATAAAGAATTAATCTCAGTCGCAGGCTACGGCATCGAGACGATTGGGGTTCTGGTAATAATTGTGGGCTCGGCCCTGGCGTCATTTCGGTTTTTATCGCATTTCCGGGAAGAACCCGAGGGATTAGCTTATGAAGAATTCCGGCGAAAACTGGGGCGCTCGATAATCCTCGGCCTGGAGTTCCTCATTGCCGGAGATATTATTCGGACCGTTATCGTCGCGGATACGTTGACGAATGTAATGATACTAGGCCTGATTATCCTGATACGGACCTTCCTCAGTTTTACCCTTCACCTTGAAATAGAGGGGCGCTGGCCGTGGGAGTCGGCCAGGCAAGTCGACAATAAGTAAACCGTTAGTGCATTGGTGAAAGCTAGCTTTCCTGAAAAATTTGGCGCTATCGATCCTTTTGCCGACAAGATTTAGCTGTCCGCTGCTGCGTTCTTCAGCAACCAGGGGTGAGTCTAGTTCAGCGCTTCGTCCTTCCAGTACTTGGTTCCTTTGACGGTAGCCTGCAGGGCCAGACCCGATTCGGTTAACTGGTAGATTGTAATGTTATCGACGGTGACCTCGCCGCCGACGGCTCCGCCTTTATCGCTGGCCTTGGCCGCCGCGTCTGCCTGGGCTCCGAAGGCCCAGCCATTTTCCACGAAATTATTCATGCTTTCGGTGGTGTGAAATACCATAACCGCTCGAAAATCCTTGAGACCGAGACCCAGGCCCACGCCCACCTCGCCCATTTTCATATAGGTATATTTACCGGTTTTATTATTTTTTGCCACGCCCTGGCCACCACCAAAACTGGCTAACACGAGATTTACGTTGGCATTACTGAATACGGCGTATCCTGGAGCACTCGAGATCTGGGACTTAACGTCGGGTTTCCATTTATAGAGGTCTGTCAGGACTTCATTTTTCATCGCCAGTATCGACTGGCGCTGTTCCGCTGGCGTGGCGCTACCGGTAGTAGCGCAGCCACTATTAGCGAGGGCCACGGCAATACAAATTCCAATCAATAAATGCTTCATGTTTATTCCCTGTAGTACAAAAAATTTCGAAAGACACGCACTTAATATAGGTGATCTTTATCAGACCAGAAATATTCTATCGGAATTGACTTGCCGCCGCGTTTTTATCTCGAGTTGGCGGGAGTGACTGCTCCCGCTATTCGGGTCCAAATCAGCAAAAAACTGGCCGTAATCCGTTTTACCCTATACAGGGTAAATCAGTTCCAATGTGACTCCGAGCACATTCATGGATTTTCCAGGCACATATTTTATAGAAGTCTTAAAACCTGGACATCTGACATGACCGAGCACTCTACAGGCACGAGGCAAGGACTCGACGCTGGCGAGAATACCAGGCGCCGGCGGGCCACGGACAATCCCCAACCGCTGGACTACGTCACCAGGGAGCTGGTGAAAGAAATCATCCAGAAGCGGCAACAGGAGAAACCGGTCTCCAAGAAAACCTTCATCGAAAAGCTGCTTGGAGAGGATTAAAACTTGCCCGGAATTATCGACCTTTTTGGGAAATATTTACCACATTTAAGGGATGCTAGATATCTCCGGTGATTGGTATCATTGTGTTTTCGACAAAGCCAAAAGAATAAAAATGATCTCAATCTTACAACGATTCGCGTTAAGTATTATTGGTATCGGCCTGACTGTTTCACTGGCATCCTGCGGCGGTAGCGGTAGCGGTAGCGGTAGCAGTAGCGGCGGAGACTCTAGCGACAATATCCAGGGTAAAGGTACCGTCGGCATACTGTTAACCGATAAACCTGCCGATCCATCCCTGTTTTCCTCGATCAATGCGTCGATAGAATCGATTGTATTGCTGGATTCCGAAGATGGCGAAAAGATAGAGCTGTACTCGGGACCTACCAAGACTTTCGACCTGCTGAGGTTGCGTAACGAATCCATTCCATTCAGTTTCAAAGACAATGTTCCGTCCGGACGCTATTGCAAGATAAGGCTGATCCTGAGCGATCTTGAGCTGGTCCTGGCCGACGATACACCGGAGGATTTGACCAATAACGAAACCTACCATCCTCATCTGCCCGGCAATGGAAAGCTCGACCTGTTGGCGCGCGATTGTTTTCATGTAGTCGCCGGGGAAATCGTAACGCTGCAGCTCGACATCGATGCGGGCAACTCGATTCACGTCGTTGGAAATAATAAGGGTTACAACGTAAGACCCGTGGTATTTATCGA
>CAMYON010000116.1 GCA_947260025.1 uncultured Gammaproteobacteria bacterium
CGCTGCGCGGTGCCGTCGCGCTTGCGGTAGGGCAGGTATTCGAGAATTGCGGGCGCCGGTTTCTTGTTGGCGCTGTCAGGCATCCAGATACGGGCGGATAATCGTCGTCCGTCGGATAACGGGATCCACTCGTTTTCGAGAACCTTGAAGCCTGCCTTTTTCATTTTTGCTTACTCACCGCCCCGGGGAACGACATTTTGCCTGCCAAGGCCGGACCCAGGCAAGCATTGCGGTGGTAAAGTTTAGCCCGGTATTAGAGCTTGGGGCCTGCGGAAACCAGTTTCTTGCCGCTGTCGGTATCGGTGTATTGCACGAAATTTTCGACAAACAGGGTCGCCAGCCTGCGCGCTTTATCGTCCCATTCCGAACTATCGGCATAGCTACTGCGCGGATCGAGGATTGCGTTATCCACGCCGGGCAGGTTGGTCGGCATCCTGAGATTGAATATCGGCAGGGTCGCGGTTTCTGCGTGTTCCAGCGAGCCGTCGAGAATGGCATCGATGATAGTGCGCGTCGCTTTGATCGAAATACGCTTGCCGCTGCCGTCCCAGCCGGTGTTCACCAGGTAAGCCTGGCTGCCGTGCTGCTGCATGCGCGCATTCAGCACTTCGGCGTATTTGGTCGGGTGCAGCGATAGAAAGGCCTTGCCGAAGCAGGCGGAAAAAGTCGGCGTCGGTTCGGTAATGCCGCGCTCGGTACCGGCAAGCTTGGCGGTAAAACCCGACAGGAAATAATATTCCGCCTGTTGCGGCGTCAGCTTCGATACCGGGGGCAGGACACCGAAGGCATCCGCGGTCAGGAAAATAACGTGTGCGGCGTGTCCGGCCCTCGACACGGGTTTGACGATGTTATCGATATGATAGATCGGGTAGGACACGCGCGTATTTTCGGTTTTCGAGGCGTCGGCGTAGTCGATTTCCCCGGCTTCGTTTACCCCCACGTTCTCGAGCAGGGCGTCGCGGCGTATCGCGCGGTAAATATCCGGCTCGTCGGCGGCGCTGAGATTAATGGTCTTGGCGTAACAGCCGCCCTCGAAGTTGAAAACGCCGTCGTCGTCCCAGCCGTGCTCGTCGTCGCCGATCAGGCGGCGCTTGGGGTCGGTGGAAAGGGTGGTCTTACCGGTACCCGAGAGGCCGAAGAAAATCGCCACGTCGCCGTCGTCGCCCACGTTGGCCGAACAATGCATCGACGGAATGCCTTTCAGCGGCAGCAGGTAATTCATCATCGAAAACATGCCCTTTTTCATTTCGCCGCCGTACCAGGTGCCGCCGATTATCTGCATACCCTCGGTCATATTGAAGGCGACGAAGTTTTCGGAATTCAGCCCCATCGACTGGTAGTCGGGATTGGTGGTCTTGGACCCGTTGAGCACGACGAAATCCGGCTCGTAATCAGCCAGCTCTTCGCTGCTCGGGCGGATGAACATATTGGTCACGAAATGCGCCTGCCAGGCAACCTCGGTAACGAAACGGACCTTGAGCCGGGTATCGGGGTTGGCGCCACAAAAGGTATCGACCACGAACAGGCGCTTGCCGCAAAGCTGATCGGTCACCAGGCTACGCAGTGAATTCCAGGTTTCGGTGTCGATCGGCTTGTTGTCATTTTCGCCCTGGTCTGCCCACCAGATGGTGTCGCGGGTGGTCGCATCGCGCACCAGGTACTTGTCTTTGGGCGAGCGCCCGGTGAAATCCCCGGTGTCGACGGCGATGGCGCCAGAACTGGTTAAGGTGCCAACTTCGAAACCTTCGAGGCCGGCCGCGGTTTCTTCGGCAAACAGAGTGTCATAGCCGGGATTGTGCAAAATTTCTGTCGTATTCTGGATACCGTAGGTGGTTAAGTCTGGTGTAGTAGTCATGTTACCGTCTATTGATTCAGCAGGGCTGGTCATGATTTGAAAAGGGGATGATAAGCGAAGCGGCGAGTATATAAGAATACCCAAGTCACAAAAAGCACCAGTTAACTAGAAACCCGTATTTTTGATACCAGTTTGATACTCAGGCAAGCAGTTCGCGCAGCGTCGCGGTCACCTTGTCGATCTGGTCTTTCTCGACCACCAGTGGTGGCAGCATGCGGATGACATTGGGTCCTGCTGGCAGCGCGATAATGCGTCGCTCCAGCAACTGCGCCAGTTTATCCTGTACCTTTTGCTTGAGCTCGATGCCGATCATTAATCCCAGCCGGCGCAGTGTGCGCACCTGCGATAATTCAGCCGCGTTCAACTGTTGCTCGAAGTAGTCGCCGAGTTCGGCCGCGCGTTGCGCCAGGTTATCGGACTGGTAGACGTCGATCGCGGCCAGCGCGGCGGCGCAGGCCAGTGGATTACCGCCAAAGGTGGTACCGTGCAATCCCGGTTCGACCTTGATCTCGGCATTCAGCATGGTGGCGCCAATCGGGACGCCACCGGCCATCGCCTTGGCCACGCACATCATGTCGGGCTGCAGGTCGAAATGGTCGCAGGCGAAGAACTTGCCGGTGCGGCAGAATCCGGTCTGGATCTCGTCGATGATCAAAAGCGCGCCGCGTGCACTGCAGATCTCACGCGCGGCCGCGGCATAGTCGGCCTGGACCGGGTTGACGCCGCCTTCCCCCTGCACCAGCTCGATCATGACCGCCGCAGTATTATCGTTGACCGCGGCCTCGAGCTTTTCGATCTTGTTGAAAGGCACGTAGTCGAACCCCGGGATCAGCGGTTGAAACGCCTCGCGGTACTTCGGCGTATAGGTGGCGCTGACCGCGCCCATGGTACGTCCGTGGAAACCGCGCATCGCGGTTACGAAGTTGGTGCGACCGGTATGCAGGCGGGCGAACTTGAGCGCGGCCTCGATCGATTCGGCGCCCGAATTGCACAAGTAGGCGCGAGTCAGGCTGCGCGGCGTGACTTCCACGAGTTTTTGCAGCAGGTTCGAACGCACGTCGTTATACATGATGTTGGGACAGGTGATCAGGGTTGCAGCCTGTTGCTGGATCGCCGCCACCAGTTGCGGATGCGAATGACCCAGCGAGGCGACCGCGATGCCAGCGGCAAAGTCTATGTATTCTTCGCCGTTTTCGTCGTACAGCAGGGTGCCCTGGCCGCGCACCGCCACCAGGTCTCGCTTGGGCTGCAACGGCAGGCCGTAATCGTGTTCCAGTGCTCTGTAGTCGATCATGAGATGTGGGTTCCCGCGCCCTCGAGCGCATTGATAACGGGTTGTTCGCCGCGGCCGTCGGCGATGATGACGCGAGTCTTGCCGCCCTGGCAAAGGCGCGTCAAGGCCAGCAACTTGCGCTTGATGCGACCCTCGACACGGGCCTCGCGATCGTGCAGTTCGCCGACGCTCATGTGCTCGACCAGCGAGGTTTCATCGGCCGGGTCGTCGAGAAAGCCGGGTGCCTCGATCAGCTGGATCACCGTATCGAGTTCGTAATTGTTGGCAATTTGCGCCACGATGTCGTCATTCTCGGAATTGATCGCGAAACCGTTCTCGTCGACGATCGGTATCGTCAATACCGGGCTGTACCCGTTTTGCAACAGCAGCGACAGCAACCCGGTGTTGATACTGCGGGGCTTGCCCGACAGATCGCGCTTGATCAGGGTTTTTCCGTTCTGGCGCACGCGAATGCCCTTGTTGCGCTCGCCCTGCACCAGGCGGCCGTCGAGCCCGGTCAGGCCCAGCGCGTCGATGCCGTTGCGCTGACATAGTTCGACGATCTGCTTGTTGCGCAAACCCGAGTAACTCATCATGATGACATCGAGCGCGTCCTGGTCGGAAAAAACGCTGCTGTAACCGGAAACCGAGGTCAGGACGGTTTTTTCCAGGCCCAGGCGCTGCGCTATCTGATCGCGCAGCACGTTGGCGCCGTGCACGATGATGAACGGCTGCTGCAAGGTCGCCAGGTCGGTAATGATGGCTTCGAGATCGATCTGCTCGCCGCCGCCTATTTTTATCAGCATCATAAGGCTATCGTCGTATTGTTTTCGATCCGGGTCCAGCCCCGATCGCCTGCAAAAGGCTCGGAGCATACCAGGTGCAGGCCGCTATCCTGTTTCTGATGCATCTGGAAGTAACCGGGATTCTCGCCGTAGCTGGTGGACAGGCAGGATTGCTCGCCGTCGGACAGGATCAGGTTCATCGCGCGCACGTAGGTGCTGCGTTTCTTGATGATATCGACGGCCTTTGCGGTAGCAGCACACTTGTCGCCCCTGTCGAAGCGCCGGATGTAATTGTAGATTTTCTCGGCGCCGATGCGGCCTTCGGACTTGATGCGCACTCCGCGCAGCTCGCCGTTGAAAATGAAGATCGAGTCGCCGTCGGAAAATGGCATGTTGTTTTCGACAACGATACCCTCGTCGCGAAACGCGCTGCGCGCGTGGACCAGCAGCAACCGGGTACTACCAAACTGTGTCAGGTCGTCTTCCCAGATCGGCCGGATGTCGTGGTACTGGTGCCAGCTATCGCCCTCGCGCCAGGCGCAGCCCCAGCCGTGTCCCTGGAATTCGCTGCTGTGACGCGACAGTTCGGCAAACGCGTGCAGTATCTCCGGAATCGGGAAGGCGGCGTCGGCACGGGCGTAGAGAATGCGGCACATGCCTTAAGGGTGCAGGCCCGGAAATTCGAGGCCGGTGGTTTCATCGAATCCCCGTGAGATGTTGAACGCCTGCACCGCCTGGCCGGCCGCACCTTTCATCAGGTTATCGAGCGCCGCTATCACCACCAGCCGGTTACTGTGCGGATCGCGCTCGAAACCGATATCGCAGTAATTGCTGCCGGCGAGAATCTTGGGTTCGGGATAGCGATGAATACCGCTGCGCTCCTTGACGATGCGAATGAAAGGTTCGTTGCCATAGGCTGCACGGTATAGCTTCCAGATGTCCTTCTCTTCCAGGTCCTGGTTCAGAAACACGTGGCAGGTCGCCAGAATGCCGCGCACCATTTCGATAGAGGTGGCGGAAAAATGAATATTATCGGCGCCGAGTTCCTGCTGAATCTCGCCGAGGTGGCGATGCGCGGTCGGTTTGTACGAACGCACCGCCCCACTGCGTTCCGGGTGGTGGCTGCCTTCGCTGACCGCGTTACCGCCCTGGCTGGAGCCGGCCTTGACCTCGACCACGGCGGATTTGACCACGCCGGCCTGGTAGAGCGGGTGCAGCGCGAGAATCGTCGCGGTGGCGTTACAGCCGGCACCGGAAATACGCTTCGCGTTTTTCAGCCGTTCCCGGTGCAGTTCGGCAATGCCGTAAACGAAGTCGTCGAGCTTGCCCGGGCAGGCATGACTCTTACCGTACCAGGTTTCGTAGGCCGCATCGTCATGCAGGCGAAAATCGGCTGACAGGTCAATCAGCGTCTCGGCCAGGTTTTCGAACTCACCGAGACGGTTCATCATTTGACCATGCGGCAGGCCGAGAAACAGCACGTCGCAGGGTTCGAGTTCCGCGATCGGAACGAACTTGTGTTTGCAGATCTTGCGCAGGTTGGGATGCACGCTCGATACCAGCTTGCCGGCATGGCGTTCCGAGGTTACCTGCTGGATCTCGACCTCGGGGTGGAATAGCAGGATGCGCAGCAGGTCGCCGCCAGTGTATCCCGAGCCGCCGACAATCGATACCCTGATCATTGCTTGACCAGGCCGATAACGTAGTTGGCGACCACCTGCGGAATATCGACCCCGGTGGTATCGATGCTGTTGCGGAACTCCATCGTGTAGTTGACTTCGTTGACCAGCAGCCCGGCGTCGCTTTCGAACAGATCGACTGCGACGATGCCGCCGCCCACGGCTTTTGCCGCGGCCAGCGAAATCTCGGCAACCTCAGGCGTGACTTCACAGTTGCTGGCCAGGGCGCCGCGTGCCGTATTGGTGATCCAGTGGTCTGAACTGCGGTAAATCGCCGCGATGCAGTCGTCGCCGACCACGAAGCTGCGGATGTCGCGTCCCTGTTTCTCGATGTACTGCTGGATGTAAAAGATAGAATGGTGATAGCTGCCGAGCACGGTCTTGTGCTCGAGCACGGTTTCGGCGGCGTCGCGGTCGTTGATCTTGGACAGCAGTCGACCCCAGGAACCGACCGCGGGTTTCAGTACTACCGGGTACCCGAGTTCCTCGATCGCGTCGAGCGCCGACTCCTCGGTAAAGGCGACCCGGCATTCGGGCTGGGCAATACCGTGATCCTTGAGCGCGGCGGTGGTCAGCAGCTTGTCGCCGCAGATTTGCGATACCTTGTGTGAATTCACGCAGCACACGCCCGCGCTTTCGAACAGCCTGAGCGCATGCAGCGCGCGCGAGTGGTTGATCGAGCGTTCGACCAGGATATCGATATCGGGTGCGGTTTTGAAATCCATGATCAGCTTGCGATCGTCGATCATGATCGGCTCGACGCCGGCATTTCGAAACGCCTCGATCAGCAGTTTTTCTTCCTTGCGGATCAGCGAATGCAGCAGGCCGATTTTCACTGACCCCAGTCCTCTTCGGCCGACGGCGCTTCGGCCAGTGTCACCGGATCGAGGCTGGTGAGCTCGAGTTCAGCGCCGCAGTCTTCGCAGACCAGCAGTTCGCCCGCCATCGCATCATCGGCCACTTCGATTTCGGCCGCACAAACCGGACATTCGCCCATGGTAATCCCCATAAAGT
>CAMYON010000117.1 GCA_947260025.1 uncultured Gammaproteobacteria bacterium
CGATGTGGTTGTAGAAGGTGTGGTAAGTTTGACCGATGGTCACGGAACCGAAGTCACCCTTGACACCGACGTAACGATGACGATTCTTGATGCCGGCAGAGCTGTCGAAGTCGACGTCCCACTCGTAACGGCCGAAACCGGTCATGCCGTTGCCGAGGTCGGTTTCACCGCGCGCGCCGAAGCGTGACGCCATGCTCATAATTTCCCACTGGTTATCATCGTCAGCGTCAGAGGTGCTGGTCAAAGTCCAGGCGGTTCCTGCTCCGGCAGCAGCTGCAGTGAGGTTCGAATAGCCTGGGCCGGCGGGAAGACCGGTGATAGCGCCTCTATCACCCTTGTCGGTATCGGTGTTAACGAAACCCACGCGAGCCGACGCGTAGATGCTGCCTTCGGCTTGTGCAGCCATCGGTGTAGCGACGACTCCCGCCACGGCCAATGCAATTGCAGTAGTTTTAAATTTCATGAGTAATTACCCTTAAGTCAGTTATGTGTTGTGCTTAGGATAAGCCGTCTTGATTGGGAGTACGTAATCGCAGAACCCTAGCCCAGACGGCCTATGGACAAGCATCATAGTCAAAACTGACGCAATAGCAACCCCGTTTTTTGAAAAAAAACAACATTTTTCGAATTTGTTGCAGAAATGTAACAGAAATGACTCGATTTTCTCAGAATTCTCGGAATCCCCCGGGCTAATATGTTGATTTGAGTGATTTTTTCGATTGTTGTTTTCTTCCCACTCAAATCCTGTATTATCGCGAGCCGTGTCGAGTCGAGTAATTAATGGCCCAGTTTTTTGAAATACACCCGGACGATCCGCAGCGCCGCCTGATCCAGCAGGCGGTTGCGATTATCGATCGCGGCGGCGTGGTAATTTATCCCACCGATTCGAGTTACGCTCTCGGTTGCCATATCGGTGACAAGACCGCGATGGAGCGCATCCAGCGTATTCGCCGCACCGACAAGGACCACCACTTCACGCTGGTTTGCAGCGACCTGTCCGAGATCGGTACCTATGCCAAGGTCAGTAACACCGATTACCGGCTGATGAAGGGTCTGACGCCGGGCCCCTATACCTTCCTGTTGCGGGCGACCTCGGTGGTGCCGCGTCGCCTGATGAATCCGAAACGTAAAACGATCGGGGTTCGCGTGCCGGACAATAATATCGTGCGCGCGCTGTTGCTCGAGCTCGGCCAGCCAATCATGAGTAGTACGTTAATTCCCCCGGGGGGGCGTCGTCCGCTGGATGACGCGCAGGAAATTCGCGAAACCTACGAGCGCGAGGTCGACCTGGTAATCGATGGCGGCTTTTGCGGGATAGAACCGAGCACCGTGGTTAGCCTGATCGATGGTTTTCCTGAAATCCTGCGTCACGGCAAGGGCGATGTTGCTTTCCTCGAATAAGCGGGAGTCATTCCGATATGTCAGACCGTGATGAAGTCGGGTTCCTTACATGTGAGCTTGTTGCGAGTTTCCCGCCGGGACCCACAGCGCCTAAAGCCGCGCAGGCTCTCTCGTGGGAATGATAACCGCGCGGGAATGACTACTATTTTGTTGCCACCGTTCTTTGTATAATCCGCGGCAGGGCTCTTATCCTTTGGAACATCATTATTGAACACCATGATTCAAAACAACCGCGTGCTGTCCGGCATGCGTCCTACCGGCTTGTTGCATTTAGGCCACTACCACGGCGTATTGAAAAACTGGGTCGAGTTACAGCATAGCTACGAATGCTTTTACTTCGTCGCCGACTGGCACGCCCTGACCACCCATTACGAAGATCCGTCTATCATCGGCGACAGCACTCGAGACATGGTGATCGACTGGCTGGCCGCGGGCGTCAACCCGGGTAATTCGACGCTGTTTGTCCAGTCGCGCATCCCCGAGCATGCCGAGCTGCACACGCTGTTGTCGATGATTACGCCGCTGGGCTGGCTCGAACGCGTGCCGAGCTACAAGGACCAGCAGGAAAAAATCAAGGACCGGGATCTCGCCACCTACGGCTTTCTCGGTTATCCGCTGCTGCAGAGCGCGGATATCCTGATGTACAAGGCCAGCTTCGTACCGGTGGGCGAGGATCAGGTGGCGCATGTCGAATTGACGCGCGAGGTCGCCAGGCGCTTCAATCACCTCTACGGCCGCGAGCCCGATTTCGAAGCGAAGGTCGATGTCGCGATTCGCAAGATGGGCAAGAAGAACGCAAAGCTGTATCGGGACACGCGCAAGCGTTACCAGGAACAGGGCGATACCGAGGCGCTGTCGATAGGCCACGCCCTGCTCGAATCCCAGCAGAACATTAGCCTGAGCGACCGGGAAAGGCTGGTCGGCTACCTCGATGGCGAGGGCCGTATCATCCTGCCCGAGCCGCAGTCGCTGCTGACGGTGTCGTCCAAGATGCCCGGTATCGACGGGCAGAAGATGTCGAAATCCTATAACAATACGATCGCCCTGCGCGAAACGCCGGACGAAATCGCCAGGAAGATCAAGACCATGCCTACCGATCCGGCGCGTATCCGTCGCACCGATCCGGGCGACCCGGCCAAGTGCCCGGTGTGGGAGTTTCACGAAGTTTATACCGACGAGGCCACCAGGGCGCAGCTGTCCGAGGGCTGCAAGACCGCCGGCATCGGCTGCATCGACTGCAAGCAGTACGTGATCGATTCGATTCTCGAAGAGTTGAAACCGATTCAGCAGCGTGTCAGGGAATATCTCAATGACCTGTCGGGCGTCGACAGCATTATCAACGAGGGTTGCGAAGCCGCGCGCGACGTCGCGCAGGACACCATGGAAGAAGTGCGCAAGGTGATGGGGCTGACGGGGCGCAAGTAATGGACAAGGTTTTCGCCAACAGCGCCTCGAATCAATCGGAAATGCCGTTCGCCCTGGTGCAGGGCGAGCCGCTGACGCTGATTCCGCAGGATCTCTATATTCCGCCCGATGCGCTGCTGGTGTTCCTCGAGGCCTTCGAGGGACCGCTCGACCTGCTGCTTTACCTGATCAAGCGCCAGAACATCGACATCCTCAATATTCCGATCGCGGCGATTACCAAACAATACATGGAGTACATCGCGCTGATGGACGAGCTCGAACTGGAACTGGCCGCCGAGTACCTGGTGATGGCGTCGATGCTGGCGGAAATCAAGTCACGCATGCTGTTGCCGCGGCCCACCGAATCCGAGGAAGAGGACGACCCGCGCGCCGAGCTGATTCGCCGCCTGCAGGAATACGAGCAGTTCAAGCAGGCTGCCGAGGATCTCGACGAGCTGGATCGGCTGGAGCGTGATATCCACCTGACCAGCGTCGATATTCCCAAGTTCAAGGTCAAGCTGGCGCTGCCCACGGTCAGCCTGAACGACCTGATGAGCGCTTTTCGCGACGTGGTCAATCGCGCCGAGCAATTCGCCAGTCACCACGTCGATCGCGAACCGCTGTCGGTACGCGAGCGCATGGTCATCGTGCTGGACCGGATTTCGGCCGAGGAATTCACCAGCTTCAACGATTTCTTCGACCCGAGCGAGGGCCGCATGGGCGTGGTGGTCAGTTTTCTCGCCATCCTCGAGCTGCTCAAGGAGTCGCTGATCGAGCTGGTGCAAACCGAACCCTATACCCCGATCTACGTCAAGGCGAGTGCTTAACGCATGGAAATCGATAAACTCAAACCCATTCTCGAAGCCCTGTTCGCCGCCAGCGACAAGCCGCTGTCGGTGAGTCAACTATTCGATCTGTTTGTCGGCGATATCGAGCAGCCGAGTAAGGATGAAATACGCAAAGCGGTGCTGGAACTGGTCGAGAAACACCGCGACGGAGGTTTCGAACTGAAGCAGGTTGCCTCGGGCTATCGCTTCCAGGTCAAGGCGGATTTCGAGACCTGGGTTGTCAGGCTATGGGAACAAAAGCCGCCGCGCTACTCGCGCGCGCTGATGGAAACGCTGGCCCTGATTGCCTACCGGCAACCGATCACGCGCGGTGAAATCGAGGATATCCGCGGTGTCAGCGTCAGCTCGAACATCATCAAGACGCTGCAGGAGCGCGACTGGGTCAAACCGCTGGGGCACAAGGAGGTACCGGGCAGGCCGACACTTTATGGAACCACTAAAAGCTTCCTCGATTATTTCAACCTGAAATCGCTCAACGAACTGCCAACCCTCGCCGAAATTCGTGATCTCGACCAGTTCAATCCCGAGTTTCCATTCGAAGACAAGGACGAAGCCGCCGCCAACCAGGCCGATGCACCTGATCTGACTGCCTGAGGCGGCCTGGCGCCGGTCGGAGCGCCGCCAGCTCCATCCCCTGATCGAAAGCAGCCTTTAGCAATATTCCCTCCCGCAGGACGCCGGTTTTGCGTTTGGCGTGTGCCGTGCGCCCCAGGGCCCCCGGTGTTTCGCTTGCCGGCTTAATGAAAAGCGCGGCTCGGCCGATAAAAGCGTCATGCATAGAATGATGCCATCGATACTGTTTGCAGCGCTGGTCTGCGGCCTGCTCGCTGCCTGCAGCGAACAGAAACAGGCGCTCGATACCTGGATCCATGCCGATACCGGGTCCTACGGCGCCGCCATCAGTCCGGACGGCAAGCACTTGCTGACCGGTGAAATCGGCGGCTTTGCGCGCGTCTGGGATTTACAGAACAACAAGGTCAAGTACAGCGTGCAGCACGAAGACGGCGACGAGGGCGGCATTATCGGCGCGGATTTTTCGGCACAAGGCGACGTACTGGTCACGATCGAGCAGAATTCAATCGCGCGCTGGGCGGTGGCTTCGGGCCGGCTCACCGGCTACTGGCAGTGGCCGAAACTGAGCGATGTCGCGGTCTCGGCAGATGGTCGCCACGCGCTCATCGGCAGCAAGGATAACCAGGCGGTTTACTTCGATATGGTCAACGGCAAGATGCGCTATGTTTTCCCGCATCACGAAAAGGTGACCAGCGTGGCGCTGTCGAAGGATGGCCGCTTCGCGCTAACCGGTTCCGACGACTGGCACGCCAGCCTGTGGGACCTGTCGAACGGCGAACACCTGTGGTCGAAAAACCTGAAATACAAAATCTCGCTGGTGGCGCTGTCCGACGACGGCGAGCTGGCTTTGGCCGGTGCCTATATCGGCGACGCCCATGTCTACTCGACGCGCGGCGAGGGCAGCCTCGTGTCGCGCCTCGACGAGGTCAAGATGACACTGGTGTCGGCTGACTTTTCCGACGATAACCGCACGCTGGCAACGGGCAGGGCGGCCAAGGCAATCGATATCTGGGACGTGGCCAGCGGCAAGCGACGCGAAACCTGGAAACCCCGGGTCAAGCACAAGGTGCAACCGGACTCGGCCACGATCCTCGACCTCAAGCTCGACACCAATGGCAGAACCCTGATATCCGAATCCTCTTCCGGCATCGGCCAGCGCTGGGCCATAAACTGAGCCCCTCGAAGCGACCCGGGACAATCATTTAGATAGCAAGCCCCGGTTAACGGTATAATCCCCCGATGGAGCGAATTCAAAAATATCTGGCTAACCAGGGCGCGGGCTCGCGCCGACAGATCGACGCCCTGCTGCAGCAGGGGCGCATCAGCGTCAACGGCAAGACCGCAAAACCGGGTGACCAGATAGACGGACGCGAAAAAATCGCCATCGATGGCAAGTTGCTGCGCCTGCAGCGTCAGACCGCCAGGCCGAAAATCCTGATGTATCACAAGCCGATCGGCCAGGTCTGTACGCGCGCCGATCCGGAAGGCCGGGACGACGTTTACCAGCACCTGCCAGGTCTGCAACAGGGCCGCTGGGTCGGCATCGGGCGACTCGATATCAACACCAGCGGGCTGCTGTTATTCACCAATGACGGGGAGCTGGCCAATCGTCTGATGCATCCCTCCTACGAAGTCGAGCGTGAATACGCGGTGCGTGTACATGGTGCCGTTAGTCCCGAGATGCTGCAGCGGCTGCGCGACGGGGTAACGCTCGAAGACGGACCGGCGCATTTCGACGACATTCTCGATTCGGGCGGGTCCGGCAGCAATCACTGGTACCACGTGGTGTTGAAGGAAGGCCGCAATCGCGAGGTGCGTCGCCTGTGGGAAGCGGTGGGCGTCGAGGTCAGCCGGCTGGTGCGCGTGCGCTACGATCAATTCAAGTTGCCCAAGTGGCTAAAGCCCGGCAAGTACCGTTACCTGGATGAAGACGTGGTAAAGAGGGTTTACCAACGCCTCGATCTGGGCACGAAAGACCGGGACAGCCGCGGGCGCGGCGCCAGGCGCCAGCGTCGGAAAGCCGGATGAGCAGCAGCAACATAGGCCGGCTTTGCCAGTCGGTACTGCCGCCGGAGTTCGAACGGGTAAAGCGACAATTACCCGAAATTCAGCGTTTCCTGGAACAGAACTTACCCGAGCCGGTCAATCGATCGGTGACGCTGCTGACCCTGAACCAGGACGAAATCGTCATCGCCGCCAACAGCCCGCTGGTGGCGAATTACCTGCGCCTGCACGGCAAGGAAATCAGGCAACAGTTACGCGAAACTTTCAAACTGGAGCAGACGCTCAGGTTCCGTACCATCCCCGATTCGATGCTGAAACTGGAACAACCCGA
>CAMYON010000118.1 GCA_947260025.1 uncultured Gammaproteobacteria bacterium
AGCAGCGCACTGATCACGATCAGCACGACCAGGACGAGCCCGATCATGCCAAGCGGCTCGTGGGTTATGCGCCGCAGGATGTCGATCACAGCGACGACCTGATGCGCGGGTCGAGCCACGCGTTGACGAGGTCGGACAACGTGGTGCTGATGACGAACAGGACGGTGCTGACCAGCACCGAACCCATGACTACAGGATAGTTGCGCGTGGTGATGGAATCGAAGATGAGCTTGCCGATTCCGGGGCGCGCAAAAACGATCTCGGTAAACAGGGCCGCCGACAGCAGGAAGCCCATGCCGACGCCGATGACGGTGACCGTGGGCAGAACCGCCAGCTTGAGGGCATAGCGAAACACCACAACTCTCTCCGGCAGGCCGTAGGCGCGCGCGGTGCGGATATGGTTCTCGCCCATCACCTCCAACATGGAGGCGCGCACCAGCCGCGCCAGGTAGCCGATCCAGGACAGGCCGATGGCAAGGGCGGGCAGTACGATGTGCCTGGCCTGATCCCAGAAATCGCCTTGCTCACCCGCGCCCACCGCAGGGAACCAGTTCAAAGTGACGGCGAATATGAGCAGCGAGTACAGCGCCACCACGAAGGCGGGTACGGTAATGCAGGCGACCGACAGTACGCCGGTGACGCGATCGATCAGCGTATTACGGTGCAGCGCCGAGTAGCAGCCGAGGGGGATGCCGATCACCATGGCGAAGCCTATGGCGGTGAAGATCAGCCAGAGCGTGTAGGGCAGCTGACCGAACACCATGTCGGCGACGGGCCGATTGGTGATGACGTCCATGCCGAGGTCGCCGCGAAACAGGTTGCCGAAGAACAGGAGGATCTGAATCGGCAGCGGTTGATCGAGACCCATCCGGGCGGACATGCTGGCGATGAGTTCGGGCGTCGCGCGCGGCCCGAGCAGGATGCGTGCCGGATCGCCCGGCACCAGGTGGATCATGCAGAACAGCAGGGTCACCGCCAGCATGACGATAACCACACCGAGCGCGAGGCGCTTGATCAGGTAGAACAGCACTCGCGCCCCCGAACGGGGCCGGTCAGGCCGCGGAGAAGTTACGCAGCAGCGGCAGGCCGTCCGGCCGGAACGCCGGTTTGATGGTGTTGCGATAGATCACCGGCGTCGCCTCGTGGGTGATGAAGCGGTAGGCGCCGCTCTCTTCCATCATGTCCTGCATTTTCTGATACATCTGGTGGCGTGCGGCCTGGTCGGAGTTGGCTTTGGCAGCCGCTTCCAGTTTGTCGAACTCGGCGTCGCTGTACCACTCCCAGTTCCAGATGCCGCGCTGATCGGTGACGAACCACGCCGTGGCATAGGAGGGGTCCGGAGCCATGGAGAAGCGATTCAGGATGAGCTGCACATCCTTGTAGCGTTCGCCGGCGCTCTTGTCTCCGAGAGACCAGAATGCGCCGGACTCGTGCAGGTTCACGTCGACGTTTATACCGGCCTGTGCACAAATGGCTTGAATGACCTGTGCGGTGGTGACGTTGGCCGCCTTGTTGAGAACATCGAGCGTGACCGAGGCGCTGTCCATGCCGGCGGCGGCGAGATATTCCTTCGCCTTGGTGATGTCGGCGGTGGGAGGAACCATACTTTTTTCACGGTGGCCGATCAGCCCAGGCGCGATGATGCCGGTGGCCGCGCCGGCGGCGCCGAAGTAGGACGCCTGCAGAATCGAAGGCACGTCAATGCAGTGCTGGATGGCCTTGCGCAGGTTCTGGTTGGAAGTCACCTCGTTCTCGACGTTCATTCCCACCCAAACGTAGTAAAGCGAGGGATAGTCTTCAACGGTCGAGTTCTCCGGCGGTGATGCTTTTAGGTTGACCACCGCGCTCAGGGAAACCCGGGTGTAGTCGATGTCGCCGGATTCGAAGGCGATCTGCGCGGTGTTCTCGTCGTCGATCGGGAGTATTTGAATCTCGTCGAAGGCCGCGGTGCCGCCGTGCCAGTCCGGGTTGCGCGCAAGGATGGTCTTCTGCTTGGGCTGCCATTCCTTGTGCATGTAGGGACCGGAGCCGCAGGGGGTGGTGGTGTCGATCCTGCCGCCAGCTTCCTCCCACGCTTTCTTGCAGACGATGTTGCCAACGATATAGGGCAGGGCGATGTTCCAGGCGGGCGGGTAGGGCTCGTCGAATACGATGGTGCCCTCGTACTTGCCGTCGATGACGACTTCTTTCAGTGAGCCCCAGTCCGGCTTATTGGTGGACTCGACCTTTTCGTCGAGTATCCGCTCGAAGGAGTACTTGACGTCTTCGGCGGTCATCTCACCGTAACCGTTGGTGAACATAATACCCTGCTTGAGCTTGAACTTAATGTGGGTATCGTCTAACTGCTCTATGGACTCAGCTGCGTCGAGCTGCCAGCCCCATTCACGGCCGGGCTTGTACTGGATCAGCTTGCTGTAGATGCAGCTGTGAATTTCCTCGTCGGTGATTCCCTGGGAAAGCGCGGGGTCCAGGCTGCGCATGTCGGCGTAGGCGCGAACTTTCAGGATCTTCTTGCCCTGCGCGTAGACGATCTGTGGCAGCGCACCGGCGGCCGCGGCGAATCCCAGCGCGCCGGAAGTCTGCAGGAACTGCCTGCGATCGGGGTTTCGAATTAGTTTGTTCTGCTGTTTCTTATGCATTGCGTTTTTTCCTCCAGCGGTGGATCGGGACGGGTCCCGACTCGAATTACACATGTGGGAATTAATCCTGATACATGCTGCCTGGCGGCAAATTATTATGATTGGTGGATTATTACAAGAAAAAACAGACGAATCTCCGCATCCGCGGTGCACAACATGCAGGTAGTAGGGCACCGTTGGATTCCGCTGACCGACGGCCTCCGGTTGCCGGCGATCGCATCGCCCGTGAGGGCATGGAAGAAATCGTCTTTACGTCGACGGGGGCGATTTCCAGTCTGGAGCAAATCAGAAATCCTTAAGACGCCTGGTTGTCTCCGGATTCAGGAATGCGTCCACCGTTGCTTCGGTTTCCAACTCGATGGCTCTGTTCAGATCGGTCATTGCAACCTGGTTTAGCACGCGCTTCATCGCTCGCACCGATTCAGAGGGCAGGGCACTTAGCTTCCGAGCCACGGTAGCAGCTTCGTCCATCAGCCGGTCGCCGCTGACGACGCGCCACGCGACGCCGAATTCGAGCAATTCACCGGCCTCGTACTGCTGTCCGAGGAACAGCATCTCGCGAGCCCTGTTGAGGCCGATCATCGCAGGCAGCAATGACGTCACACCGCCGGTGACGAATATGCCGAGCGAAACTTCGGGGAAAAATCCTCTGGCGTCATTCGCCCAGATGGGGAAGTCGCAGTTGATCGCCCATTCGAATCCGCCGCCCACCGCCCAGCCTTTGATGGCGCCGACCGTGGGCTTGGCCCCGAAGGCAATGCTGCGCGTCGCGTGTTGAATTGCCCCGACCAGATCGCGAGCTTCCGCTTCGTTTTCAGGTTGACTGTGTTCCTTGCGGTCGTCGCCGGCGCAGAATGCACGACCCGCTCCGGTAAAGATGATTGACCTCGTCGACCCGTCGGCATTGGCGTCGTCGAAGGCCCGCGCAACGTCGTCGATCAGCTGCCGGTTCATGGCGTTCAGGGAATCCGGCCGGTTCAGGGAGATGGTTCGCACACCGTGTTCATCGATCGCGCTCAGCACGGTCCGATAGTCGAATGGATTCATCTATAGCTCCGGATGACCCGCCGCGTTTTCCCTTCGGTTACCGGGAACGAACCGTGCGGCAGGGTAGTGACGTTTGCCGCGGCGCCCAGCCTGGATTTGATGGCTTGCTCGATGGCCCCGGCGAGCCAGGCCTCGTTGCGTCGTCCCACTGCCAACTCGACCTGTATCGGCAGGAATTCATGCGGCGGTCCGTGGTCGAGGGCGATGCGGTAGTCGCCCGACAGTTCCGCGAAGCCTGTGACTACCGCGGCGACCATGCTCGGAAAGAGGTTGATTCCGCGAATGACCACCATGTCGTCGCTGCGGCCGATGACACGGAAACGCATGCCGCTGCGGCCGCACTCGCAGGTGGTCGTTTCATCGACGGCAACGATGTCGCCGGTGCGAAAGCGAACCAGGGGTTGGCAATCCCTTCGCAGATGGGTCAGCACCAGTTCGCCCTGCTGGCCGGGTTCGATTTCGAACGGCGCTTCGCTCCCGGGGTCGATTAGTTCGGGATACAGGACGTCACCCGCCAGGAAGTGCAGCCGGGTGTCGAGTGCGCACTGCGCGGCGAAATTCGAGAAGACGTCCGATACCCCGTAATTGGCGTTGCGCGGTTCCATGCCCCAGGTGACGAGGATGCGCTCGCGCAGCGCGGGATCATCAAGCCCCGCTTCACCGCCGAACAGACCGAGCTTTAGCCCGAGGTCCCGGGGTCGAACGTCGGCGAATCTTTCCGCCAGTACACGCTCGAGGACCGCGGGGTAGGAGGGGGTGCAGGAGATGGCGTCGATGCCGATCTCACGGATCGTGCGGATCAACAGCTCCGTGTTTCCTACGCCGAAAGGCACCACAGTCGCCCCGGTTCGCTCCAGCGTCAGATGGTCGGTCACCCCGCCCATCCACATCTGGTAGTTAAGGCAGTGGACGACCGTGTGCGCCGGGGTCAGCCCCGCGGCACGGTGGCTGCGCCCCCCAACCGACTCCACGATCCCGCAGTCTCTTTCGGACAGGGCAAGGTTCATGGCCTGCCCGGTGGTTCCGGATGTGCGGTGGAGCCTCGACACCGTTTCGGGGCCGGCAGCGAGATAGTTCCCGAAAGGCGGGTGATTTGCCTGGGATTTCCGCAGCTGTGTTTTCGACGACAGCGGCAGCAATGGCAAGTCGCGCAGGTCCTTCGGTGGATTGCATCCACGCCATAGTTCGTTGTAAAAAGAGGAATGGTGCAAAACATGCTCGCGCTGCGCCGCCCAGGCCGACTGTTGATGTGGCAGCAGTTCGGTCGGAGTCATCGTTTCTGCATGTTGCAAAGGTTTCATGCGAGCTGGTGTCGGAGCGGCGCCCTCGCCGGGATGCATCGGCCTACATGATCATCGTGGGCATTCACCCGGGTCGAGATCGATGGAATTGCACCTCGATACAGGCGCGTAGTCGACAACGACTCCGTTGCCGCCGCAACCCGAAATCACGGCACTTATCAGGCATGCCGTCAGTGCCAACCATAGTCTTGTATGCTTCATTTGTACTCTTTCCGGCAGGTTCAATAGGATTTGTCTTTGGTCGACGGGTTACGCCAACATTTCATGTCAATTGTATACCGCGACACCGACAATAGGGTCATTACCGACGGTACCTTCTTAGGCCGGCAATCAACAGTAGCGTTGTGAGCGTGCACAACACCGCAAAAGCGAGGGTCGCGTCTTCGATGCCGAAGCCCTGGTCGAGCATGGCGCCAACGGTGACTGGGCCCATCGCGCTGGCAAAGACTCCCAGTGAACCCGCCAGCGACTTGATCGCGCCAAGATAGCGTGCGCCGTAGAGTTCGGCCCACAGGGCGCTGATTGCGGTGAAATAAATGCCGGTATTGATGCCGATCAGGACCATGTACGGGATCACCCATAAGGGATCCTTTGCGGGCACCAGCAGCAATAGCGCGGCAATCAACGGAGCGAGATAAAAAGGAACCACGCGGGCGGCGGTGAAGCGGTCGATCAGCGGCCCCGCGATTAGCGACGTCATTACGGTGCAAAGTGCATATACCCAATAATTACCGGTCACCCAGAGGCCGGACCAGCCTTTGCCTTCGGCAAGCGTAAGATGGTGAAAAAAAAGCGCCGTGAGGACGTAAGACGGAGTCAGCACTGCGGGAAGTATCAGATAGAAACGACCTTCGCTCAGCATCTCGCGGCGTGACTTGCTCACCAGGGTACGCTCGTCTTCCCTTTGCATCGCGCTGATATGTGCCGCATGACGTTCGCTCTGACCGCGCAGCAACCACAAAATGATCGCCAGCAACGAAATCACGCATAGTGCGGTCAGCAGGTAGGACGGGCGCCAGCCTGCCGCGGCAATGGCTATAACGGCGAGAAACGGCAGCACGGCCTCGCCGAGCGAAAATCCCATGGACGCGATCGCGATGGCCTTGCCTCGATCGCCGGTCATGTAGCGCGCCATCGATGTGATCGCCGCATGGCTGGTGAGTCCCTGGCCGAACTGGCGAAGCAAAAAAATTGCAAAGGTGAGTGCGAGTACGGTTGGCGCAAGGCTGATCACCGCGCAAGCCAGGGCGAGACCCACGACAACGGCGGCGACATAGCGGCGAAGATCTACGCGGTCGATGAGTTGCCCGCTCCAGGGCAGGACGAGCGCGCTGGAAAGCGTGCCGATGAGGTAGATGCCGCCCCATTGGGTATGGGTCAGTTGGAAGG
>CAMYON010000119.1 GCA_947260025.1 uncultured Gammaproteobacteria bacterium
CCAACCCAGCGCGTCATGATCTATGTTCAGCACCTGCTGGGTGTCGGGCATTTCCGGCGCGCACAACAACTGGCCGGTGCGCTGGCGCAACGCAATTTTCGGGTTGACCTGGTCTCCGGCGGCATGCCGGTGGGCAGTTCGAATATGCCGGGCGTTACCCTGCACCAGCTGCCGCCAACCTGCAGCGCCGACGCGAGCTTCAGCCGCCTGCTCGACGCCAACGGCGAAGACATCGACGAGGCCTGGCGCGACAATCGCCGCCAGCAAATACTGACCCTGTTCGACCAGATTGCACCGCAGGTGTTGATCACCGAAACCTTTCCGTTCGGCAGGCGCATGATGCGATTCGAACTAGTTCCGTTGCTGCAACGGGCACGTGACAGCGGCGATTGTCTGCTGATCGTTTCATCGATCCGGGATATCCTGCAACCCAAGACCAGGCCTGGCCGCAACCGCGAGATCTGCGAAATGATCGAGGCCTGCTACGATCACGTTCTGGTGCATGGGGATCCGGCGCTGACCACGCTGGAGGACAGTTTTAAGGATGCGCACAGGATTCGCCACAAGCTGGCATACAGTGGATACATCTGCCATGCCAGGGTTAACCCGGCGACTGAATCCAACCAAAACGGAGACGTACTGGTTTCCGCGGGCGGCAGCGATACCGGCCTCGCGCTGCTCGAGAGCGCCATCGCGGCGCGGCCGCAGACTCGGCTCAGCCATCGGCACTGGCGCATCCTGGTAAGCCCCGCCATCGGTGAAGCGGTGTACCAGCGGCTGCGCCGGCAGGCCGAACGCGGTGTTACCGTCGAGCGAAACCGCGAAGATTTCAGCAGCCTGATGCAACACGCCAGCCTGTCGATCTCGCAGGCAGGCTACAACACGATTACCGATATCCTCGGCAGCCGCGCCAGCGCGGTGGTCGTTCCTTTCGCCGAGGAAAACGAAATCGAACAATTGCTTAGAGCGCGCCGACTGCAGGACCGGGGCCGCCTGATTATGCTGGAATCGGATCAACTGTCAGTAACCAGCCTGGCAGCGGCGGTCGACCGTGCACTCGATCTCGATACCTCTTTCACGGTCGACCTCGACGGTGCTACAAACAGTGCGGTAATGATCGATAACTGGCTCGAGGCTGCCGCAGCATGAACCAGAATTCGTTAGCTCAGCAGGCCTGGCAATGGCTGGAGCGCGAACTGGACCGCTGGTCGCATGCGGGATTGCAAGCGCAGTTCTGGTGGCGTGACGATGACGCCAGCGATAGCAGCACTGCGCTCGACCGACTGCTTCGGCTGGCACAGGAGCGACAGGTTCCGCTGGCGCTTGCGGTAATCCCCGCCGGGCTGCAGGCCGGGCTGATCGACAGCCTGAAAAATCAATCCCTGGTGACGGTGTTGCAGCACGGCTACGCGCACCGGAACCATGCTGCAAAAGGTCAGCGTAAATTAGAGCTTGGCGGCCTCCTCCAGAGCGACCGGATCGCAAGCGAACTGAAGCTCGGGCGGCAAACGCTGGCGCGGGAATTTGGTGACCGTTTCGTCGCGGCGCTGGTTCCACCCTGGAACCGAATCGATGATGCGGCGATCGAGGCTTTACCGGAACTGGGCTTTAGCGGAATCTCCACGATGAAAGCGCGCCGCGCCGCCCACCCGGCTCCCGGTTTGCTGCAGGTAAACGCTCACCTGGATCCGATTAACTGGCGCCACGACAGCGGTTTCCTGGGGATTTACCCCGCTATTGCGATACTGGTGCAACACCTGATCGCGCGACGCAGCGGTTACCGCGATATCGACGAACCCAGCGGCATCCTGAGCCATCACCTGGTACAAAACGACGCAACCTGGCGCTTCCTCGATGACCTGCTGCAATTCCTGAACGCGCATCCCGCCGCCGCTTTCGTCGCTGCCGATTCTATCTGGAACAATTAATCTGGATCGCTTCGGTTGGGGAAATACCAGGTGGCTTCGAGGGGGGTCAGAGCAAAATTGCCGGTGCAGCTTGGACCAGACTGGGGAAGCATCGACGGCAATTTTGGTCTGACCCCGGGTATCCAGACATCGGGAAAACCGGGGTCAGACCAAAAATTTCGCCGAAATTTTTGCTCTGACCCCCTCGAAGCCACCTGGAATACTCCCAATCGAAGCAACCCGAAATTACCTTTTTTCCAAAGGTATAACCCGGTAGCTGTCGAGCAACTTCCCGTCGGGAGTCAGTTCGAACTGGTGAATCGCGTCCCATGCAAAATCGACCGGCGACTCTCCGCGCATGTCCCAACCGCTGGCGAGCGCATAAATACATCGAATAATGCCCTTGTGCACCACCGCCGCGCTATCGCGTTCGGACGAGGCGATCCGGCGCAACCAGGGTCGAAGTCGGCTTTGCACCTGACGCGGGCTCTCACCGCCCGGAGGGCGGAAATCGAGCCCGCGAGATTCGTTGTCGCGCATCGCATCGCCCAGCTTCTTGCGCAGCGGTTTCAGAATTTGCCCTTCCCAGTCGCCCCAGTTCATCTCGATCAGGGCAGATTCCAGCAGCACGTCTTTCAATCCGAGCAGTTCGGCGGTCTGCCTGGCGCGCAGCAATGGGCTGCAGTACCAGCGGTAAGCATCGAAAGATGGCGCTAAAGCCAGCTCGGCTAGCTGTTGCCGTCCAAGCTGGCTCAGTGGCCGATCGATTTGGCCCTGTACCCGTTTTTCGAGATTCCAGTCGGTAACGCCATGCCGTAAGAGAGCGAGCTTCACGGCATTAGTCCCGCGCCAGCGATTGCCGCAAACGCTCGACCAGGGTATCGATTCCGCGATCCATCGAGAAATGCTGGCGCACCCGTTCGAATCCCGCCTGCCCCAGGCGTTGGCGCTGCTCCGGATCGCGTATCAGCGTTTGCAGCGCCTGGGTCAGCGCCGGGGTATCTTTTTGCTCGACCAGCCAACCAGTTTCGGCATGGATGACGAGTTCGGGAATACCCGAGACGCGAGTCGACAGGCAGGCCAGTTGCTGGCTTTGCGCCTCCATCAGCACGTTCGGCAATCCGTCACGATCTCCGTCATCCGAAATCTTGCTCGGCAATACAAACAGATCGGCATCTCGATAGTGCGCCAGCACCTCGGTCTGCGGCAATGCCCCAAGCCATTCGATGCGGCCGTCGATGCCGAGCTCTTTCGCCTGCCGCTGCAGCTGCGGCAACAGTTCACCGCCGCCGATATGAACGAATCGCCAGTAAAGCGTCTGCGGCAGGGCGGCCAGCGCTGCCAGCAGGTATTCGTAACCCTTTTTGTCGACCGCGCGACCGACGCTAATCAGGCGCACCGCGCTCTCGGTCGTGCTGCCGTCTCGCACTGATGCGTCGGATTGCGGCTGATCGAAACGGTTGAAATCGAGCCCGTGATAAAGCAGCTCGATCTTGTCTGCGCCCCCGAGTTGCGACAAATATCGATCGTTGGCGGCGGTACAGGTAACCGCCCAGTCGGCAGTGTATAACTTTTCACGGACCTCCCAGGCTGGAATGGTCCAGATGTCCTTGGCGTGTGCCGATATACTCCAGGACCGACGGCTAATCATGGCAGCGTAGTAACTCACCGATGAAGGGGTATGCATGAAATGCGTATAGAAGTGCCGCACCGTGGCCGGCACTTCGCGGGCCAGCACCTGCGCCTGCGCAAATCGCCGCATCCGGTTGCGGGTCGGATCCCGCCACAGGTCGCGCAGGAAGTAGCCCAGAGCCTTCCAGAACCCCGGTTTCCAGATATTGCGCAGAAAAGCTCGCAGCACGCGCGCCACCTCGTCGTGCACGTACTCCGGCAAATAGTAAACCGGCGCCTCGATCTCGGCGTGTATCGGATGCGTTGCCGGGTCGTAGGGATGACGCAGCGAGAAGATGCATAGCTCGAAGCCGCGCAGTTCCAGCGCCCTTATCTCTTGTGCGACAAATGTTTCGGACAGGCGCGGATATCCCTTTAAAACGACTGCTATTCGGGGTGGCATATACGGTATTTGATATAAATCGATTGATGGGCGATAGTACACTGGCCCAGCTTGCCGTGCTAGCAAGGCAGGCCGTGGCAACAAAAGCAAAAACCAGGATCAAAAACTCGAAATCTATGGAACCGTCGTTATACAGGTACATACTGAATCACAGCAAAAAAGACCAGATCGGTCTGATCATACTGTCGCTGGCAACGTTACCGCTGGTTTACATTACTCTAGAGTTACCCAAAAAAATCATTAACCTGCTCGAGGGCGCTGACATACCGCAAGACCTGTTCGGGTATGAAATGGGCCGCCTCGATTTCCTGATGTTTTTCAGTTTTGCATTCCTGCTGGTGGTACTTTTAAGCGGCGGACTGAAGTACCTGTTGAACGTGTATCGCGGCGCGCTCGGTGAGCGTCTGCTGCGCCGCCTGCGATACGAGCTTTACACCCGAATCCTGCGGTTCCCGTTGCCTCACTTCAAGCGAGTTTCGGCCGGTGAGCTAATCCCCATGATTACCGCCGAGACCGAGCCGATGAGCGAGTTTATCGGCGAATCTTTCACCCTGCCAGTATTTCAGGGCGGCACGTTGATCACTTACCTGTTCTTCATTTTTCAACAGGACCTGTTTCTCGGGCTGGCCGCGATATCGCTCTATCCGTTTCAGCTGTACGTAATTCCGCGACTGCAGAAACGCGTTAACGAACTGGCCAAGGAGCGCGTGGCAACCGCGCGCAACCTGTCCGGGCGCATCGGCGAAACGGTTTCCGGTATCAACGAGGTACATGCCAACGATACCAGCCATTTCGAACGCGCACATATCAGCCAGCGCCTGGGCAAGATTTACCAAATTCGATTCGACATCTACAAGCGCAAGTTTTTCATCAAGTTTCTGAACAACTTCATCGCCCAACTGACGCCGTTCTTTTTTTACTCGGTCGGTGGGTATTTTGTTCTGCGTGGGGATCTATCGATCGGCTCGATGGTGGCTGTGCTGGTGGCTTACAAGGACCTGTCAGGCCCATGGAAGGAATTGCTGCGCTACTACCAGCGCAAGGAAGACATCAAGGTCAAGTATACCCAGGTGATCCAGCAGTTCGATCCGCAGAACCTGATCGATACCGATATTCTCGATCGGCAGCCCGAATCGCAGGTTTTACCGGGTCGCGAAGTGCAGGCCAATAATCTTCGCTATAGCGAGGATGGACTCTATTACAGCATCGACGGTGCCAGCTTCAGGTTCCCTATCGATCAACATTGTGCCGCGGTCGGCCTCGGCAATAGCGGTAAGGACGAACTCGCCGGCCTGATTTCGAGACTGATCGTTCCTACCTCCGGCAATCTGAACATCGGCGATTCAAGAATGCAGGAATTGCCAGAATCGATAACCGGCAAACGGCTGGGTTATGTCGGGTCTTCGTCATTCATGTTCAACGGTTCGGTCTTCGACAACCTGTGTTATTCGCTCAAACACCAGCCGGTAAAGACGACGCCGCAAGCGCAGGAAGAGAAGGTGCTGCTGCATGAACGCCAGCTGGCCGAACAGGCCGGCAATTCACCCCATAGATACGACGACGACTGGATCGATTATGCCGCACTCGGTTTGAACGGCCGGCAGCAACTAGTCACCCGTATTATCGAGATACTGCAGGGTGTCGACCTCGATGAAGAAGTTTATCAATTCGGACTGCTCTCATTCGTCGATCAATCGCAGCACGGCGATCTCGCGGCACGCATCATGCAGGCACGCCAGCAGTTGCGTGACCAGTTCACCGAGCCCGGAGTTGCCAGGCTGGTCGAACCTTTCGACCATGAAAAGTACAACCTGAACATGACGGTATCGGAAAACCTGCTGTTCGGTACGGTGTACGGCGACAAAATCGACGCCGAGCGCCCGCTCGACCAGCCGGTGATTCGCGAGGCGCTCGAGAGTTCCGGGTTGAGCCAGATCTTCCTCGAAGCCGGCGCGCAGATCACCGAAATCATGCTGGACCTGTTTTCCGACGTCGAGCCAGACAGCGAGCTGTTCGAACAATTCAGTTTCATTTCGGCCGATGACCTGCCCGAGTTCAACACGCTGCTACAACTAACCCGACAGCAGGGACTCGAAGACCTGAACCAGGAGGACAAGTATCGACTGATGTCACTCCCGTTCAAGCTAATCGTGGCGCGTCACCGTCTCGGCCTGATCACAGAACCGATACAGCAGCGTATTCTCGAGGCCCGCGCTCAGATTCACGAAGTTTCGAAAACCCAGGATCTCGGCATCGAGTTTTTCAACGAGGAAAGCTTTAATCCAAAGATATCGATTCAGGACAATATTTTGTTCGGCAAGCTCGCGTACGGCCAGGCTAACGCGCAGCAGAAGATAAATTCACTGATTGCCGACGTGGTCGAGTC
>CAMYON010000120.1 GCA_947260025.1 uncultured Gammaproteobacteria bacterium
GATGCCCTTTTCGCAAACCGTTACCCTGAGCCCGGCTTTTTGCAGGAACCACGCGGCCGAGATGCCGGCGATGCCGGCTCCGATGATGACGACGTCGGTATTTGTGGGCAGTTCGGGCTGAGCGGCGTTCATGGCTAGTCGTTATGCAGGCAAGTCACAGAAAATCGGGTGAATGATACGATGATTTGACCAATAGAGCTCGGGTTAAAGGTATCGATCATCGCGGCGCACGCTGCAGCGATAACTGGCGCGCCAAAATACCGAGCGCCAGCGCGAAATAAACCAGCGCCAGCCCGACCGGCAGTCCATGCGAGCCAAAACCGAGCATTACCCAGCCGCCGGAAATTGAACCGATCAGTGCGCCGAAACCCCAGACGATAGCGAAAGACGCCGCGCCGTTGACCAGCTCGATGCCGCTGAAGCGGTTACCGAGCGAGGCTAGCGACACCGTGTATACACCGTAGCCGGTGGTTCCCATCAGCACCAGCAACGGCCATTTTAGATCGGTGTCGATCAGGTAAGGCAACATCAGCAGCGTCAGCGTCGTGGTTAGCGCGCAACCGGCGAGAATCCAGCGGTGGGAAAAGCGGTCGGCCAGCCAGCCTATCGGAAACTGCAGCAACATGTTGCCGAGAATCAGCGCGGTCAGGATGTTGGCGGAGGTCGTCAGGTCGAGGCCATTCTGAATGCCGTAAACCGGGAACAGCGACAGGCTGGCCGCGTCGAAGACCGAAAATACGGCCACCGCGGCCAGCAGCATCGGCGCTTTCGGCGCGAACTCGAAGATACTCGAAGGCGGCGCCTCCTCGGGATCGGACGTGGTGTCTTCACGGATGAAGATAAACGGAATGATTCCGATCGCGATGACGGCGGCACCCATGACGAACGGCGTCCAGCCTTCGATACCGATGAAGCCGATCAACAATGGGCCGGCGCCGAAGCTGCCCGACAGCACGCTGGCGTAGATTGCCACCACCTTGCCACGATTCTGATCGCCGGCCGAGCCGACGATCCAGGCCTCGCTCAATACGAACAGGGTGGAAATGGTCATGCCCTGAACCAGGCGGATCACGAACCAGGCGGCGAGGGTGTCGAAAGCCTTGTAGGACAGCATCACCAGCGCGGTGACGATAGCCGCCGTGATGGCGACATTGCGAGCACCAAAACGTTTGGCGGCGACCGGAATCGCCGGTGAGAACAGCAGGATACCGAGCGGCATCATCGCCGAATTGATGCCGATCATATCGCTCGATATCCCGCGCGACTCGAGAATCAACGACAGCAGGGGATAGGTCATACCGAAGGCAAAACCGAAAACGGTGATCGCCGCGCAGGCGGCCACCAGGTTTCTCGTGTTCGCGGTTTGGGGCTGGCTCATTCCGGGATGTTACCCCAGGCGCGGGTCAAAGGCATGTCGCTTTTTTACGACTAAAAAAGCATTCCCTTGGGCGCGATTCCGGCCTAATATTAAGGCAGTTTCAGGATGGATTAATCCGATGCCAAACGAAGCCTTAGTCGATCTGCGCAGCGACACCGTGACCCGCCCGACCGCGCCCATGTACCAGGCTATGCGGGAAGCCCGGGTGGGTGACGATGTCTATGGTGAAGACGAGACTGTCAACCGGCTCGAGGCTACCGCGGCGCAGCTGCTGGGCAAACAGGCCGGCCTGTTTCTGAGCAGTGCAACCCAGGCCAACCTGGCAGCGATGCTGGCGCACAATGCCCGCGGCGAGGAAATTCTGCTGGGTGACTGTTACCATATTTTTGTTTCCGAGGCGGGCGGTACCTCGGCGCTCGGCGGCATCATCATGCATCCACTGGCTACGGATGACGCGGGCGGCCTGTCGCTCGAGCAGGTGCTGGGCGCGATCAAGGAAGACGACCCGCATCATCCGATAACGCGCACGCTGGCGCTGGAAAACACGGTCCTCGGGCAGGTCCAGGACCCAAAGCATCATCGCCTGCTGGCAGACGCGGTGCGTGAACAGGGGCTCAACGTTCATCTCGACGGCGCCCGCATCATGAACGCGGCGATTGCGCTCGGCGTCGGTGCGGCCGACGTCGCGGCACCTTTCGACAGCGTCATGATGTGCCTGTCGAAGGGCCTCGGCGCGCCGGTGGGCGCGGTGCTGTGCGGCTCTGCGGATTTCATTCAACGCGCGCGCCGTTTGCGCAAGATGCTCGGCGGCGGCATGCGCCAGGCCGGGGTGCTGGCAGCTTGCGGGTTGTTTGCGCTCGAACATCATGTCGAGCGCATGGCCGACGATCACGAACGCGCGCGCAAGCTTGCCGCGGGTCTCGCCGAGATCGAAGGCCTGCCCGTCAGGCAGGCAACCAACATGGTTTTTATCGAACCGGCAACCGCGGACCTGGAGCCGTTGGCACAGCATTTACGGCAACACGGGGTCGAAATCGGGCAGCAGAGTCCGCGCGTACGACTGGTGACGCACCTCGATGTCGATGACGCCGCGCTCGACCGGGCGATCACGGCTTTTCATTCTTATTACCGGTGACTGCAAGATGAGCGCGAATCCCGTCGACAAGCTGGTTTTCGATGACGACTGGAGCGACCTTACGCGCTTGCGCGACATGCCGCAGATCGATCGCGAGCGCATGTCGGCCTACCGCATGGCGCGGCTCAAGCAGCAGCTGCAGCTGCACGACGCGGCGCTGGTAGTGCTGGTCAACCCGATCAGCCTGCGTTACGCGGTCGATTACCGCAGCTACATGCTGTTCCAGTCGCACATTCCCCAGGTTTACCTGTTCGTGCCGCAGGACGGTCCGACCGTTTTTTATGGATGCTATTACGACGTACCGCAGGTGGACGATTTTCGGCCCGGCCGGCCGCACGCGTTTTTCGACGGCGGCACCAATATCGACGAGGCCGCGCGCGGGCTGGCGGACGACGTGGCCGCCTATCTCGATGAAATCGGCAGCAGCAACCGGCGCGTCGCGCTGGAGTACGTCAATCCAACGATCGTCCAGGCCCTGGAGGCGCGCGGCGTCGAAGTGCTCGACGGGGTGCGCATCGCCGAACTGGCCCGCCTGATCAAGTCCGAGGATGAAATTGCCTGCATGCGCTGGGCCATCGCGGTCGGCCAGCACGGCGCCGACATGGTCAAAAAAGCGCTACGCCCCGGGGTCACCGAATTACAACTCTGGGGATTGCTGAACTACACCAATATTGCCAACAACGGCGACTGGCACGAGGGGCGCATGCTGTCATCCGGTTCACGCATCAATCCCTGGCTGCAGGAAGCGAGCGAGCGCAAGGTCGAATCGGGCGACCTGGTCGGATTCGATACCGACATGGTCGGCCCGTTCGGTTACTTCGTCGATTTATCGCGCACCTTTCATTGTGGCCCGGCCAGACCGACGCGCCGGCAAAAACAGATTTACCGCTTGGCGGTCGACGAAATCGAGCACAACCTGAGGCTGGTTCGCCCCGGTATGACCTTGAAGGAGATGCAGCGCCAGGCCTACCCGGTGCCCGAGGAATGTCGCGAGAACGCCTACCCCTGCGTCATGCACGCGGTCGGCATGTGCGACGAGTATCCGCAGGTCAAGCACCTGTTCCGCCAGGAGAATCCCTACGACTGCACGCTCGAGGCGGGCATGGTGGTGTGCATCGAGAGCTACATGGGCCCCGAGGGCGAGCGTGACGGGGTCAAGCTCGAGCAGCAGGTATTGATTACCGAGGACGGTTACGAATTGTTGACGACCTATCCCCTGGAAGAATCGCTGCTCGATTGAGCCCGCGCCGGGTGCGTAATTTTGAGTAAAACGTCGGAACTTAAACTGGAGGCAAGGCAGTGAATAATCGGGATAACAAACCCCACACTTCATCTGTGACCTATTCCCTGTTGATTTCAGAATCGGTTTACAGGCTGGTTGTCGTCGTGGAGCGGGTTATTCGCTGGGTTGTAAGATCGGTAATCCGACCCTGCATGTATATATGCTGGTGCCTGCGTCTGTAAAAAACGGGTGTTAAAATTCGGTTCTTGCCTTGACATAAAGCTGGTAATCATCGATCTCGTCTTTCTCACTAAGCGGGACGGCAATATCGATATGCAGGACCTTGGAGCTGGATTGACGGGTGGATACCAGGCGTAGACCGGTTCCAACATCGCTGAGCCAGACCGGATTTTCCCCACTGTCCCAGGCCGATCCTGCTTCCGCAAATACTGCGAAACCGAACTTGAAAAGCTGCCACAGATACACGTTGAAGTACTCTCGACGTTCCGCGGAAAGCGTGAATGCTCGCTCGCCGTTTTGAAACCGAACTGGATATCCCTTCAAACCGGAATCACCACCAACCTCGATCCGCTCGAATAGTTCGGGATTTTGCGCCGCTTCCAGCCGGCTGCTGAAAACGTAACTGTGATTTACACCCCGAAAATTGTATAGCTGTCCCTGCATCAAGGCCCGGCCGGTGTCGTCGATCGTTTTGTTAGACTCATGGCTCAGCCCCAGCTGAAAAACCCCCAGGGTATGCGTTGAAATGAAGTTGCCAAATTTATAATCGAGTTGCACTACATGGCCTTCCTGGGTCGCTTCGTAGGCCTCGTCCTTCCAGCCGACCCTGGCTCTCAGGCTGCTACCCAGCTCGATATCCTCGGTTATGCCCATTACCCGGAAGTTGACTCTCTGTACGTATTTAACCTCCAAATGCTGATACTCGAAAAAGGGATAACTCTTGTCCACGTCCTCCGGTAGTTCTATATTCGGGTCATCAACCCTGTCATACCGCAGTTTGTCGGCAAACCACCCCAGGCGATATCTTGAAACCGAACCATCGACCAGGCCGTCGGACCAGCCGTAACTCAACTGCAGCGCATCGTTCGACTCCTCCACTTTTGCAACCTCGTCACCGTCCTCGTAGACCGGGTTCTCTTTTTCAACCGAAGATGCCCCTAGCGACCAGGCGTATTTTGAATCCAGTTTTATAAAAGGGCGGTCTATGTCCACCCCGTACAGGTGACCATCGCTGTTGTCAGCAAGCTCCAGTTTCAAGCCCTTGAGCTCTCCCAACCAGTTTTTATCCCGGTAGACGAAAGCGTTCGAGTCCCGCTCTTCGTCGGACTCCGTCAGGATCTTGATTTCGGTTCCCAGTCCCAGCAGGTTGGACTCTTCGATTTCGAAAGCCGTGCGCGTCTCCCCGCCAGATCGACTAACCGTGATACTTGGCGTCAAAGTCCAGTTGTCGGTGGTTACGACCGTTAACTTCACGCCCTTCCCGCAGACTACCTCCGCGGTGATACTTGCGTCATGGATATAGCTCCGGCTGCGTAACAGGCGCTCGGTCTCGTCAATCAGTTGCTGGCTATATCCGTCCTCGAGAACAAACAGCAGCTGTTGCTCGATCGTACTTTTCCGCGTATTGATATGAAGTTTGTTTGCCCACCTGTGAATCCACAAATTCTGGTCTTCTTGCTCCAGATCGAAGATGTCGCCGTTGTCGATCGTAATCTTGACGATGGGCAATCCCTCGAGGCTCTCGTCATGAGGGCCGCAATCCTGTGCTCTTGAATGTCCTGTTGTCGCCAGCAACAGACAGACAACGACAGCGGCACGAAACTCGCGCACAAATTTATGGAATTCAGCAAAACCCGAATACAAACTGTTGAACACTATTATCAGTTTCAGCCTTTTTCTGATACACGGGACGGGGTGATGGAGATTAATCAGTTTCCTTCCAGTCCTGGCAAGTTTAACTCAAGTCAATCCCAATGTAGCAATAACGCAGTAGATCAGGATTACCCGGTTAACGGATTGCTTTTTGTAATAATAAAAGACCCCCGGGATACGCTGATGCCAGCCATGATCGCCTAAACCTTTGCGGGGCAGCGGGAATCTTATACACTCGGAGCGCCTGATCGCCGGAGAAATTTAATGCCTGACTTCGACCTGGATGATTTCGTTCAAGAGTTGCGTGCGGCGGCACGCCAGGATGAGCCCGCCAAGAGAGTGCGCGCACTGATGACCGAGGCCTTCCGCGATCCCACCGCGATCCGCGCGGCGATGCCGGAATTCGAAGACGACGACGAAATCCTGTTCGAGGACGACAGCGTATCGATCTGGTTCGTGCGTTTTATGCCCGGTCTGCACGTGCCGCCACACGATCACCAGACTACCGCCACGATCGGGGTTTACCTGGGCGCCGAGGATAATCACTTTTACCTGCGCGAACCTGGCCGGCTGGTGCATAAGAGTACCCGGCGGGTAGGGCCGGGTGACGTGATTGCGCTCAAGCCGGACGGCATCCACTCGGTCGAGGCCGCCGAGGGCCAGGTCACCTGCGGTATTCACGTTTACCTCGCCGCGTTGACCAAGATCGAACGTTCGCTGTTCGACTGGGAA
>CAMYON010000121.1 GCA_947260025.1 uncultured Gammaproteobacteria bacterium
GAATTAACGTGTCCGAAGATTATCCTTGGCCAACACCACGATCAACCCATTTTTTGATATAAATCAGACAAGATAGTATAAACGGTAGTAATGTACTGCCGTAAGGATCGGAGAAATACTAATGAACACCAAAGAGCAATTAATCGATCAGCACATTCGTGAATACGAGTCTCGCATGAAACATATCGATGAACTCTACGAACGCGCCCAAAAGGCAACCGAGCATCTCGACGAAGAGCATGATACCCGCGCCGAATTGAAATGGTTCGAGAAGCGACTGCCGCATGTCAAGGATTCGATTAAAACCATGCCGTTAGAAAACTGGCGCGAGGAAACCGTGCGCAATGCGGGCCCCATGGCGATCTGGGATATCATCGCGCAACAACTGGAAGATTTCCTGGAACGCCACGAGTAACAGTTCCGGTTCAACGAGATACCACCCGGAATAAAGTCTTTTCGAGTTTTATGCCGGGTTCATTCTATCGTTGCCTGGCGGCGACCAGTAACCAGCCGGGGCGATCGAGTTCGGTCATGTAATTGAATTGTTCGAGCCGCTGAATGCGCCATAAGCCATCGCTCTCCATCTGTCTGAAAGCTTGCTCGAATCCGCCCGATTCGTAGTAAGTCCCGTTCATGATAACGACGAACAGCCCACCGGCCCGATACAGGTCGCGGCGTCGTAAATCTCGTCGTCGAGCGCGATCCGCGTGGTCAGATCACCGCAGATCAAGCTACGGTAAACCTGTTTCTTACGCGCTTCGTCGAGCATGCCCTGCGAGATATCGATCCCGTCGATGGTCGTAAAACCCTGCTGGTTCAGAGCCTGCCCCACCAACCCGGTACCACAGCCGTAGTCCATGATGGCGACCTGGGGTGCATCGATCTCGTCGCTCAGGGCCTGGGCCGCAATTTCGGGGGAAACGTAGCCGAATTCGTCGATCAGGTGATTGTCGTAATTACCCGACCAGTCGTCGTAAATATCGCGCGAACTGTCGCCGTCTTCAAGATGGCTTACGCGGCTCAGAATTTCGTCTGAATCGTTGCCCACGATCACTCCTAACTGTTGTGCGGATACTTGTTTCCGCGTTTCTCGGCTTCGATAAAAACACGCTTGATCTGCGGATACTTCTGCTTGATCGAGTTATCGATGGCGGCAATGTCGGTCTCGACGTCGCGCGCACTGATGGCGTCGGCAAAATCGACGCTGATATTGGCCAGAATAAAATCGGGCCCCATATGCATCGTCAGTATTTCGTTGACATGATCGATGTTCGGCTTCCCCTGCAGCGTGTCACGGATACCGCGAATAATTGACCTGTTGGCACTTTCGCCGATCAGCAAGCCCTTGGTTTCGTAAGCCAGCCAGACCGCCGTACCGATCAGGATCAGACCAATGATCACCGACGCGATGCCGTCAAATATAAGAATCCCGGTGACCTGCGCCAGTAACACGCCAATGAACGCCACCATCAGGCCAAGCATCGCCGCGCTATCCTCGAACAGCACGACAAATATGGTAGGATCCTTGGCACGTTGAATCGCCTCGAGATAACTCCAACGACCCTTGACTCGGCTGAATTCGCGGAACGCGAAATACCAGGCCGCGCCCTCGAAAATCAGCGCCAGGCCGAGCACGATATAGTTCACCATCGGGTTGCTGATCGGCTCCGGGTGTAGAACGTGCTGAATACCCTCGTAAATCGAGATACCGCCGCCGAGCGCGAAAATCAGGATCGCGACGATGAAACTCCAGAAGTAGATTTCCTTGCCGTAACCGAAGGGAAAGTCGGCATCGGCCGGCTTGGCGGCGCGCTTCAAGCCGTACAGCAACAACACCTGGTTGCCGGTATCGACCAACGAGTGGATACCTTCGGATAGCATCGCCGAACTGCCGGTAATCGAAGCCGCGACAAACTTGGTAATCGAGATCAACGCGTTACCAATCAATGCCGCAAAAATAACCGTCCGCGAACCCGACGCCATAATTCATCCCCTAAAATCCCGTGGCTACTATATCCCAACAATGAACAGGGTTGAAGGAGCGGGATTCCGAGTTCCTTCGCAAGGGGTCTGACCCCGGGAATCCAAACATCGGGAAAACCGGGGTCAGGAAAGCCGGGGTCAGACCAAAAATTTCACCGCGGTCTATCTAACGGCACTATAGCGACAAATTTTTGCTCTGACCCCCTCGAAGAGAGCGAAGCATCGTGAAATCCCTCACATACCAGCCAGGAGTATTTCGTCATCCGCGCAGATACTCGTTTTTCGGATCGAACAATGGTGCGGTGTAGAGCCGCGCCGGGATCATGTCGCCGAGGATCTCGATTTCGACCCGGCGACCCTCCGCGACCAGCCCGGTCGGAAGAAAACCGAAAGCGATGCTCTTTTGCGCATAGTGCGAATAGCCGCCCGAGGTTACGTAGCCGACCACCACACCATCATGCCAGATCGGCTCCCAGGCGACGGCATCGGCGTCGCTGGCGTCGACTTCGAAGGTACAGAGTTTGCGCTCTGCGCCCTGCTCTCTGTCGGCCAGCGCCGCGGCCTTGCCGATGAAATCGACCGGCTTGTCGTAGTCGACGAACCGATCGAGACCGGTTTCGAGCGGCGTGTAGTCGGGTTTGAATTCTCGCATCCAGGACCCGAAAGACTTGTCGAGGCGCAGGCTCATCATCGCGCGCATGCCGAAGGGGCGCAGGCCGAGGTCCTTGCCGGCCCTGGTCAACACTTCGTACAGCGCGACCTGCTGATGCCAGGGTACGTAGATTTCGTAGCCGCGGTCACCGGTATAGCTGACGCGCTGGACGATCGCCTGGCATTGACCGACATCGATTTCGCGCACCGACAGGAACGGCATCGCCGCGGTCGAAACGTCCGCGCGAGTGACGCGGCTCAATAGTTCCTGCGCCTTCGGGCCCGCAACCTGGAAGCCGATGCGCTGCTTCGAAACGTTGCGCAAACGCACGCCAGACTCCGGCAAATGTTGCTCGAACCAGCGCCTATGATAGGCCTGTGCGCCAAACGAGGCGGTTACCTGGAACACCCCCTGGCTAAGCTGTGCGACGGTAAAATCGCCGATAATCCTGCCCTTCGGGCTCAGCATCGGATTCAGACTCAGTTTGCCGACCGCCGGGATCCGGCCGGCCATGATAAGGTCCAGGTACTCGTGCGCGCACGGTCCCGAGACTTCATACTTGCCGAAATTGTGCACCTCGTTGAGGCCGACTTTTTCGCGCACAGTGCGAACTTCCTCGCCCACCGTGTCGAAAGCGTTGGAACGCCGGAAGCTCGGAACCTCGTAAGGCTCTTCACCCGCCGGCGCAAAGTAGTTCACATGCTCCATGCCGTACATGTCGCCAAACACCGCGTTTTGCGACTTCCAGATACCATAGGCCGGAGTCGTATCGAGCGGCCGCGCCGCCGGCAGCTCTTCATTCGGGTAGGATACGCTGAAGCGCCGCTGGTAATTCTCGCGCACCTTGAGCCGGGTGTAGGACGGCGTGCAGTAATCGCCGAAGCGCGCGACGTCCATCGCGAACACGTCGCGCGACGGTTCACCTTCGATCATCCATTCCGCCAATGTCAAACCGACCCCGCCGCCCTGGCTAAATCCCGCCATAACGGCACAGGCCGACCAGTAGTTGCGCAACCCGGGTACCGGCCCGACCAGCGGATTACCGTCCGGCGCAAAGGTAAAGGGCCCATTGATGATGGTCTTGATACCGGCATCGGCGAGCACCGGGAAACGCTGAAAAGCAAACTCCATCGAATCACCGATACGATCGAGATTTTCGTCCAGCAACTCGTGTCCGAAATCCCAGCGCGTGCCGTCGACCGCCCACGGGACGCAGTTCTGCTCGTAAAATCCGATCACCAGGCCCTTGCCTTCCTGGCGCAGGTAACTCTCACCCTCGGGGTCCATTACGTGCGGTAGCTCGCCTTCACGCTCGCAGACCTCGCTGATGTCGGCGGTTGCAAAATACTGGTGCTCCATCGGGTGCAGCGGCAGGTAAATTCCAGCCATGGCGCCGACCTCCCGCGCCCACAGGCCGGCGGCATTGACCAGCTGCTCGGCGATGATGGTGCCCTGCTCGGTGACCACTTCCCAGCTGCCGTCGGTGCGCGGATTGGTTTCCAGCACGGGATTTCGCAGCAGGATTTCGGCGCCCTGCATCTGCGCGGCTTTGGCATAGGCATGGGTAGTTCCGGACGGGTCGAGATGACCATCCAGCGGGTCGTAGAGCGCGCCGAGCACACCTTCGGTATTGGTAATCGGGCTCAAGCGGCGAATCTCCTCGGGTGTTATCAGCTCCGTATCGAGGCCCATGTGGCGATGCATGGCGCGCGCCGACTTCAGGAAATCGAGTCGTTCCGGCGATTCCGCAAGCGTAATGCCGCCAACGTGATGCAGGCTGCAGGACTGCCCGGTGATTTCCTCGAGTTCGCGGTAAAGGCGGATGGTGTAACCCTGCAGGGCCGCCATGTTGGTATCGGCATTGAGCGTGTGGAATCCACCCGCGGCATGCCAGGTCGAACCCGAGGTCAACTCCGAGCGCTCGATCAACACCACGTCCTGCATACCGAGCCTGGTCAGGTGATAGATGACGCTGCAGCCGACAACCCCGCCGCCGATAACCACTGCCTGCGCATGTGATCTCATTTCAGTTACCCCAATACCGAAAAGCTGCTGTCCTGGTTGACTTCACGCAACCGGGAGTAAAAGCCGCTGGAAAAAGTATGATCGATATATTTCAGATGAAAATCGATCGGGTTGGCGTCCTGATCGCTGCCATCCTGCGTCGCCTCGATAATGTCCGCCATCAACTCGCCCGCGATCGGGGCATTCTTGAACTGGTTGCCGCTGGTGCCGATCGCGAGGTAAAAGCCGGGCAGGTCCGATTGATCGTAAATCGGAATCCAGTCGTCGGTAACGTCGTACAGATCGACCACGCCGCGCACCTGGTTGGGAACGCCGAGGTTCGGCACACGCTGGCAGGTGCGCAGCACCTGCACCTTCCACTGTTCGCTGAAATCACGGTTGTAATCATCCGGATCCACCCATTCGTGCGGATCGCATGGTGGATCCTCGCTGCCGATCAACAACGCGTCGCCCTGTTCCGGTCGAGTATATAGCCCGATGTCGCTATCCGACGTGACGCAGGCAGTCTCCCGGCGGTAACCCTCAGGCAAAGGCACGTGAGCGACTTCCTGGCGCAGGGCGCGGGTTTTGACCTTCATCGATTTCTCGACATCGGCCATCTGGTTGACCTTGGATGAATGCGGGCCGGCGGCATTGAGCACCACCGACGACTCGAGGGTTTCGCCGCTGTCGAGCGCGACACCGCAGACCTTGCCATCGGCGCGCAAGATCCGGGTGACCCGGGCGTTGTAGCGGAACTCGCCCCCGGCAATCTCGGCGGCGCGCATGATGTTATGCGTCGCGAGCTGCGGATCGGAAATGTAACCGGCAGCATGGAATAGTACCGCGCCCGGCAGCGGCTCGTCGTTGGGCACGCCGAAGCCGGGGTCCTCGGGACGCTTGACCGGGTAAAACGAATCGGTATTCCAGACCGGGAGTTTCTCTCGAATTTCCGCGGGCGAGTACTCGCTATAGGGTGAATCGAGCTGGTCCATCAACGCCATGGTCGGGCGCAGGTAGTCGTTGGCCTTTGTTTTCATGACCAGCGAACCGACGTTGTGATACTCGATCAGGCCGCGCTCGTCGACGTCGTCGCCGCCCAGGTACTCGGCCCAGTTTTTCCAGTAGAAGTGCGATTCGTAAGCCATCGCCGAACCGTCCAGCGTGGAGTAGTAAGGCCGGATAATGGCGCAGGAACCCGAAGTGGAACCGTAACCTGCCGCCGGCAGGCGATCCAGATTCAACACCTTCCAGCCCTTGCGCCCCAGCGCCAGCGAAGTGGCACAGCCGATTATTCCAGCACCAATGATGATTACGTCATAGCTTTTAGTCATACTGATACCTGTCTTCAGATTTGTTGCACCACTTCAGAAAATGTTGCCGCAAGCTGTTCTGGAACAGGCCGCCCCATACCCACAGCTTCATCTCGCCAGCTCCAGTTCGCGCCGTCGTTCGTCGACATACTGTTCCAGTGACTGTCGTCGCGATGCCTCCATTTCGGGCGGCCGATACTCGGCGAGCTTCTGACGATATACCGCGTTGGCGCGCTCGTAAGCGGTTAATCCACCGTTCTCGCTCCAGGTTTCGAAATTACTCCAGTCCGAAACCAGCGGCGCATAAAACGCGGTGGTGTAGTGAGCCATGGTATGCGCGGTGCCAAAGAAATGCCCGCCGTGCCCGGCTTCACGGATCGCGTCCAGCGCCAGTGTCGATTCATCCACCTTTAGCGGCGTCAGGGTCTCCCGCATCATCTGCAGCATATCTATGTCGATGATGAACTTTTCAAACGAGGCACAAAGCCCGCCTTCGAGCCAGCCCGCGGCGTGCTTGATAATCTGCGCATGCCCCATGACCGCGCCCCAGAGCGACATTTGCGATTCCCAGGCGGCCTGCGCGTCGACGCAGTTCGACGCGTTGGTATTGGAGGAGCGGAACGGAATGCCGTATCGCCGAGCGAGCTGCCCGCTGGCCCAGGCGGCGCGGGTGTACTCGGGCGTGCCGAAGGCCGGCGAACCGCTGCGCATGTCGGCGTTCGAGGTGAAGCCGCCGTAAATCATCGGCGTTCCCGGGTTAACGATTTGCGATAACGCGATGACCCCCAGCGCTTCGGCGTTTTGCTGTGCCAGCGCCCCGGCCAGCGTAATCGGACACATCGCGCCCGACAGCGTAAA
>CAMYON010000122.1 GCA_947260025.1 uncultured Gammaproteobacteria bacterium
TTTGAGAACCGTTCAGGTTTCTCTGCGCCGTTAGCGACGCTATGTTGGTATTAATAATTTGAGGCATTGTTCTCTCCTAAAATACACGCTTCAACAAGCGTCGAATTTAAATTTTCGGAAAATCCACAGCGTTTATGGATTCTCCGCTCAGAGGCTTTAGCGGCCGCGAGAGAATAAACTTTAGGAATTAAGCAATTATTTTAGGAAGTTGAACAGCGAAGAGCTGGTAATCCGCGCGAATACCGCCTGCGCGGCTTCCAGCGTGGTTTGTTCCAGGGTGAGCTGGCTGATGGCTTCGGCGAGGTCGGTATCGCGCAAACTACTGAGGGTAGATTTGGCGACCAGCACCTGTGCTTCGTTCTCTTCGCGCTGGCTTTCGATCGCGTTCAACTTGCCACCGATAATGGTTCGGTTGTTCAGTGAAACCTCTAGCGCCGCGTCGAGATCGCCCAGCGAATCGGCGATGTTGGCGGCCCGCACCGCGTCCGACGGTGCGCTGCGCAGGGTTTCCGCGAGGTTGGAAACTATCGAGAACACGTCCTGGAACTGGCCGACGCTGACGGTAAACACGTCACCCGCGCCGGGCGCACCCGTGATCGAGGTCTTAACCCCCTGGAAAGTGATATCCAGGCTGTCGGTATAGGTTGCACCGGTTACGATATTGACTCCGCCGGCAACGTCGAAGACATCGTAGACGCCCGGCGCGGTGAAGCGAATCTCGTAGTCACCCGGCACATAGGTCGAGCTGTCCACGACGCTGGCTGGTGCGATGATCCCGCTGCCGGCATTGGCCACAGCGGGTATTTCACGCAACGCCGTCACCGACGGTATCTGCATGAAGATTTCACGCCCCGGCACGTCGATTTCCATCTGCCGCACCTTGCTGATCTGAATCGAGCGGGTGCCGGCATCCCCGTTGAAGCTCACGTGATCTATCGATCCGGTCGTTGCCCGGGTAAACGGGAGATTGTCGTTCTGAAATCCAGCGTAGAGGTAGTCGCCGTTGGCGTCCGTGGTGTTCGCCAACGAATAGAGTTCGCTCAGACGCTGGTCCAGCTCTGCCGCGATGGCGTTGCGGGAAGCCTGATCCAGCGGACCATTGTTGCCCTGGACGGCGAGCTCGCGTACGCGGTTGAGCAGATCGCCGTAGGTCTTCATGACGGAGTCCTGTTGTCCCAGACGCTGTTCGGCGAGGTTGATATTGGCCTGGTATTGCAGGTTTACCGAGACATCCTGTTCGAGTTCGAGCACTCGCGAGGCCGCGGCCGGATCGTCGGACGGCTTGTTCAGGCGCACCCCGGTGGAAATCTGCTGCTGCAGCTTCGCCAGCTTCTGCTGCTGCTGCTGGAAAGCCTCGACTCCCTGGGTGTAAATCTGCCTGGTTGAAATTCTCATGATTACCTTACGCTATTGAGCAAAGTCTCGAATATGGTCTGGGCGGTGCTGATCAGACGTGCCGTCGCTTCGTAGGCCTGCTGATAACGCACCAGGTCAGCTGCTTCTTCGTCCAAATTGACCGAAGCTTTAGCGGATTGTCGGTCAATTGCCTGGATCAACAGGGATTCCTGGGCGTCGCGTTCGAGGTTTGCGGCCAGCGTTTGCGAACCGACAAACCCGACCAGGGTGCCGTAGTCTTCCTGGTAGGTAGCATCGCCGCCATCGAATATCCCGACATTCTGCAGGTTGGCCAGCATGAGCGCGTTGCGGTTATCGCCGCTGCCGCCGACATTGGATTCGATGCTAAATACGTCGTCCGCCTGCGGCGTTCCGTTCAGACTCACCTGCCAGCCATTGGCGTCAACCAGCATGTTGTTGCTGAAAGGAATCGCGGCACCGGCCAGGTAAGGCACACCGCCGACCACGACATCGACATCGGCGCGCAGGGTCGTCGGCGGATTATCGAAGGTCAGAGTCGCGGTGTTGAGTAAATTGGGGTCGGTGACATCGGTGACTATGCCGGCGCTGATTTCGACATCGCCGAGGTTGTTCAGCGAGGCGCTGCTGCGGATTGGGGCCGCCACGGCTATTTCATCGGGATCGCTGGTCAGCACGCGCAATCCACCGGAGGCGGCCAGCGTCGGTTTGATGGTAAAGCGGTCGCCGGCCACCGCGGTGGCGCCGTCGATGGTCAGGGTCATGCCCTCGAACACCAGCGTCGCCGGCGCGCCGTTGGCGACCGTGGCGCTACTGCCGCTGTCCGAGGTCAGGGTCCAGTTGGCGCCGTCGAAGTCCAGTTCGTAGTTATCGGTGGTAACTGCGGTCACGTCGCTGATCACGGTCGATACCGTCGGCGTGCCCAGGTTGCTGGAATAAGCGATCGATTGCGGTGGATCGTAACTGAAAAAATCCTGGCCCAGGTTGCCGTCTAAATCCATGCCGTCACGCATCTGCGCGTTAAAGGTTTCGGCCAGGCCGATCGCCGTACGCCCGAGCGCGTTACGCGTCGGTTCGAGCACGTTGTTACGAAAATCGAGCAGCCCGCCGAGTTCGCCACCGTTGAGGTTGGAACTGATGTCGAATACGCTGATCAGGCCGTTATAGGAAATTACGTCGCGGCTGGGATCGCCGATATCGGCCTGCGCGTTCAAGGCAAAGGCCGTGTTGCCGCTGAGCATGGTCTGACCGTTACCGATGAAAATCGACAGGTTGTTTTCGCCTTCATCGATCACCGTAATATCCACTTTCCCGGCAAGTTCGCCAAGCAGCGCGTCACGCTTGTCCAACAGGTCCGCGGACTGCTGGGTCGAGGCCGCCGACGGCGCAAAATCGTTAAGCGTGATGTTGATATCGCGGATCTGTGCCACCAGCGAGTTGATTTCTTCGACGGTGCTGTGAATATCGGCGCTGGTATTACGCGTCAACTCCTCGAAACGCTGATCGTAACTCTGGAATCGGGCCGCCAGCGTATCGGCACTATAAATCAGGGCATTACGCGCGGTACTGGAGGCAGGATCGTCGGCGACATCCTGCACCGATTCGAAAAACTGGTGCAGCATCGGCGATAACCCACCCTGCGGGTCGGCCAGTATGTCATCGATATAGCCCGACAGTTCGCTGAATTTTTGCGAGCGCGAAAAAATCGAGGTCGAGTCGCGCACCTCGGTGTTCAGGAATTGGTCATAGGCGCGGGTGACCGACTCGATAGATACCCCGTTACCGAAGTAGTTGCCGCCGTAAAAAGACGGTGGATTGGTAACGAACTCGACCGTCTGGCGACTATAGCCCGGGGTATTGACGTTAGCGATATTGTGGCTCGTGGTGCTCAGCGCACGCTGAAACGCCATCAGGCCGCTAACCGCGTTATTTAATAAATCAGCCATAGCTGCTTACTCCTGGATCGATGCCGGCCAGCGTCTGTTGCAACAGTTCACCGCGCAGGATGCCGACGACCTTGTCGGCGTAGTGCGGATCGGTGGCATAACCCGCGTCCTGAATGGCGCGGATATAGGCCTCGTCATTGCCCGCACTGCTCAAAGCCTGCCGGTAGCGCGGGTTGGACTGGATAAAATCGACATAGTCGGCCAGGCTGTCGCCCGGTGTGGCGTAGGCGCGAAAGCGCGAAACCTCGCTGTGCAGCGCACCGCTGCGGAATTCGAGCGACGCCCTGCCGAGCGCGGGTCCCTGCCAGTCGTTGCCCGCCTTGATACCGAACAGGTTATAGCTGTTGCGGCCGTCGTCGAACTTCAGCGTGTGCCTGCCCCAGCCGGTTTCGAGCGCGGATTGCGCCACCAGTAACCCGGGGCTGACGCCCAGGGATTGCGCCGCCCGCTGGGCCTCGGGCCAGATATCCGCGATAAAATTATGCGGTTGCTGCCAGCGCTGGTTGGCACGCTCGATCTGCGCCAGCTCGGCGAAATCGTCGGCGACAACCTTGCCCAGCACGACGTTACCGCTGGTCGCAGCTGCCGCCAGCGCCTCTGCCATCGGCGGTGTCGCTGCAACCTGTGCTTCGAATTCAACCGCCGGTTTTGCCGATACGGCCGCTACCTTGTCTTCAACTGTCGGTGCGGCCGGCATCGCGGCAACCTTTACCGGCGGCATTTCCAGCGCCGCTGCGGGGGCCGCAGCCACCGTACTATCATGGTCTCCGGGTATCTGCTGCATGATCAGCTTCGCCACGCCGAGCCGATCCTGACCGGCAATGGTTTGCGCCAGTTGCTTGTCATACATTTCCTGGTAAAAATCCATGTACGAGCTGTGCTGCCCTGAATCGATGTTGGAAGCAGAGCGCATCGCCGCCAGCATTTGCTGCACGAACAGGCCTTCGAACTGACGCGCAACCGCCGCCCCGGCGTCATCCGAGTTTTCCCGCGCGCGCAGCCTCATATCTCCAAACTGTTGGAAATTAAGAAAAAAATCTGCCTGGTTACTAATCGCCATGGTTTCTTACCGATTAAATCACGATCAATTCCGCGGACAGCGCACCGACCTGTTTGAGCGATTCGAGGATCGCCACCAGGTCGCCGGGAGAGGCGCCAACCTGGTTTACCGCGCGCACGATTTCGTTCAGGGTTACACCCTCGGGGAATCGAAACATGCGGCTGAAATCCGCCGTGACGTCAATATCGGATTCCACGGTTTCGACAGTCTCGCCACGCCGGGCAAAGGGAGCCGGTTGGCTGACGTCGCTGGTGTTGGTAATCGTCACGGTCAGGTTACCGTGCGAAACCGCCGCGGCGTAAACCTTGACGTGGTTGCCGATGACCACCGTGCCGGAACGCGCATTAACGATGACTTTTGCCGGCGCTTCACCCGGCTGAAATTCCAGGTTTTCGATGAACGACATGAAACCCACGCGCTGCGAAACGTCCTGCGGCGCGTTAATCGCGACCGTGACGCTATCCTGCGCGCGTGCATTATTTGGTCCCAGGACCTGGTTGATGGTGTCGGCGAGCCGTTTCGCAGTCGTGAAATCGGCGCGTTTCAGGTTCAACGTAATCTTGTCTCCGTTGGCGAACGGGTTGGCGATTTCGCGCTCGATCGTTCCGCCGCCGGGGATGCGCCCGACGCTGGGAATATTGATCGTTACCGACGAGCCGTCAGCACCCTCGACACCGAGTCCGCCGACGATCAGGTTGCCCTGGGCGAGGCCGTAAATGTTACCGTCGGCACCTTTGAGCGGCGTCATCAGCAGGCTGCCGCCGCGCAGGCTCTTGGCGTTACCGAGAGACGACACGGTAACGTCGATGGTTTGACCGATTTTCGCAAACGGCGGCAGGTCGGCGTGCACCGATACCGCGGCGATATTTTTCACCTGGGGTCTAACGCCGGGCGGCAGTGATACCCCGTACTGGGACAACATTGCCTTCAGGCTTTGCACGGTAAACGGGGTTTGCGAGGTCTGGTCACCGCTGCCGTCGAGCCCGACAACCAGTCCGTAGCCAACCAGCTGGTTGCTGCGCACGCCCTTGATGGTGGTGATGTCCTTGATTCGCTCGGCCCATACAGGCTCGAGAAAACCTATTAAAATCAACAATATAAATATTTTTTTAAGTCTCATGTCGAACTCCTAGTAGGGGAACGCGGGGCTGTCGAAGAAACGCGACAACCAGCCCTTGGTGTTGGATTCGGCAATCACGCCGCCACCGCCGTAGTAAATTCTTGAATTGGCAATCTTGCGCGAAAAAATGGTGTTGTCGGTGTCGATATCTTCTGGCCGTACGATGCCGGACAGGCGAATGAACTCCGAACCCTGGTTGAGTCCGATCAGCTTTTCGCCGCGGACCACGAGATTTCCGTTCGGCAGGACGTCGCTGACCGTAACCGCGATTTCGCCACTGAGGCTGTTGCTTTGAGCACTGTCACCGCTGCCGGAGAACTCTCTTTCACCGTCGAGCGTCGAGTTCAGTATTAAATTACCGTTAACCGTCGGGCCGGTGCTGCCGAAAATCAAGCCCGCGCTGAGATCAACTTCGTCTTCCTTGTCGGTATTGGTTTCCGCAGACTTGAATGCGTTGGTCGACTCCGACAGAACCACGCTAAGTACATCACCGATACGGTAAGCCTTGTTATCCTCGAACAACTGTACGGTGCGCCCGTACTGAAAAATCGAACCGTTGGGCTCTGGTTGAAATTGTTCCGAGTTCAGGTCCACCGGGGCGTATTGCGGATCGGGTTGCACCACTATTTGAGTTTGCGAACAGCCACCGGCCAGGGCCAGCAGCAATAGCGCAAGGATTAACTTGCCTGAAGTCATCATCACGTTACCTAGGTGTTATTGTTGAGGTA
>CAMYON010000123.1 GCA_947260025.1 uncultured Gammaproteobacteria bacterium
AATTCCGCCCAATATCCAGAATGGTCGAGTGATCCGCGCGGAGGAATCGGGCCCGGTGTTCTCGATTCAAACCGAGAGCTGCGGCTTGAACATGCGCTATACGTCGCGTCCGCGCAATATAGTCTGGAAGTCAGACAAGCGCAGCGAACGCGCGCTCAACCTGGTTCGAGAAATCCTGATGGATAGCGATGCCGTTATCGACCTGCGGCTGCAAAATAACCAGGGTATCGTGTGCAACAACATCCTGCACGGGCGTCAGGCGTTCCACGATCAGGGTGAAGGGCTCCGCCGTCTGATTTACCGGGCGCGCTATTACGACGCGATCGATTTCGAACGGGTCCAGGAGCCGCAGGGCGCTGACGCCTGAAATCGATTATGTACTGGCGCGAACAAGAGGATAAGAGGGACGAGTACCAGGTACCCGACGACGTCTTCGACCTGGTGTTTAAGCTGCGCGGCAGCAGCCTCGATATAGACCATGCCTATGCGCTGTCACAGGCGCTGCAGCAGCATCTGGACCCGGATACCTGCGCCGGGATAGGGGTGCATGGGGTTCATATGGCAGGTTCCGGCAACGGCTGGAATCGGCCGGAGCAGATTGACGCGGAACTGCCGCTGTCGCGCCGGGCGCGCCTGGTGATCCGGGTGCATCGCGACGATAGTGACGCGGTGATGCGGATAACCGACCGCACGCTGCAGATCGGCAGGCAATCGGTTCAGGTCGGCGCCAGCTCGATACGTAAGCTATCTAGCATGAGCACGATTCATGCGCGTGCCGTGCGCTCTAATCCGGAACAGTCGGAAGATGATTTTCTGCAACAGGTCGCGAGCGAGCTTGGCGCCATGGATATCGATGTTTCCAAGATGATGTGCGGCAGGTCGGGCGCGATCCGAACCGGTGATGAAGTCATTTTCACGCGCGCCGTGCTGGTCGCCGATCTGAAGCCGGAGGAATCCGTGAGGGTGCAGCAACGGGGCATCGGCGATAGCCGAATGCTTGGCTGTGGTCTGTTCGTGCCGCATAAGGGAATAGATGCGGTGTATGAAATTCAGAAATAGTTTTATTAACCATTGAGAGATTTTTGAGGTTAGAAGCATGAGCATTAGTGTTGATGGCGCCGAGGTCCCCACGACTGATACGGGGTTTCTGGAAAATATCGAGGACTGGTCGACAGCGGTCGCCGAGGTCATTGCGGTCGAGGAAAAACTGGAACTCAGTGAGCGTCACTGGGATCTGATCAATCATCTGCGCGATGAATACATTAACAACGGCGGCAATCAGCCGAATACCCGCAGCCTGGTCAAGGCAATGTCCAAAGCCTGGGGCGACAGGTCGGTCAATGCCAAAACCCTGTATGATTTGTTCCCGGGTGATCCCAGCAAGCAGGGCGGTAGAATTGCAGGACTGCCGGAAAGCCGCAGAAAGGGCGGTTACTAGAATTTACGGCGATAGCAGAATTAAACAACTGAGGAATACCGAATGAGTGAAAAACAGGAAATCATCAAGCAGATGCTCGAGATGCAGCGCAAGTTCATCGACCTGGAGCAAAAGGGTGAGTTTTCAGCCGAGGAGTATTACGACAGCGACGGCGAAACCGAACTGGCCAGGTTCAAGCGGGCTTACGACGAGCTGGCGATCAAGCTGGTGGACATGGCGCACGAGGAAAAAGGCTCGCACCGTTAGGCCTTTCAGACCTCGGCCCACATTCGAAACAGGTTGGCATAGCACAGTTCGACGCGTTTGAAGGCGGGGTTGCCGCCTTCGAGCGCGAGCGATTCCCTGGCCTGATCCAGCTGCACCAGGATTTCGCGCTGATCGGCGCGGCGGATGTAGCTCTGAACCCAGGTTACCGCAACCAGGCGTTCGCCCGCGGTGACCGGTTTTACCGAGTGATAGCTGGTCGAGGGATAGAGGATGGCGTGCCCGGCCGGTAGCTTGATTTCACTGCTGCCCTGCGACGATTCGATACAGAGTTCGCCGCCCTCGTATTCGTCAGGCGGGTTAAGAAAAATAGAGATCGATATATCGGAGCGATAACGTGAGTCCATGGGGCCCATTACCGGATCATCGATATGGCCGCCGTACTCCATGCCGCTGGTGTAGCGCGCATAGATCGGCGCGCAGATTTTTGCCGGCATCGCGGTTTGCAGGTAAAGCGGATGTTGCACCAGCTGGGTCATGACGACGTTGTTCAGGGCCTCGAAGGTATCCTGTGTCGGCGCCAGTTCCTGGTTGTTCTTACTGGTCCTGGCATGTTTGCCGGCGCTCAGCCTGCCATCGACGAAGTTACCCTGGCGCAGTACCGAACACACTGCTTCGAGCTGGGTGGAATTGAGCAGGTCAGGAATTTTTACAAGCATAGTTTAGGGATTGCCGCATGAATATAAATGTCGAGTTCGATGATAAGAGTTATGCGCTGGATGTGCCAGATGCCCTGGTGATCGAGGCCACCGATTTCTTTGAAAAAATGGATGCCGATATGGATTGCGGCTGGCAGATGAGCCGCTGGTGGGTGCCGGATCCCGATCTCACCCAGCGCTGCCAGATTGTCGCCGATAAACTGCTGACCGCGATGCAGAAGGAAAACACCGAGGCTGCCATGCTGATGTGTGCCTATATCCTCACAAAGAAACCGGGTACAACGCGTATTGCTATCAACACCGACGGAGAAATCCAGGGCACCGAATTTCACGAGGAATAGGTCACCTGGGGTCAGTCGTCAGGTAGCAGTTGCGATCAGGTTGGCCACAGGGCTTTAACCAGCCCGTATATCAGCAGCGCAAAACCGGGAAATACCGTTACGGTACCCAGCGCATACGACAGGTACACGACTCGGTTTGCGAAGCTACCCTCCAGTCGCAGGCCGCGATCGCCGAATACTGCCCGAATGCCCATTGCCAGCATCGAAGTCCAGACGAAGAAAATGATGAGCCAGGCGGCGATTGTTAGCATTTCCAGTGATAATGCGACCCGCTCGATCAGCGCCGCTAGCGCCAGCAGCATCACGCCCCGTCCGGCCCCACCCGCGTGCAGCAGGTGCCATGCCGCCTGATCCTTGCCTTGCAAGATCGCCAGGTAGAGAAACAGGCCGGCAAACAGGCTGACGGTCAGGACCAGCGCGCCGTTGAGCGCTAGAATAATAACCAGTTGATCCATATCGCTTCACCTCGACGGTAGCCCGGAGAGTCGAATATAGCGCGTTCGGATGGTGGTTAAAACGGCCACTGTCGATGCCGATTTCGTTCAGGCGAATACAACCCAGGTGGTTGCGATGTACTTGTGCCCGGATTCCAGGGTTTTGCCGCGATGCAGATGGGTCCAGAAGGGCGGGAATAATACCAGCTTGCCGGCCTCGGGCGTGATCGCAACCTGCTGGTACTGGAACTCGGTTTCACCGCCCTGCTGCTCGAGGCTGTTCAGGTACCAGACCGCGACCAGCTGGCGCAGCGCAAACTCGTGGCTGCCGCCGTCGATATGCCAGTGGTAAAACTCACCCGGATCGGTGCGCTGAATGGCATAGCCGTTGTCCTTGAAAGGGCCTGCGAAGAACGGGAAGGATTGTTTGAACTCGGCCAGCGCCTGGCTGAGCGAGCGGAACAGCTCGCGATCGAGATCCTGCCAATGCGGCTTGCCGCTCAGTACCAGGTCGGTGGAACGCTTGATCGAATCATCGAAATCCATGGTTTGACCGATACGCCCGGGATACTGTTCATCGGCATGGCGCTCGAAGCGATCGATCATTTCAGTGCAGACATCCAGCGGCAGGGACTGTTGCCGGGTAAAAATAAAGCTGCCCGGTTTGACCTCGAAGATTGTTTTTTCCATGAAGAAGCAGGCTAGTCCGAAAACCTGAAATTTAACCGGTTCGCCGCGCCGCGAATATACCCATGTTGGATAGAGTTTCGAGTTTCAAATGGCGTTATGATTCGCGCTTCAGGTTTTGATAAGTTTATAGATTTCAGCAGTTTGGAGGGAAATGAGATGAAGCCAGGTTTAATATCCGGGATAGCCCTGCTAGTGGTCGCGGCAGCGCTGGCGGCACCGGTGCATGCGACTAATTCCGATGTCGCCAAGGAAAAACGCTGGGCCGAGCAGGTAATCGACGGCTTGCTGGACGGCGACGAACTCTGGCTCGATGACGGTGCCGGACACGAATTTCTGGGTATCCTGACCGAGGGCGATACCGATTCGGGGCGCGCGGTCATTCTGGTGCACGGTATCGGCGTACATCCGAACTGGCCCGACGTTATTTACCCCTTGCGCGAGGGGTTGCTCGCACATGGCACCACTACGCTGTCGATACAGATGCCCATTCTCCCCAATGAGGCTGAATCGAGTGCCTATGTGCCGTTATTCGCTGAGGTTCCCGGACGCTTTAACGCCGCGGTGAAGTACCTGAATGATAACGGCTATCGACATATTACGCTGGTGGCCCACAGCATGGGGACTTCGATGTCGGCCTATTATCTTACCCGTACCAAGGGCCATGGCATCGATTCCTTCGTTTCTATCGGGATGGGCCTTGGTTCGCTTACCCCCAACAATATAGATTCTCTGAAACTGATAGACGTCGATATTCTTGATCTTTACGGCAGCCAGGATCTCGAGCCCGTGCTGGCTAACGCGGAGCCCCGTGCCGCCGCGGCAAACAGCCGGCAGGGGCAGCAATATCGCCAGATCGAGGTGCAAGGGGCCGGGCATTTTTTCCAGGGGCACGAATCAGACCTGGTGGGTCACGTAATCGAGTGGCTGGACCAGCATTAACAGATCCGAAAGAGTACCGTCTCAGGCATGGTAAGAGTCAAGAAACGCTGGAATCAGCAGGGCGCTCCGAGGACGCTGGCGCAGATGGCGAATGCCATCGGCTCGACGATCTGGAAACTGGCGGCGGATGTCGTGCTCAACCTCGAGAATGAAAATTTCGAAACCGACACCCAGGCACAACGTATCGATATCATGGAAGAAGTCGTGTGCTACCTGGTACATGTTTGCGACCGTTGGGTTTACCCGCAGGCAGACCAGGAACAACGCGCCGAGTTCATTTCGGCGCTGGTCAGGGATATGGCGCGCATGCTGGAAGACAGCCGTGTCGACGTGCAGGGTGACGGTGAATACCAGTCCGCGTTTGTCGAAAAGGTCAACCAGCGTTCCGGCGACTATGCCGGCTACAGTTTCGACCAGGAGGAGGGCGCCAGTTTCGCGATGCGCTGCCGCCTGGGCGATCGTGTGCAGGCCGCGATGGGCGAGCGCGACAAGCGCTGGATTCCTGATTACATGGTCGGCAGGGAAGCACCGGAAATCGAAACCGCCCTTAAACGGTCGCTGACAGGGCTGGTGTCCTTCGATAATTCCGGGTCAGAGTAAAAACTAATTCAAGATAATACTGGGTCAGAGTAAAAACTAGTACCTGGCCAGCTAATTTTTACTCTGACCCAGAATTATTATTGATTCTCTGGGTCGGGGATGACAATCCTGTGTAAAGAGGGCCTGGTCTAGCCGGCGGCCCAGTTTGAGAAATTCTCGGTGGATTTGGCGCTGCCGTCTTCGTAGCCCGCTTCGTATGCCTCGGTAAGGCGCTGTTCTTCGCGCATCGGGTGACCCAGAAATCCGCCCTGCCAGCCGAGCACGTACTCTTCCTGTACTTTCATTTCTTCCATCTTGCTGATTGCGTCTCGATAAGCCTGGTTCATCAAAAACTCCCGTGGTTCAAACTAATTCAAATTCGATTCAGATTAACAAATATGGTTTGTCGTCGGTATATCCCAAATAGCATCCTGCTCATACCACTTTGCGTCGATAAGAGTATCGCAGCGGCAGCAGTTGCCAGTTGCGCTAATCGTCTTCGCGCATCATCAGGTAATACTGGTATTTCATCGTCGCGGCGCTGCCGGCGATAATCGACAGGATCGTCAGAATCGAGCCCAGCGCCAGCGTGGAAACGCCTGAAATACCCTGCCCGATAGTGCAGCCCATCGCCAGTACGCCCCCGATACCCATCAGTACGGCGCCGACCGCGTGCATGAAAAAATCGTTCCAGGACACGAACCACTCGATCCGGATCTTGCGGAAGATTAGCGTGTAAAGAAACGAACCGAAAACGACGCCCAGAATAGTGGCAACGCCGAAGGTCAGAAAAGTCGCGGC
>CAMYON010000124.1 GCA_947260025.1 uncultured Gammaproteobacteria bacterium
GGTAGTGCAGGCGCTGGAGGAAGTCGGTCTCGATGCCTCGTTCCGGTTTCGCTACCCGCACCAGATATCCGGCGGGCAGCGCCAGCGGGTTTCGGTGGCGCGCGCGCTGATCACCGAACCCGAGATCGTCCTGCTGGATGAGCCTACCTCGGCGCTCGACGTGTCGGTGCAGGCCGAAGTGCTCAACCTGTTGATGCGCCTGAAGCGCGATCACGGCTTAACCTACGTGCTGGTCAGTCACAACCTCGCGGTGGTTGCGCATATGTGCGAAGCCCTGTCGGTAATGCAAAACGGGAGCGTGGTCGAAACCCTTGGGGTTAAGCAGCTACGCGATCATAGTCCGCAGATGCCCTATACGCGGCAGCTGCTGACGGCGAGTCTCGGATACGATCGAGCCGCAATCGACGCCTTCGAAGAATTTGCCTGATGGCGGGGTCCATGGGCCGGAAAACGTGACGTTGACGGAGATTATTAAATTTACCGTGATTTATCGTATCATGTAACAGTCTGATCCGGTGGTTGCACTGGAAATAACGAACTACGGGAAACGGAGGGTAAATCTCATGAAGATAGCTGAATTGTTACGTAGAAAAACCGCGGACATCGTCAAGATCGGGCCCGATCGAAATATTGCCGAGGCGGCCGCGGCGCTGACCGAGAATAAAATTGGTGCCTTGCTGGTGGAAGACCCGGGTGGGGAGATCGTCGGTATCCTGTCGGAACGCGATATCGTTAGCGGCATGGCGCCGCATGGTGCCGATCTGCATGATGTCGCGGTGGAAGAACTGATGACGCGCAAATTGATTCACTGTTCGCCTCAGGATACGGTGCATGAGACTATGGCCATGATGACCGATCGTAACATCCGGCACCTGCCGGTGTTCGATAACGATGAACTGGTCGGGTTTATCAGCATCCGCGACCTGGTTAAATGGCGCATCATGGAAGTGCAGTCGGAAGCCGAGGCGATGCGCGCCTATATAGCGTCCTGATCAAGTTGATCCACTGAGAGTTTGCCCCCTGTCCCGCGGCCAGGCCGCGGGACAGGTTCGTTTACTTCGCGGCGTCGAGCGCCTGGTCGATATCCGCGATGATATCCTTGACGTTCTCGATGCCGATCGACAGTCTCACCAGGTCCTCGGAAACACCCGACGCAGCCAGCTCTTCCGGCGCCAGCTGACGGTGCGTGGTCGATGCCGGGTGGCAGGCGAGCGATTTGGCGTCGCCGATGTTCACCAGGCGCGTGATCAGCTGCAGCGCATCGATAAACCGGGTGCCGGCCTCGATTCCGCCCTTGATGCCGAATGAAAGAATCCCCGAAGCCTTGCCACCCATGTACCTGTCGCAAAGCGCCTTGTGCGGGCTGCTGTCGAGCCCGGCGTAGCGCACCCACTCGACCCCGGCCTGGCTTTCCAGGTGTCGCGCCACGGTTAACGCATTGTCGCAGATGCGGTCCATGCGCAACGGCAGCGTTTCGAGACCCTGCAACGCGAGGAAGGTATTCATCGGCGCCAGCGCCGCACCCATGTTGCGTAGCGGCACGACCCGCGCGCGCAGGATATAGGGCGGCAGCCCGGTCTCGGTAAATACCACGCCGTGATAGGAAACATCGGGCTCGTTGAGGCGCTTGAAGCGATCCTTGTTGGCGACCCAGTCGAAGTTGTTGGAGTCGACGATAATGCCGCCGATGATGGTGCCGTGACCGCCGATATACTTGGTTAGCGAGTGCACCACGATATCCGCGCCGTGTTCGATCGGGCGACACAGGTAGGGAGACGGTACGGTGTTATCGACGATAACAGGCACTCCGTGGGCGTGCGCGATCTCGCATACCCTGGCGATATCGACGACGTTACCTGCCGGGTTACCGAGCGACTCGCAGTACACGGCCTTGGTTTTGCCATCGATCAATGCGGCCATGGCGTCGAGGTTCTCGGGGTCGGCGAAACGCGTCTCGATGCCCATCTGCGGGAAGGTATGCGCGAACAGGTTGTAGGTACCGCCGTAAAGCGTCGACATGCTGATGAAGTTATCGCCGGCTTCGGCAATCGTTTGAATCGCGTAGGTCGTAGCCGCCTGCCCGGAAGCCAGCGCCAGTCCGGCGACCCCGCCCTCCATGTCTGCAACACGTTGCTCCAGCACGTCGTTGGTCGGGTTCATGATGCGGGTGTAGATGTTGCCCAGCACCGCCAGATTGAACAGGTCGGCGCCGTGCTGAGTGTCGTCGAAGGCGTACGCGGTAGTCTGGTAAATCGGAACTGCGACTGCCTTGGTGGTGGGATCCGGGCTATAGCCCGAGTGCACTGCTTTGGTCTCGATTTCCATTATTATCTCCTGAGGCTTTTTTCTGGTTGTAGTTGTGTCCTGCTGCTTATTGTGGATCTGTCCTGCTGCAAGCCATTAGAACGCAAGCGCAGGGCATCTGCAACTTGCCGGCCAGTGCTGCCTATTCGGTGGCCCTGGCCATTGCCGCCAGTTTCGCCTCGCGGTGAAACACGTACATGCCCGAACCGACAATGATGGATATCCCGAGCCAGGTAACCGGGTCCGGAAACTCCCTGAAAACCGTCAGTCCGAGAATCGTCGCGCCGATAATTTCGACATACTGGAACGGCGCCAGGATGCCGATCGAAGCCAGCCGGTAGGCGTAAACCACGAGGAGATGGCAAACGGTCGCGATCAGGCCCAGTGTACCCAACAGCAGCCATTGATCGGTCGACGGCCACGCCGCGGTCAGGATACCGATGTCTCTGGCGCTGCCGTAGATCAACGCAATGCTCATAACCAGGCAGCCAAAAATACCGGCGAAAAACTGCAGCCGGATCGGATCTTCGTGCCTGACCAGCTTGCGCGTCAGCAGGATATAGAAAGAAAAGCAAAAGGCCGCGGACACGGGGTACAGGACGGCATAGCCGACCTCGGCGAACGTGGGTCTGATTATGATCAGTGCGCCGACGAAGCCGAGACTGATCGCCGAAATGCGGCGCCAGTGTATCGCCTCGCCGAAAAACAGGGCCGACAGCAGGGTCACCAGCAGCGGCTCGATAAAAAAGATCGCGATCGCATCGGCTAGCGGCAGGTAGGCAAGCCCGGAAAAGAAGAACAGGGTTGCGGATGCGATCAGCGCGCCGCGCGCGGCATGCAGCCACAGGGCGGGAGTCAACCAGGGTCCCCGCGTCATCAGCAGCAGCGGCGACATCAATATGATTTGAAAGAAAAAACGGCTCCAGGTGACCTGGCCCGAGGAAATCGATCCCGACAGCCATTTCGCGATCGCATCGATACCGGGCAGCATCAGCATTGCGACGATCATCATCGCCATCGCCCTGGCGGTATCGTTGTTATTTATCATTGGCGGGGCGGGGATCCGGAAAGCAAGGCTGGCAGTCTATTTTAATTTCAACGACTCGGAAACCGGGACGGCCTGTATTAAATGCGGCATCGAGTTAGCTTGATCCGACCCCAGGCGAGCTGGCCGGGTTTTTCGCTTTGCCCGCCGTATTGAGGCTTGATATGCTAACCGGCTCGAAAATCCGGCACCGCTATGAGCAAGTATTCAATATTTTCACTGGTTCGCAACGCGATCAGTTACCACGAGAACTGGGCCGCCGCCTGGCGTAGCCCGGAGCCGAAGCAGGAATACGACGCGCTGATCATCGGCGGTGGTGGCCACGGGCTGGCCACCGCTTACTACCTGGCGAAGGAGCACGGCATGACTAATATCGCCGTGCTCGAGAAAGGCTGGATCGGCGGCGGTAATACCGGGCGCAATACCACCATCGTGCGTTCCAATTACCTGTGGGACGAATCCGCCCATCTCTACGAGAAATCGATGCAGCTGTGGGAAGGGTTGAGCCAGGATCTGAACTACAACGTGATGTTCAGCCAGCGCGGGGTTTATAACCTCGGGCACAACCTGCAGGACATGCGCGATATCCAGCGCCGCGTCAACGCCAACCGCCTGAACGGTATCGACGGGCATGTCGTCACGCCGGAGCAAATCAAGCGTGCGATCCCGGAGATCAATATCGACCAGGGCTGTCGCTACCCGATCCTCGGCGCTTCGTTTCAGCCGCGCGGCGGGGTGGCACGCCACGACGCGGTGGCCTGGGGCTTTGCCCGCGGCGCCGACAAGTATGGCGTCGATATCATCCAGAATTGCGAGGTGACCGCAATCCGCCAGGAGAACGGCGCCGTCACCGGCGTCGAGACCACGCGCGGGCGTATCGATGCAAAGAAAATCGGCGTGGTCGTCGCCGGGCACTGCTCGGTGCTCGCCGAAATGGCGGGTTTTCGCATGCCGATCGAAAGCCATCCGCTGCAGGCGCTGGTGTCGGAGCCGATCAAGCCGATCATCAATACCGTCATCATGTCGAACGCGGTGCATGGTTATATCAGCCAGTCGGACAAGGGCGACCTGGTCATCGGCGCCGGCATCGACAGTTATAACGGCTACGGTCAGCGCGGCAGTTTCCCGACCATCGAACACACCGTGGCGGCGATCTGCGAAATGTTCCCGATCTTCAAGCGAGTGCGCATGAACCGGCAGTGGGGCGGTATCGTCGATACCGCGCCCGACGCCTGCCCGATTATTGGCAATACCCCGGTCAAGGGGCTTTACTTCAATTGCGGCTGGGGCACCGGCGGCTTCAAGGCGACCCCGGGCTCGGGCTGGGTATTCGCGCACAATGTCGCCACCGGAGAACCGCACGAACTCAACCGCCCGTTCTCGCTCGATCGTTTCGTTACCGGCTTCCTGATCGACGAGCATGGCGCCGCCGGCGTGGCGCACTAGGAGGGATGACAGATGTTCCTGATTGAATGTCCATGGTGCGGCCTGCGCGACGAAACCGAATTCTCCTGTGCCGGTGAGGCGCATATCGCGCGCCCGCTCGAAACCGAAAAACTCAGCGACGAGGAATGGGCCGACTACCTGTTCATGCGCAGCAATCCGAAAGGCGCGCACCGCGAGCAATGGCTGCACGCGGCCGGCTGCCGTCGTTATTTCAACGCCGAGCGCGATACCGTGACCTACAAGATATCCACGACCTACAAAATTGGCGAGACGCCGCCGAGCGAGGGCAAGAAATGAGCCAGCGCTTCAGAACCGCCCAGGGCGGTCGCGTCGATCGCGCACGCGAAATTCAGTTTACCTTCAACGGCAAGTCCTATACCGGCCTCGCCGGCGATACGCTGTGTTCGGCCCTGCTGGCCAACGGCGTCCACATGATCGGCCGCAGCTGGAAGTATCATCGACCGCGTGGCGTCATGAGCGCCGGCTCGGAAGAGCCGAACGCGATTTTCCAGATCGAAAAGGGCAATCGCACGATTCCGAATGCGCGCGGCACCCAGGTGGAACTGTATGATCAGCTCGATGCGAGTAGCGTCAATTGCTGGCCCAGCCTCGATCTCGACCTGTTGTCGATCAACAGCAAGTTCAGCCGGCTGATGCCGGCCGGGTTTTACTACAAGACTTTCATGTGGCCGAAGTCGATGTGGATGAAGTATGAGCATTTTATCCGCAAGGCGTCGGGACTGGGCGAATCTCCGCGCGAGCTCGACCCGGATCGTTACGAACATACGCACGCGCATTGCGATGTACTGGTTGTCGGCGGCGGGGTTGCGGGCCTGAGCGCGGCGTTGGCCGCCGGGCGCGCCGGCGCGCGCGTGATTATCTCCGACGAGCAATCCGAGTTCGGCGGTCTCACGCTCGCCAGCAAGGCCCAGATCGATGGCGGCGAGGCGAGCCAGTGGATCGAAAACGCCGTGGCTGAATTGCAGCAGATGCCTGAAGTCACGTTGCTGCCGCGCAGTACCGTTTTCGGTTACCACGATTACAACTTTCTGACGATTAACCAGCGGTTGAGCGATCATTTGCCGTTGGCCGAGCGTCCCGCCAGCCGTGAAAAGCTGTGGCAGGTCAGGGCGCACCAGGTGGTGCTTGCAACCGGCGCCGCGGAACGCCCGCTGATATTTGCCAACAACGATCGTCCGGGAGTCATGCTGGCCTCGGCGGCTTCGACTTACGCCAATCGGTACGCGGTTCGGCCCGGCAGCCG
>CAMYON010000125.1 GCA_947260025.1 uncultured Gammaproteobacteria bacterium
GTGAAGGACCGCGCGGCTTACAGCATGGTCAAACATGCCGAGGCCAGGGGAGAGATCGAGCCTGGCGACGCGCTGGTGGAAGCCACCAGTGGCAACACCGGTATCGCCCTGGCCATGGTCGCCGCGATGCGCGGTTTCCATATGACGTTGATTATGCCGGATAACATGAGCCACGAGCGGCTCGCGACCATGCGTGCCTTCGGTGCCGAAATTATCCTGGTCAGCCAGGAAGAGGGTATGATCAGGGCGCGTGATATCGCCGAGGAGATGAACGCGTCGGGCAGGGCGAAAATGCTCGACCAGTTCGCCAATCCCGACAACCCGCTAGCGCATTACGAAACCACGGGCCCGGAAATCTGGCGCCAGACCGATCATCAGATCACTCATTTCGTCAGTTCGATGGGTACCACCGGCACCATCATGGGCTGCTCTCGCTACTTCAAGGAAGTGAATCCGGCTATTCGAATCGTCGGCGTGCAGCCTACCGAAGGCTCCGCTATTCCCGGCATACGTCGGTGGCCGCCGGAGTATGTGCCGCGTATTTATCGGCCCGAGGCGGTTGATCAGATTATCGAGGTTTCGCGCGAGGAAGCCGAGGTCTATACCCGTGAACTGGCGGCGAAAGAGGGTATTTTCTGCGGTATTTCGTCGGGCGGTGCGCTTTGTGCTAGCCTCAGGCTGGCGCAAACGGTATCCAGTTCCCATATCGTGAGCATCGTCTGCGATCGCGGCGACCGCTACCTGTCGACCGGGGTTTTCAAGCATTGCTGATACGGAACAATCCATGAACGTTTTTGTATTTGATATCGAGACCATACCCGACATCGATGGTTGTCGTCGTCTTTACGACTTGCACGGCCTGTCCGACGATGACGTCGCGCGCGCCGTGTTTCAGCTGCGACGGCAGCAGGTCGGTAACGATTTTTTACGTCATCACCTGCACCGTATCGTCGCGATTTCGGCGGTGTTGCGCACGCGCGAGCAGGTCAAGGTATGGTCGCTCGGAACAGCCGATTCCGACGAGCAGGACCTGCTGCAGCGATTTTTCAGCGGTATCGAGCGCTACACACCGCGCCTGGTGTCGTGGAACGGGGGCGGTTTCGATCTGCCGGTAATCCATTACCGTAGCCTGTTGTATCCGATCGACGCCGGACATTACTGGGAGACCGGGCAAAACGATACCAGCTTTCGTTACAACAATTACCTGAGCCGCTATCACGAGCGCCATACCGACCTGATGGACATACTGGCCGGGTTTCAGCCGCGCGCTAACGCGCCGCTGGATGAAATAGCGAGCCTTTGCGGCTTTCCGGGCAAAATGGGCATGAGCGGCGCCAGGGTATGGGACGCCTACCAGCAGGGAGAGATACAGGCGATCCGGGACTACTGTGAAACCGATGTGCTCAATACCTACCTGGTATATCTCAACTACGAGCGTAATCGAGGTAATTTCGACCAGGCGCGTTACCGTGCCGAGTGTGAGCTGTTGCGCGGTGAACTGAAGGCCTCGGGATTGCAGCACCTGCTCGACTTCGAGTCCGCCTGGCTCGATGCCTGAACCTTCTTCCCTGCTGCCGCACGTTGCGAGGCTGTCGAAAAATGCCGGCTAGGCGCAGACGACGCGGTCGACGGCCCGAGCCGCGCGAAGTAACGATCGACTCCGTGTCGCACGAGGGCCGTGGCATCGCCCATGTCAACGGCAAGACGGTATTCGTATTCGGCGCCCTCGAAGGGGAAAAGGTGTTGATCCAGGTGTTGAAGAGTAGCCGTAAGTTCGATCAGGCGACTACCCTCGAAGTCATCGAGGCGTCACCGCAACGTATCGAGGCCCGCTGCGCGGCATTTCAGGTTTGCGGCGGTTGCAGCCTGCAGCACCTGGCGAACGACGACCAGCTGGCGCTGAAGCAACAATCCCTGCTCGATATGATGGCGCATGCGGGTGTCGACATCGGCGAGGTCATACCCGCGTTACGCGGCAGTGATTGGGGCTATCGCAGAAAAGCCCGGCTGGGCGTCAAGTATGTCGCTAAAAAAGGGCGTGTGCTGGTCGGATTTCGTGAACGAAACACGCCCTATATTGCTGACATGCAGCGCTGCGAGGTACTGATTCCGGAGGTTGGGCACAAACTCGACCTGCTGTCCAAACTGATCGGGCGGCTCGAGGCCCGGGCGCAGATCCCGCAAATCGAGGTGGCCGCCGACCAGCAGCGGGTACAGCTGGTTTTCCGACATTTGCAGCCGCTTTGCGAGCATGATTTGCGGCTGTTGTCGGAGTTTGGCGAGACCCAGGGGTTTTACATCCAGCTGCAGCCCGGTGGGCCTGCCAGCGTGTATAACCTTTACCCACCGCAGCAATCGCTGGCGTTTGACCCGCTGGGTGATGACCGCTTGAGTATCGAATTCGGCGCGCTCGACTTTGTGCAGGTCAATACCGAGATCAATCGGCAAATGGTTAAGCAGGCGCTCGCGTTTCTCGATCTGCAGCCGGGGGAGCGGGTGCTGGACCTGTTTTGCGGGCTCGGCAATTTCACCCTGCCGATGGCGCAACAATGCGCGCAGGTTACCGGGATCGAGGTCGACGCCGCGATGGTTACCCGAGCGCGCGAATCCGCGCTGGCGAACGATATTCACAATACCGACTATCATGTCGTGGATTTAACCAACCCGGAAGCGGGATATGGCTGGATGCAGCAACCATACGACAAGATCCTGCTCGATCCGCCGCGCTCCGGGGCGCAGGAGATAGCGCAGTTGATCGGACGGTTCAACGCGGGCCGATTCGTCTATGTTTCGTGTCAGCCTTCCAGCCTGGTGCGCGATGCTGTTATTATCTGCGGCCAGGGCTACCAGATGACGCATCTCGGCATCATGGATATGTTCCCGCAAACCGCGCACGTCGAATCGATGGCGGTTTTCGAGCAGAAAAAGGGAGGAGCAGGGTGAAAATAGTTAGTGCAATAGTCAAGCCGTTTAAACTGGATGACGTTCGCAGCGCGTTATCGGATATCGGTATCGCCGGCCTGACCGTCTACGAGGTCAAGGGCTTCGGGCGTCAGAAGGGTCACACCGAACTCTACCGGGGCGCCGAATACGTGGTCGACTACATTCCCAAGGTCAAGCTCGAGGTTGCGGTCGAAGACGACCTGGTCGACCAGGTGATCGATGCTATCGTCGAGGCGGCCAAGACTGGAAAAATCGGTGACGGCAAGATTTTCGTGACCAATCTGGAGGGCGTCGTCAGAATCCGAACCGGAGAATCAGGCTCTTCCGCTTTGTAATCAATTCCAAATTTTATTAATCTTATGACTTTCAGGCTATTTGTGTAATCGAAAATACATAAAGCAGGTGTGAAAAATGAGTGCGAATTTAGAATTTGATGGCCAGATTGCCGCTCATAAATCGTTTGAAAACGTACCGAAGAGCGGTTTTTCTCGCAGTCCCGGGGTAATTACCGCAGATCAGGGTGATTTTTTGGTTTCACGGCTCAAAGTGACGGGGCTGGACCGCTGGATCGCGAAAAAAATGCTGGATGTGGTAGGAAATCCACCGATAGAGCTGCGCCTGTGGGATGGCCGGCCGGTAACGCCGCGGATCGAAAACCCGGTTGCCACGCTGCAATACAACAATCGCGCAGCGATGTTAAAAACCATCGTCAATCCGGAACTGTACTTCGGCGACCTTTATTCCAGCGGACAGGCTTCCTTTAGCGGTGATCTGGTCCGGTTTTCAGAAATAATATATTCCAATCTCGAGGAAAGCGGCCGCGGCGGATGGCTGCGCCACCTGGTGCTGTGGCTGGGGCATCGGCGTATCGCCAATTCCCACGACAAGGCGAAGGACAATATCTACCATCATTACGATATTGGTAACGAATTTTACCGGTTATGGCTGGATAACGAGGTAATGCAGTATACCTGCGCCTATTTCCCCGAAGCCGATATGACGCTGGAGCAGGCACAGGTCGCCAAACTGCATCATGTTTGCCGCAAGTTACGCCTCAAACCTGGGGACAGCGTGGTCGAAGCAGGTTGCGGCTGGGGCGGTCTCGCGCTGTTCATGGCAAAACATTACGGCGTGAAGGTCAGGGCCTATAACATTTCGAAGGAGCAGGTCGCGCACGCTCATCGTCGCGCCGAAGCCGAGGGGCTAGCCGGGCAGGTCGAGTACGTGCTCGACGATTACCGCAATATCAGCGGCCAGTACGATGCCTTCGTTTCGGTCGGAATGCTCGAACACGTCGGCAAGAACGATTTTCCCATCCTCGGCGAGGTGATCGATCGTTGCCTAAAACCCGGCGGGCGCGGTTTAATCCACTCTATCGGGCGCAACCGGCCGGCACCGATGAACGCCTGGATCGAACGCCGAATATTTCCGGGCGCTTATCCTCCAAGCATCAGCGAAATGATGCAGATTTTCGAACCCAGCGGCCTGTCAGTACTCGATATCGAAAACCTGCGCTTGCATTATGCGAAGACGCTGGAACACTGGCTCGAGCGTTATCAGGCCAACGAGGACAAGGTGCAGGCGATGATGGACCGGGAGTTCGTCAGGGCATGGCGGTTGTATCTGGCGGGATCGATCGCCGCTTTCAGGGTCGGCGAACTGCAGCTGTTCCAGGTTGTGTTTTCGAGGAAGCGAAACAACGAGCTACCCTGGTCCCGCTGCCACCTTTACCGTGACAAGGCCGACAAGGCGGCCTCCAGGCCGGAGCTGGTCGACGCCTGATTCGATAGACCCCGGCAGGCTCGTGCCCGCGCATGCGGCACATCTTGCATCCGTTCGCGATGACAATTCAGCGCGCCGACGCGCTGGATGCGCGTCTTATTTTTTGAGCACACACTTCTGGTAGAGGTTTTTCAGGCGCTGTCCGGGGTCGTACTTTTGCTTGAGCGCGAAGTACTGCTCGCCATCGTACAGCTGCCAGAAGGTGTCCTCGTCGTAGTATGAGTCGGAATAGAGCGATTTAACGCCACCGAGCTCGCGCACCTTGTTTTCAACCTTGCGATTGAAGTATCCCGCCTCGTGCTTGTCGGGATTGGGCACGATATCCCAGAAACCGAAGTTGATAAATAACCCGGCGCCATGCAATGGGTAAAGCGGAAAGCGCTGGTTAACATCGTGACCTCCGATCGGGCACATCCAGACCGGCTGGATACCGATTTCGTCGAGGAAAAAGCGCAGGAATTCGGCCGCGTTTTCGAGCGGAATATCGACGTCCTGTACCACGCCCTCGGGATGCCGGTCGAGCAGCTTGTTGATAGCGGCCGTCAGGCCGACTCGATTGTTCCAGCGCATGACCTTTTGATAGGAAATCGAATTCAGCCGGCGCCGCCCGAGCAGTAAACGCATCGGCAGGTTCTGTACGAAAACGTTTTTCGAGCACCAGAACCAGTCGGTATCCCAGCGCCAGATGTAGTCGCGTACGCTCAGGTAATCCTGTTCGCGCTCGCGGATCGAGCGAAAATACATCTTCAGCCAGGTGTAATCGCTGGTGAAGGGTGCATTGTCAACGAATCTGCCGAACGTCAGGTACATCTCGTCTGTGTCGAAAACGGAGCCATCGATGAAATCGGCGTCACCCTGGCAGGCCTCGCCGACCGCGGCGAAATACTCGTCCGCCGAGCTGTAGCGAACGTGGCGTAACTCGACAAAAGGCTTCACCGGCATGGTGCTGGCGGTGAGCTTCAGGATATATCCCAGCGTGCCGTAAGAATTCGGAATGCCGTGGAACAGGTCGGCGTGTTCGTTATCCGGGCTGCAGGTAACCACCTCGCCGTCGGCCAGCAGGACCTCCATGCTGTGTACCGACTCGTGCGGCAGGCCGTGACGAAACGAACTCGATTCGATGCCGATGCCGGATATCGCGCCACCGATGGTAATTGACTTCAGCTGTGGCACGACCAGTGGCATGCAGTCGTATTCGAGGCAGGCGTCGGTCAACGCCGCATAAGTCGTCATGCCTTCGACCTCGACCCGCTGATTTTCGCTATCGACCTCGAGCACCTGGTCGAGCGAGCGCACGTCGAGCTTGCTCCGGCAGCCTGCACGCGCGTGCGGAACAGGTTGGAGGTGGATTTCGCCAGGCGAATGCCGCTCGAGCTAGACCGCAGCTGCTGACTAAGCGCTTTTTTTTTCTGCTCGTAAGCCAGTTGCGTCATAAAAAGATCTTCGTGATCAGGGTATTAATCCGCTAACCTTGATAGCGGTTAAATCGGAGTCCCGACGTAAATAAAAATCTGGTGTCCCCGGCAGGATTCGAACCTGCAACCTACGCCTTAGGAGGGCGTCGCGCTATCCAGTTGTGCCACGGGGACAGTTGGAGTGAATTGTAGCAGCAGCCGGCGTCCAGGAGAATTGCAAACCGGCGCTGCAAGCTGCCGGCGATTATCGACATGGCCGGGTCGAATTAGACTATTCCTGGTAATAGTAATCGTACTTGACCAGCAGGTTGCGCATGAACTGCCAGGCCTCGCTGTACGACAGCCCGCTGTCCTGGGGAATGATGATCTTGACGTAGAGGTTCGAGCCCTGTTCGCGTTTCAGTTGGTCCAGGCGGGCTTCGACTTCGGCCAGGCTCAGCCGGCTGTAGCCCTCGTCGCCGGGCTGACGGTAGCGAATGATTTCGCCGGACTCACCCTTGACGTAGTAAACCTCGGCGATGTACTTGCC
>CAMYON010000126.1 GCA_947260025.1 uncultured Gammaproteobacteria bacterium
TTCAGACAACGATGGTCCGAGCTTTTCGCTGCGCCTGACCGATGCCCCTTTTGACGATGCCGCGCGTGTAGATATTACCTTCACCGAGGTAAGAGTCAGGAAAAAGTCCGGCGGCTGGGTCACTATTCCGAAGGGTAATTTCGCAACGCAGGGCAGGATCGAACTAGCATCGCTGCAGGGCACCAAAACCGCCGACTTGCTGCAAAAAGTCGTCCTCGAACCCGGCGACTACGACGAGCTGCGCCTGATAGTCGATACCGTGGACATGGCTAACTCGATCAGACTCAAAAATGGACACGAGTACAATCTGAAAATTCCGAGCGGTGGGACTTCGGGGCTCAAGATCAAGGGCGATTTCACCGTATCGAATGCCCGACCCACCACGATGGTAGTCGACGTCGACCTGCGCCAGTCGATCAAGGTAACCAAGTCAAACAATCCCAATAAGCCCAATCCGAAATTCATGATGAAACCGGTGTTGCGCCTGATCAAAGGCGACAGCTTCGGCCACGTTCGCGGCGAGATTGATCCGGCACTGCTGATCGCGGGCAGCTGTTCGGACCCGCTGGTCGACACCTTCAACGCCGTCTATGTTTACAACGGGCACAACGTGTCCCCGGACGACATCAACCAGAAGTCGAGCAAAAACACCGACCCGGTAACCACCAGTAACATCGCCTATGATACCGCGGCGGCAAAATACATTTACGAGGCCGCCTTCCTGGCTGCCGGCAAGTACACCATCGCGTTTACCTGCAACTCCGACCAGGATGAACTGGATGCTGACGACGATCTGAACTTCTTTGGTATTCAGAATGTCGACGTGCAGCTGAACAACACCACGTTTCTCTAGCCCGGAACCGGTTTATCCGGTCTATACTCATTAAAAAGCCCGCGGAGCGGTGCACGGCTGTATGAATCCGGGAACAATAACAATATTATCGATCACACTGCTGGTGCTTCTCGGCGGCACCTGCGCCCGTGCGCAGGATTCATCCGAACAGGAAGAATTGAACCAGCTCCTGAACCTGCTCGAGCAGCAAACCTCGCTCGCCACCAAAACCCGCCTGAACACCGACTTCGTGCCCGGCATGCTGAGCGTATTCAACGCCGAGCAGCTGCAGCGGCGCGGCTTTCGCACAGTGTGGGAAGCGCTCGCCAGCCTGCCCGGGGTGACCACCAGCATGGACGAGACCGGCATGCGCAGCATCTCGGTACGCGGCATCGGTGAACTGTTCGAACCGAGCAAGATCAAGCTGCTGCTGAACGGCGTGGCGGTTAATGCCTCGGCCGGCGCCACCACCGGCACCCTGTACGATACGCCGGTAGAGCAGGTCGAGCGCATCGAGTTCATTCGTGGTCCTGGCTCGGCGATTCATGGCGAGTTCGCCTACGCAGGTGTGGTCAACATCATCACGCGGAAACAGGGCGAGCAATATTCCGTGGGGCTGGAATCCGATGAGGGCGTGAATTTCTCGGCGCTCTACAGTTACGAAAAGCCGGGCAGCGATTTCAAATCCAGCTTCAGCCTGGCGGCCAACGCGACCGACGGCGAGGACATCGATTCGGGCAGGGACCGGACCACCGGCGGCGACCCGAGCTATGCGCCGGGGCCGATCAACAACAAGCGCGATTTTGTCTCGGCGATCGTCGATCTGAATTTCGGCGACCTGAACGCCCTGTTCCAGTTTCAACAGTCGAACCGTGGCGATCATTTCGGCACCAACTACCTGCTGCCGCCCGATGACAAGCAAACCGTGATTTCCGAAGAGCTGGTGTCGGCTACTCTGCGTAAGCCGTTTAGCCTCGGTGAAAACCTCGCCGGCGAATGGTCTTTTACCGGGTTGCAAAATTCGTCGGAAAAGAACGAATTGTTCCTTGGCGTTGCGGAAGCCTTCGGTGGCCTCGGTAACGAAGATGATATATACGCCGATTCCGACCTGGTCGAGCAGCGCCTGGAGGCCAGGATCAACCTGGAGTATGAAGCCAACGCCCACAAGTTTTTTACCGAACTGTCGTTTGCCGATATCAGCATCGACGAATCTGAACAGTTCATCAATCTCGACCCGGTAACAACATTGCCATCGCCGACCTTCAACGAGTTCGACGGGCCGGTCGACGAGTCCCAGGACCGCAGCTCGTTCAGCATCGTGCTGCAGGACGAGTATTACATCGATGAGCGCCTGACCCTGACCACCGGCCTGCGCTACGACGATTACGAAGACATCGGCTCCAACCTGTCGCCGCGCATCGCGCTGGTCTGGCGCCGCAGCGAGAACCACATCTTCAAGGCACAGCTCGCGCGTTCCTTTCGACCACCGTCGCTGATCGAGACCGGTGGGTCGATCGAGTCCTCCATCGACCCCGAGATCAACGACACGCTCGAGTTCGGTTACATTTACCATCACCCGGAACTGGTGCTGCGCAATACCCTTTATTTCACCAGGCTCGACGACCTGATCGTGTTCGTGGACCCCATCGGTTATGAAAACTCGGATTCGTTCGAGCTGCTGGGTTACGAACTCGAGGTCGAAAAGTCGATTGCGAACCGCTGGAACCTGGTGGGTGGCCTGTCCTTACAGGACTACGTCGACGACGAACTGCCGGGCTCCGCGCCCTGGATGCTCAAGCTGGGTACCGAGTTCCGTATGCTGCCCCTGACCAGCCTGCACCTGCAGGTCAACACCGTCTCCAGCCGCGAGCGCGCTGAGGGCGACTCGAGATCGGACTTCGAGCAGACCAGCCAGGCCGATTTCTCCCTGCGCCGGCAAAGCTTTCTCGACGTCGATGGCCTCGACTTGCGGCTCGGCATCCACAACCTGCTCGACGAAAGACTGAAGCACCCCGCGCCAGCAGACAGCTATCCTGGTGATTATCCCTACAGCGACGGCGCCATGTTCTGGGCGCAGATTATCTACCGGCCATGATCAACTTACTCGCTAGACCGCTGTGAAGAGACTGCCCGGCAAAGTCATAATGGCGGCGGTCACGCTGCTGCTGTCGCTGAGCTGGCTGCCGTCGGTGGCACAGGACGCGTTATCGCCCCGGATGCAAATCGGCATCAGCATCATGCCTGCGATTGTCGCCGCCAACAAAAGACTGGCGGACAACGACACGCAAACACTGCCGATTTATGTCGTTTATCAACACAACCGTCACCTCGCCGAACAGCTCAGGCTCGACCTGGAGAGGATCGGCAAGATTCGAACCTATGCACTCCAGGTCGAAAGCATTTCGCTTAGCGACCTGCTCGTCAGCGACCCGGTGCCGAGCAGCGCGATATTTATCGCCGAGCCCATAAACGACGATCTGGACGACCTGCTCGATTTCGTGAAGCAGCAACGCGTGTTGCTGTTCTCGCCGTTCGAAGGCGATGTCGAACGCGGTGTTGCGACAGGATTCCGGGTAACCGACAAGGTGCTACCCATGGTCAACACGACCTCTTTGAAACTATCGAATATACAATTGAAAGCGTTTTTTCTGCGCATTGCGGTGAAACATGAACAAGAGTAAAAAAGATATTCTGCAGGGCTTCTCTCCTTCAATGGATTACCGGTCGATGTTGCTGTTCATCGGCGTCGGATTGATTATTGTAAGTCTCACGCTGTGGAACTGGCACTACGACGTTCGTCCACGCCTGATCAACGAGGCCGAATCAAACGCTCGTATACTCGCGGCCTCGCATGCGCGCGCGATCGAATCGCAGTTTCAAAACATTGGCGGCAGCACCGACATCTCGGTGATCCACAACTCGATCAACGAAATGCTGCTGATTAACGATCCCAGCACCGGCGAAACCCTGTACCGGGGCATCGCCCTGGAAGTCGACTACGACGTGTTTCCCGCCGACTACGACATGGTCAACATCGACGTCGGCGATACCAACTGTAGCGAATGCATCACCAGCGAAAATCCGATATACATTCACAAGACCGGGGAGCTGGCCGCGATCCTCAAGATCTATGCAAACCCGGTGTTTTATCAACGCCTGGTGGACGATATTGTCGATAAGCTGGCGTTCATGCTCGGCGGCGTCATCGTCGTACTGGTGCTCGCCTGGCTGACGTCGAACCGCCTGCTGTACAACCTGCGCGAACGCGAAAAAAGCCTGGCAATCGAGGTCGCCGAGCGCAGGTCGGTGGAAAATCGCCTGCAGCAGATCGCTACCTACGATCAGCTAACCAACCTGCCCAATCGTTACCTGCTGCAGGCCGATTTTACTCGCAAGCTCGAGGAAACCGCGCGCAACGGCAAGATGCTGGCGACGCTGTTTTTCGACATCGATCACTTCAAGCAGATCAACGATATGCACGGGCACGAGACCGGCGACGCGCTGCTACGGGAAGCCGCGGCCCGTGTCTCCGACGTTACGCGTAACTACGATCTGCTGGCCCGATTCGGAGGCGACGAGTTCGTCATGATCATGTCCAATGTCGAAAACCGAGCCGACGTGATTTACGTCGCCGAGAAAATTATCGCGAGTTTCAACAATGAGTTTACATTGCCCGATGCCGAAGTGACGGTCACCACCAGCATCGGCATCAGCGTCTTCCCCGAAGATGGTAACGATCCGTCGGAGTTGCTGAAAAACGCGGACCTGGCGATGTATCGCGCCAAGGCTGACGGCCGCAACGGTTACCAGTTTTTCAACGCCGAAATGAATCTCGAACTGCAGTACTCGCAATGGGTCGAAACCAACCTGCGCGAGGCGCTCAGCAACAACGGCCTGGAGCTGCATTATCAGCCACAGGTCAACCTCGATAACGGCAAGGTCGAATCTTGCGAGGCGCTGATTCGCTGGCCCCAGGCCAGCGGCGATAACGTCAACCCGGCCGACTTTATCCGCATCGCCGAACGCAGCGCGCTGATTAACGAAATTAGTCACTGGGTGCTAAAGGAAGCCTGCCGCCAAATTCACGAATGGAACGACCAGGGATACGAAACGGTGCGGGTCGATATCAACATGTCGGGCAAGGATTTCGTCGACAAGGGTGTGCTGTACAACTTCCTGCAAATCCTGCGGCGCCAGAATCTGCAGCCGCATCAGATCGGTGTCGAAATTACCGAGAACATCCTGCTCGAGTCGACCGAGCAGGTGATCAAGGCGTTGACCCTGTTACACAACGCCGGCGTGCATATCTCGATCGACGATTTGCATCAAAATCGACCAGAGTTTCGTGCACGAGGCGCCAAGCAACAAGGACGACCTTATAATTATCCAGGCGATCACGCTGGTCGGACACGGCTTTGGCCTCGACGTCGTCGCCGAGGGTGTCGAGACCGAGTGGCACGAATCGCTGTGCAAGGGTGTCGGGTGCAACACGATGCAGGGCGTTTACGTGTCCGAACCGTTACCGGCGAAGGATTTCGCGCAAAAGTTCCTCAAGAAGAGCAAAACCTGAGGCCGTTCCGAATCGCCAGGAGTACGGCGGAGTTAGTAGCCCGGGCACCCTTGCAAGATTCCCGCCGGCCCGCGCTGGCTTGCGCGGGCATAACCCTGGAAGTCGCTCTTTGCGCGGTCGACGCATTTAGGCTACATTAGCGCTTCTGCGCCAGGCCTAACCATCACCATGCCCGATTCACACCAGTCCGACAGTTACCAGCTCGTCGAAACCATGCTGCAGCAGCCGCTGCCTAACGGCGACGTGATCTGTAACCTGTGCCTGTGGCGCTGCCGCCTGCAACACGGGCAGCGCGGTTTTTGCCAGGCGCACGTCAATCGTAACGGCACGCTTTACAACCTGTCCTACGGCATCATTTCGGCGATCGAGGTCGAGTCGATTCGCAACAAGCCGGTGTATCATTACCGCCCCGACAGCCGCGTGATGTCGATCGGCTCCTACGGCTGTAACTTCCGCTGCAAGGGCTGCCATAACCTCGAAATATCCTGGGGTGTCGATGCGCTCGACAAGCTCGCCCGCGGGCAATCGACCGACGCATGGGTCGGGCCGCAGCAAATTATCGAAACCGCGTTGAAACACGGGGTGGACGGCATCGCCTTCACCTATTCCGAGCCCGCGGTCTGGCTCGAATACGTGGTCGACGTATCGAAACTGGCGCACGAAGCGGGCCTTTTCACGGTTTATGTCTCCAACAGTTTCGTCACCGATGAAGCGCTCGAAGTCATGGCGCCGCATATCGACGTGCTGTGTTCCGACGTCAAGAGCCTGTCGGCCGAGTTTTACAAAGATATCTGCCCGGTCAGCACGGTAGACCAGGTTCTGGGATCGATCAGGAAGGCGGCAGATCTCGGCATCCATGTCGAAACCCGCACCAACGTCATCCCGACCAAGAACGACAACCTCGAGGAACTCGCCGCGATCGCCGAATGGATTCGCGACAACCTGGGCAAGGGCAGTCCGTGGCACGTGACCAAATTTTTCCCGGCCTACAAGCTGTCGCACCTGCCGGCCACCGACGACGCCATCATCGAGCAGGCCGCCGCCGCGGGGCGCGAACTCGGGCTGCAACACGTCTATGCGCACACCGACATTTCATGCGACTGCGCCACCGAGAATGCGCCGGTCTCCGCCTGGCTCGAGCTCGACCCCGACGCGCTCAACGAATTCAACAAGTGCGCCGCAACCTGTTGCGGCGACGAGGGCATCCTCGTTAAAAAGTTCGAGCGCGAAGCCGGCCTCCTGCCAAAGTAGTTAACATCCCGCGGCTTGACCGCGTTAGCTGGATCCAGCTCCGAACGAATTAGGGGTTTTTAGTCCTGCAGCGTCGTCAGCAGCTTGCGCACCGGGGTCGGCAGCCCGTGGTTAGCGAGCGCCTCGATATCGACCCAGACGTAGTTCTCCTCGTCGGATACCTGCTCCGGCAGTTGCTCCATCTCGATGATCGCGAGCGATATATCGAGGCTGTAATGGGTAAACTGGTGGCGGATCACGCTGTCCTGGATCACCCTCTGCGTCTGCGCCATCGACAGGAAACTTTGCTGCCAGAGCTCGATCGCATGCTCGTCGTCCACTTCCGGTAACGACCACAGCCCGCCCCAGATTCCGCTCGGCGGTCGCCGCCATAGCAATATCTGGTCGCCGTGGCGATGCAGCAGCATCAGGGTATGCTTATGCGGCTTGGCCCGGGACGGTTTCCTTTGCGGATACTCGGCCTGGCTATGGTGCAGGTAGCTCGAGCACAGTTTCTTTAACGGGCAGGCTTCGCACTTGGGCTTCGACTTGAGGCAAACCATCGAACCGAGATCCATCATCGCCTGGTTGAAGTCCGGCGCCTGCTGCTCCGGCGTCACCGACTCCGCCAGGTACCACAGCTGTTTCATCGTGTCACTCTGGCCATACCAGCCCGGCACGCGAAAGCAGCGCGCCAGCACGCGCTTGACGTTGCCGTCGAGTATCGGCCAGCACTGCCCAAAGGCAAAACTCAGGATGGCGCCCGCGGTCGAGCGCCCGATGCCCGGCAGCGCAGCGACCGCGTCGAAGGTTCGCGGAAAACGCCCGTTATGCTCATCGCGGACGACGCGCGCCGCCTTGTGCAGGTTGCGGGCGCGTGCGTAATAGCCCAGCCCCTGCCAGTACTGCAGCACTTCGTCGATGTCGGCGTCGGCGAGCTGCCCGAGATTGGGAAAACGTTCGATGAAGTTCTGGTAGTAGGGAATAACCGTGCTGACCTGGGTCTGCTGCAGCATGATTTCCGATAGCCAGACGCGGTAAGCATCCTGTTGCTGCCACGGCAGATCATGGCGACCGTAGCGCCGGTACCAGTTCAGTACCGTGCGCGCGAAGCTGGCCGCATCGACATCCATTCAGTCGAATAGATTGTTGAGCTTGTCCTCAAGCTTTTTCTTCAGCTTGTCCTTCTCCTCTTCCAGTTTCTTCGATTCCGCCAGCGCTTTCTTCTCCGCTTCCAGCTGTTCGGCAATTTTTTTCTTTTCCGCCTCGATTTCGGCCTTGAGCTTTTCCTTCTCGGCGTCGGCCTTGGCCTTGAGCGCTTCTTTCTCGGCGTCTGCCTTCGCCTTCAGCATTTCATCGAGCAATACGTCGATTTTCGGATCGGCAAAGGGTCCCTTGATACTGACCGGGATTGCCAGCCCGGCGAGCTCGTCGGCAGCCTCACCCTCTTGCCCCTCGACGCTGCCGACCAGCTTGGCGTCAACCTGGTAATCGACGGTTTCGTTGTTCAGATCCGCGCTGCCGCGGCCACCGGCGCGCAACAGTGGTGCCTGCAGGTCGAGGTCATCGCTCGAAAACACGCCATTCCTGATAATGCCGCTTAAACTGAGAGACGAAAAATCGGTCTTGAGATTTTCCAGCGGCGGCGGCTCCTTGCCGCTCAGCTTCGCCCTGGCGCTATCGATCGAGTGGCGAACGTTGAAACCGTTGAGCGCGCCGTCGAGAAAAGCGAGCTTGAGACTGCCGTTGCTGTTTCGTTTCAACTCGCTCAGCCATTCACCGCTGGTCGTCAGACTGGCCTCGGCGTTGAGACTGCCGCTGATTTTTTCTTCCCCAGTGTAATCCTTGAGCAGGTCACCGACCTGAACCGCCTGCAGCGATTCATCGATACTGTATTTCGGGGTGCTGGATTTGACGTCGATCGCGACCGCGGTTTCGACCTTGCCGCCATACATGTTCAGCGTTACGGGTTTCAGGCCAACCACCCCGTTTTGAGCCTTAACCACGATTACGACATCGCTGACACGCAGATTCTGCGCCTTTACCTGCGCCAGGCTGATCTTGCCGTCGATATCGAGATCGCGCAGGGTCTGCATCGGCAGCTCGATCTTTACGTCTTCGGCGGGCTCGGTCGATTCCTGCTGCGGGGTTTGCGGGCCGCTATCCGCCACCGCCGGTTGCGTGCCCAACAGCGCATCGACATCGAGATTTTGCGAGGCCAGGTCGAAACGCAGTGCAGGTGTGGGTCTGGCGAAATCGCTCAACCGCAGCTCGCCACCGATTTCGAACTCGTTGAGCGCGAGCGCCATGTCGCTCAATGTCAACTGTTGCTTGTCGATCAGGTACTCGACCTGCGACTTTAAATCGAACACGATATCGAGATCGCCACTGGCGCTGGCGTCGAGATGCAGCGTCAGCGGGAACGGCTTGTTCGGCTCGATCCGCCCGGTGCCGAGGTCGAGATCGACGATCTCGAATCTATCGCCCGCCTGTTCGTCGAGCCACAGCAGCCTGATGTTCTCGAGGTCAAGTCCGCCGAAGGCGCCCTTGATCTCGAAATCCTTTTTAGCCCCGGGTTCGCCCTCCTTCTCGGCCGCGGTCGGCTCGTCGCCCGCGGGCGATGACGGACGCATCAGGTCGTCCCAGTTGGTCACGCCCGCCTTGTTGGTGATCAGGTTGACCTCGAGGTCGCGCAGCACCAGCTTGTCGATCTCGGGCGCGAGCGTAATCAGCGAAGCCACGTCGACGCTGATGCTGGCCGCCTTGACCTTGATCATCGGTTGCGCGCCAAACCCTTCGGCGTTGGACAGGCTCATGGCCCCGAGCTTCATGCCGAGCGCCGGGTAAATCGTCAGATCGACGTCGCCGTGAAACTGCAGCTCGCGGCCGGTCTGTTCGCGTACCAGGTCGGACAAATCCTGCTTGTAGGCGTTGGCGTCGAAGACCGCAACAAATATTGCCACGGAAGCGACCAGGAAGAGGATTGCGGCGCCTAAACCGATAAACAGGTAACGAATGACTTTTTTCATTTTGAGTAGCTGCTTTATACCTTAGCGATAGTCTGAAATAATGCGTTGCAATGTGGCACGAAACGGACCTTGATTCAAGATCATGAAAGATAAACTGAATGACCTGGCTGACCGGCTGACCGCGATGCACAACCAGCGAGCGACCGGCAACAGCCATTGGGGCCTGTTCGCGACGCCGGTGCTGGTGATCTTGCTGCTGATGGTGCTGGTCGGTATTTACTGGAGCGACGAGCCCGACCCGTTCGACATCGAGACCGCCGCGGTGGAACACGCGCCGGAGACGTCTTCGCGCCTGACTACCGGCAGCTATACGACCAGCACGGTCATTACCGCGATGGAAACCCTGTTGAACAAGCGCGGTGGATATCTCAGCAACGACATCATGCCGCCTTCGATCTGGCTCGATAACATTCCCAACTGGGAGTTCGGCGTACTGGTTCAGTGCCGTGATATGGCGCGCTCGCTGCGCAACGATTTCAGCCGCTCGCAGTCGCAATCGGTCGAGGACGCAGACCTGATCATTACCGAGCCCAAGCTTCACTTCGATAATAATTCATGGTTTCTGCCGGCAACCGAAAACGTATACCAGGAAGGCATCGACTCGCTCTACAAGTACCTGGGCCGCCTGCAGGACCCGAGTTCGCCCGATGCGCAGTTTTACGCCCGCGCCGATAACCTGCGCGAATGGCTGGGGCAGGTCGAAAAGCGACTCGGCAGCCTGTCGCAACGCCTCAGCGCAAGCGTCGGCCAGGTGCGGCTCAATACCGACCTCGCCGGCGACGCGGAAGCGGTACAGTCGACCCAGACCAGCTCGCAGCTGGAAGTCAAGACGCCCTGGACCGAGATCGACGATGTATTCTACGAAACGCGCGGTGCCGCCTGGGCGTTGATCCATTTGTTCAAGGCGGTCGAGGTCGACTTCGAGCCTGTGCTGCAGAAAAAGAACGCGCTGATCAGCCTGCGCCAGATTATTCGTGAACTCGAGGGGACCCAGGAAGCCGTCTGGAGCCCGGTGATCCT
>CAMYON010000127.1 GCA_947260025.1 uncultured Gammaproteobacteria bacterium
AACACGCGATGCCCGCAACGATCCGCGCTGGCACAACGAGCTTATCGAACAGGGTGGCAGGTACCAGGTGCCCTGTTTGCGTATCGACAAGGGCGACGAAAATATCGAATGGCTGTACGAGTCGAAAAACATTATTCAATATCTCGATCGGCGTTTTGCTAATGGCCCACAGTAAAGCCGGTGCCGCAACCTGAACAGCCGGTAACCGGCATAACGATTAAAGATTAAATAAATCTGTCCCGGTTTTACCGGTCAAGACACGGGATGGCGCCGATAGTGCGAGATGCGTCCCTTGCATCGATTGCCATCCTGCAATTGCTGATCGAATCTCTCGAATCGATGCAGGTAACCCAGATTGGTCATATTCATAGTGAACTTCGACCGGTTCGCTCTGCCCGGATCACCGATAACGACTTCGACGTCGTCGCTGGAATGCCGATCGATGAATCGCGAAACCAGGTGGGCATGATCGGGCTGGTACAGGATATCGCTGCCGATCATCAGGTCGAATTTACCGAGCTGCGGGTTTTCCCGGTCCCAGTTGCCGGTCTGGTACTTGATTGGCGGCAACCCGTTACTGAGAACATTCCGGTCGAGAAATTCGCGCACCCGCGGATGATAATCGCTGGCCGTAATATCGATACCCATCTGGTGCAAAACGATGCTGCACAGCCCTATTCCGCAGCCGATTTCGAGCACCCGCTTACCGGCCAGTTCGAGCTTGTAAATGTTCATCGCCATGACCACCGACGTCGGCCAGACCTGGCCGAACAGGGACCAGGTGGCATCGTTGATACCGAGCTCGGCTGCACCGTCGTGCGCTTCGTACTGTTGCCTGTCCTTGAGCGAGTCGATGATGTAGCTGACTTCGTCGATCAGGTAGGTCTGGCGTTTTAGTTCGATGTCTGTCCCTGCTTTAAAGCTTCCGGAGCGGCCGTGTCGAAATCGAGCGATGCGATAATCTCGTTTAACTGAAACTGCTGCCCACCCTGCTCGCTCAGGTCCGCGTTGTCTTTGGCCAGCGTCACTTCTCTTTGCCTGAGCTTTTCCAGGAACTGCGCATTGCAGTCTGCAACCGCTTGCTTGAGCTGCTCGAAGTGCGCCGGGATAAGACTCATGTCATTGACATAAGTGTTGATCAAACTGCGGTTGGTCTGATCGACCTTTGCCAGCGGATTCAGCTCGCGTCCAAAACCTGCAAAATCCTCGCACCACTCAACGGGCGCATCCTCGGAGAGTTGATAAAACAGGTCGATATAGGTTTCCTTGCGAACCCGTGGAGGCCGGCTCGCATCGATGCCGATAATTTTGATCTCGTTAAATGATGTCATGAATTCAGGTTCCTGTTCTGGCTGCCGCGGGGGCAGAAGTTGATTACCGGGCAATTTACCGCGCCGCGGGGTCGCGTGAGGGTACTACTTCTTCTGTAGTCTGCGCGCCCCATAGGCTGAGTATCCCAGCAACCCTCGCTCATTGAGATTTTCCGCAAACTCCTCGGCATGACGCGTGACGGATTGCAGGCTGCCGGGCCGAATGCCCGAAATCGGCGAAGACCCGTGCCCGATGGTATATCGGTACCAGGTACCGCCGGAAACCCCCTGCGGGGGATCTGTTAGGACGACATCGGTGACGACGTACTCCCGATCTCCCAGGGTGCTGGACGATTCGCTCATGAGCCGTTAGCCAACTCGGATACAACAAGCGCCAGCTCGGACCCTGGGCCGAACGATGAAAGCGACATGATCGAGAGTTTTCTCCAGAAATCGACCCACGAGGCGCTTTTGCGCCAATTCGCGGTCCGGGCAATTTTGATTTCTTCAGCGGGGAATCGAATGGATTACCGGATAAATGGCGGTGTCGACCGAATGACACCGGCGTGATTAAAGGAGTATACAGTAATTAAGCTCCCCCGGAGGGATTTAAATCTGGATACGGTGGCGGTGAACTTGTTTTGTAATGCAGGATTATTGTCACCGTCACCAAATCTCCCGCTGGGTTTATGGTCAAAGCTCGCCCGCCTCGCGATAAGAAACCATGCGTTGCAGGTTTTCATCCCACAGGCATGCGCGAAAGCAGTCCGCTATGTCGCGCAGCGCGAGTGACGTGGTGACCGGTGACTGCAGCTCGGGTATGGCGGCCATGGCTTCAGGCAGTCGATAAAACGGGATGCGTACATTGAGATGATGAATGTGGTGGTAGCCGATGTTGCCGGTAAACCACTGCATGAGCTTGCACAGCCGCATGTAACTGGATGACTCCAGCGCCGCGCGGTAAAAGGTCCAGGCCTCGGGCGACACCACGTGCATACGTTTAAAACTGTGTTGCGCGAAAAACAGGTAGCTGCCGAGTGCCGAGGCAATGGTCATGGGCAGTATCATGCTAAACAGCGCAACATCGAAACCGCCGAGCAACCACAACAAGGTGATGAGCCCACCATGAAACAGGATCACCCAGACGGAGTCTTTGTGTTCGGCCGGTTCGGTGATTAACGGCAGCAACGTGACGCTGAAGGCAAAGACCGTGATGTAACCGAACAATACCACCAGCGGATGACGCTGAAAGCGGTAACTGAAGCGTTGTGCGAACGAGGCGTTGTGCCACATTCGAGTGGTCATCAAGGGAAAGGCGCCGACACTGGCCTCGCTGATCTGGCCAACGTGGCCATGATGATAGTTATGACTTTTCTTCCACGAGCTGGCGGGCGTCAGCGCAAAGCCGGCATAGAGCTGAAACAACCACTTTGCGACGCGAGAGTCACGCAGAATCGCACCATGCATGTAGTCGTGATAGGTAATAAATGCCCGCACCATGACCAGCGCACCGAGGATAGATAGTGCCAGTCGCAGCGGCCACCAGGGCGCCAGGCCCGCGCCGACCAGCACGGCAATCATCAGGGCAAAAGTGGAAATCACATAGCGCCAACTCCTGGCGGTGGATTCCTGCGCAAACGGCCGCGTGGCTTGCACCAGCTTCTTGCCGATGCGAATGCCGGCACTGTGTTCGGGCAGGCCCGGGTCTTGTTGTCGATTCGGATTTTGTGAGCGACTTGTTTGATCAATCGCTTCATCCGGCTGCGATGTCCCCATGACCGCAATCTCCTGCTTTGACTCAAGGGCTAAGCCCCTTATGGTAGATTCAAGGTTATTACTACAATAAAACGCAAAACTGGATTTTGATTCCGGTCAAAAAAACGTAACACAAGCCATTCCATGGGGAATTGTTAACTGAAAACTGGGACAGATCTAATTATGTGAATTAACATCGCAAAACTGAGATACATAATTTCAATTCAGAAACAGTAAAGGAACAGGATCTACCATGTTGGAACAGGCAAAATCCGAGCTCATCGATCCCGACTGCTTAACCGTAGGCATAAATCTCGGCAATATCCTGCTGGTGACGGGAACCGGTCCCAACGGTGAGCCGCAAGGCGTTGCCCCCGATATGGCCGCGGCCCTGGCCAGACGCCTCGGTGTCGCCGTCTCCTATATCACTTATGCCACGCCGGGCGAGGTCGCCGATGCCGCGGCCCGCGACGAATGGGATGTCGGCCTGATTGCAATCGAGCCGGAGCGCGCCGCAGTGATCGACTTCTGTGATGCCTATGTCGAGATCGAAGCCACCTACCTGGTTCCCGCCGGTTCGTCGCTGCAACGCGTCGACGACGTCGATCAGGCAGGCGTACGAATCGCGGTGTCGGATCGTTCCGCCTACGATCTGTTCCTGAGCCGCAACCTGAAGCATGCCGAATTGTGTCGCGCCCCGGGCCTGGCCGGCGCTTTCGAGCTGTTCGCCACAGAAAAACTGGACGCGCTTGCGGGACTGGTGCCGGCGTTAAAGGACAATGCCGAAAACCTGCCGGGCTCGCGCGTGCTCGAGGGCGGCTATACCTCGGTATGCCAGGCATTCGGCACCAGGCCGGGAAACACCGCCCTCAATGACTTTACCCAGGCGTTCATCGCCGACGCCAGATCGAGCGGGCTGGTGGCCGAGCTGATCGAAAAACACGGCGTCAGCGGCAAACTACAGGTGGCGGGCAAGCACTAGAACCGCGTGTCGGACGGAGTTTCCGGGGGGCTCGACCCTCAGCGGCGAAAGTAGCGCCGGATCTTGTCGACCCGTTTACGGAAAGCACGCGTATTGCTGCGCGGGTTGTTCGCGACTGGCGACGGCAGGGTTGCCGCGAGTTCGATCGACTCGCGCGCGGTAATCCTCGAAACCGGCACGCCCCAGTAATATCGCGCGGCGGCGTCGACGCCATAAATGCCCCGGCCGAACTCGGCCACATTCAGGTAATACTCGAGGATACGCCGCTTCGGCAGGCTGCGTTCCATGCCGAGGGTCAATACGAGTTCGTGCCATTTGCGCAGCGGGTTGCGCGACGGACTGAGGAACAGGTTCTTCACGGTCTGCTGCGACAGCGTGCTGGCGCCATAGGCCAGGCGTTGTTGCGACAGGTTGTATTCCATCGCCTCTTGCAGCGCTTCCAGGTCGACGCCTTCGTGTTCGTAAAAACGGGAATCCTCGGCGGCAATCACGGCGCGAACCAGGTGTTTCGGAATCACGCCGATGGCAACCGGGCGCCAGCGCAGTCGCGGCCAGTCAGCTCGCTGCTGACGTTCCCGTTCGTAGTTCCGGATAAACTGCGAGCGCTGAATCGGGCCATGCCGATAAGCCGACCAGTCCGGCCAGATCGAGGCCAGGTAGCCCGCATCGGCAATGACCAGCAGCAGCAATAGCAGCCAACTCCAGCGCAGCAACCGTCTGAACCGGGAAACGCGCGTCCGGGCACGGCGCCTGCGGCGCGACCAAAATGCCATATATCCAACTGAGAACCGGGAAACCGGTAATTTACAACGATTAAATAAACCTGTCCCGGTTTTATGCCGTTTGACTCATCTCTTTTTGTGATGACTCGAAGCTCGACGGAATTGGTATACTGTCGCCGGATTTTGGAACGAAGCGTAGTGAAAAACGAAGATCAGGTTAACTGGTTCAAGGATATCGAAACCATCGTTTCGGCGCCTTTGAACTTCAAGGCGAAGCTGGCGATCGGCGAGGATGCCTATACCGCCTTGAGGGTAAAGAACGCGGTGGTGCAGGTCTGGGATGTCGCCGGGGTGGCGACGACCGCGGCGGTAGTCGCGAAGTCGTCGGTGGTGGCGTCGACCTTTTTTGCCCCGACCGGCTTTCTGGCGGCTCTCGGAATCGGCACCGCGGTGACGCCTGTCGGCTGGGTGATCGCCGCTGGCGTGGTGACCGGCGGCGCCTGGTACGGTATCACCCGGCATTTGAAATCCGCGGCCTCGAGCCGCATCACCGTGGTTCCCAATTTTATCAATACACCACTGGATGTGCTGGCGCTCGGCCTGTTCGACCTGCTGGTGCCACTGGCAATGAAGGTGGCCGAGGTCGACGGACGCATCGATGAGTCCAGGCGTAAACTCATCCGCGATTATTTCGTCAAGGAATGGGGTTATGACCCGAAGTTCGTCGTTGCGGGCACGAACTATATCGAATCGATCCTGGATGAACTTTCCATCGAGCAACTGGCGCAAACCCTGGCAGAATTTGCCGGTGAAAATCGCGACTGCAATTTCAAACTGATGGCACGCGAAATACACGGTTTTTTAGGCAACAT
>CAMYON010000128.1 GCA_947260025.1 uncultured Gammaproteobacteria bacterium
TCCTCGCTTTGGCGATTTTGCGGAACCAGGTGCACGAAGCGCGTCTCGCGCCAGTCGCTGCTGTTGCGCAGGCGATCGATCAGGTCGTTGACGGCCTGCTCTGAATCGGTCTGGTCGATAATCAACAGGCTGCAGGGAGAAAGTTCGGAGACATCGAATTTCTCTTCCACGTCGAAATCCATTTCCTGAATATCGCTGATTTTCCAGTGCAGGAGCATATTGCGAAGCGTGCTGCGCTGTTGCGCCAGCGGGCTCAGAATACCGACGCTCAACTGCCGCAAGGCCTGCGGCGGATTCCAGTCATAAGCCGCGCTATTTTCGTCATCGATATTCAGCTTGAAATAGAATCGGGCGCCTTCGCCCGGCCTGCTTTCCAGCTGCAGTTCACTACCCATTGCCTTGATCAAACGTCGAGCGCTTTTCAGACCAAGTCCAGCGCCATTCGACTGCTGCCCCGAATCGTCAGCGCCTTGCGATTCCAGGCCAAGCAAGCCTGCCTGCCGCTCTTTACTGATACCAATACCAGTGTCTGTGACCCCTATTTCGGCATTACCGCTATTGCCACTCGCATTAATCACGATAACACCGTGCTCGGTATACTTGATCGCATTACTCAAGAGATTGTTCAGCACCTGTCGCAACCTCAGGGGATCAGCCTTGACCCGTTGCGGAATATTGGGATCAACGTCACAAACCAGCTCCAGCCCCTTACTTAGTGCCTCGGGTGCGAGAATACTGGCTACATCCTCGATCACCTCGGCCAGGTCGAGACTTTTCGATTCGACAAAGATAGCGCCTGTATCCATGCGCGACGAGGCCAGCAGGTCGTTGAGGATTGTCAGCAGCATGTTGGCGGAATTGGTCGCGGTATCGACATAGCGTTCCTGGTTACGGTCTAGCGAGGTACGCTTCAACAGGTGCATGACGCCCAGTATCCCGCTCAAGGGGGTACGAATCTCGTGACTGATACTGGCCGTGAACTCGTCCCGGGCAAGGTCGGTTTGTTGCACCGTCTGCTCGGTTTGAGTCACGATTTCCTTTTGCCGCAGCAAAAAGTAGAGCGTGATCGAAAGCAGCGTCGCGATTACCAGGCTGATCGCCAGTCGCTGCGCACCACTCAGAACCGTGGGATTTGTGTTAGCCCATAATGCGCCGAGACCAAGAATAACCAGAAAACAGATACCACAGATTATTAGTCTTTTTCGAGACGGCATCGCTATAGAAAACCCCGGCTAGTCGAATAAGTCAAGAATATTCATGAGATCTTTCTTACCTGACCCTATTTCACCGATCTCGAGGCCGGCCAGCTCGTGTGGAAACACCAGCCAGTCCTCGCTCTCATGCAGGAAATAGTCCGGTTCGAATTTGACACTATTTTTCGAAGGCTTGTACCACGGGCAGGCGATGCGGATGTCGGACGGCGAGTTGAGCCGCGATTGCTTTCTGATTGCCTTGATCAGCGCATCGACGCTGCGACCGGAATCGAACACATCATCGACGATCAACAGCCGATCCTCCGCGTTGGCGTTTTCGATCAGGTAGTGCAGCCCGTGCACCCTGATTTTCTTGGCCTGCTTGTTGATGCCGTAATAGGAGGAAGTACGCACCGAAATATGGTCCGTGTGGACGTTCTTGAACTCGAAGTATTCCTGTACCGCGATCCCCACCGGCGTGCCTCCGCGCCAGATTCCAACGATAAATTCCGGATGAAACCCGTCTTCATAAACCCTGTGCGCCAGCCGAAACGAGTCCTCGAGTAACTCCTGCGCCGTAATATAAACTTTGTCCACGATAGCCCTCGCCCGAACATTGCCTGCAATTTTGTCACATACAACCAAACCGGACCAGTTGGCCTGAACCGAATTTCTATTCCGTACGGCAGCCCCAACCGCAAGCGATGCCATCCTCCGCGATCTGCAGACCAGGAGTTGCTTCAGCCATGGTAGTTTCCTCTGGCAGCGGCCCGCCTTAACAGTCGCTGCGCCTGTTGATTGTGTTGCTGCACCAGGGAGTCGAGATCCAGGCCAGCGATATTTCCCTGTTCGATGATGATTTTACCGTCGATCAGCGACAGCCAGGCGCCCACCGGGGCACAGGTCAGCAGCGCCGCGACCCGGTCGCCACCGGCACCAGCGTGCTGGATGCCGTCGACGCGGTAGGCCACAAGGTCGGCGGCCTTGCCAACCTCCAGGCTGCCGATATCGTCGCGCCCGAGCACCGTGGCACCGCCGCGCGTCGCGAGCGCCAGCGCTTCACGCGCCGAAAATCGATCGGCGCTGGATTCGAAGCCTGGCCACCCGACCCGCTGCAGCAGCATCGCCTGGCGCGCTTCGCCGAGCAAATGATTACCGTCGTTACTGGCGGAACCGTCGACGCCGATGCCGAGCTTTACACCGGCATCGGACATAGCGCGCACCGGCGCGATGCCCGAGGCCAGGATCATGTTGCTGCTGGGGCAGTGGCAGACGCCGGTGTCGGCGGCGGCAAGCTTGCCGATGTCGTCGCTATCGGGATGCACCATATGCGCAAACCAGACGTCGTCGCCAGTCCAGCCCAGGCTTTCGATATAGGGCAGGGGACGTTGTCCGAACTGCTGCTCGCAGAATCGATCTTCGTCGATAGTTTCGGCGAGATGCGTATGCAGCCTGACTCCGGGGTGGCATCGGGCCAGCGTGGCGGTTTTACGCATCAGTTCCGGGGTTACGCTGAACGGCGAACAGGGCGCGAGCCCGATGCGCAGCATGGAAAGAGCCGTGGGGTCGTGAAACTCGTTTATCACACGTTCGCAATCGGCCAGGATATCGTTCTCGTTTTCGCACAGCTCATCCGGCGGCAAGCCGCCCTGGCTCTGCCCCAGGCTCATGCTGCCGCGGGTCGGATGGAAGCGCACCCCGAGCTCGCGCGCGGCGCGAATTTCATCGTCCAGCCTGGCGTCGTTGGGAAACAGGTACAGGTGATCGGCTACCGTGGTGGCGCCGGACAGCAACAATTCCGCCAGCCCGAGCTTTGCGCTGATATAAACCGCCTCGGCACCCATTTCTCCCCAGATCGGGTAAAGCGTCTGCAGCCAGTCGAACAGCGATCTGCCCTCGGAGGTGCCGATGCTGCGAGTTAGCGTCTGGAACAGGTGATGATGGCAGTTGACCAGGCCCGGTACGACAACGCAGCCGCTGGCATCGATACGCCGATCCGGTTCCAGCCGACCTGCAGACAAGCTGGCATGAACCTCGCCACTACTGCCAAGCTGCTCGATTACATTGTCACGCACGACTATGGCCCCGTTTTCAATCTCGCGCCGCTCACCATCCATAGTGACCAGCACCTCGGCTTTATCGATCAGCAGCAGGCTCATTTCCCACCTCGCAAATAATCCTGGGTCAGAGTAAAAACTCTATAAAAGCTGGATAAACCGGAGCAAGGATAGTTTTTACTCTGACCCAAAATTATGGCTGGCGGCAGGGTAATCCAGTCGGGCAGGTACAGTTCCATGGGCGGGTTTCGGCCGGTGTCGATAACGGGTAGCGACGCCGCGGCATCGCTACCCACTAAACCTAGTTCGGGATCGTGCTGACCACTCCCTGAAGATAGTAATTCATCTTGTTGAGCTGCTCGTCGCTCATATTTTTTCCGGCGGGAACGATAGTACTGCCGCTCTGATCGATGACCGGCCCGGCAAAAGGATGCAGCGTGCGCTCGGTGAGCTGCTTTTCCATGCCCCTGATGCGGTCTTGCAGCTCTTGCGGAATGGCATCGTTCATTGGTGCAAGTTTAACCATGCCGCGCGGATACCCGCCCCATACGCTGATCGGTCCCCAGGTTCCAGCCTGCACTTGCTTAACGGTTTTGACGTAGTAATCGCCCCAGTGATGCGTGGCCGCGGTCAGGTGCGCCCTGGGCCCGTACTTCGACATATCGGAATGGTAACCAAAGGCATAGACACCCTCGTCCTCGGCCGTCTGTACCACGGCGGTGGAGTCGGTGTGATGGGTGACAATATCGGCGCCCTGCGATATCAGGGTTATCGCGGCCTGCCGTTCCTTGCCAGGGTCATACCATGAATTAACCCAGATGACGCGCAGCTCGGCATTCGGGTTGACGCTGCGTGCGCCCTTGATAAAGGCGTTGATGCCCTGCAGCACTTCGGGAATCGGGAAGGCTGCGACGTAACCGAGCACGTTGGACTTCGTCATTTCGCCGGCAATGATGCCGGTCAGATAACGGCCTTCGTAAAAGCGCGCATTAACCAGCCCCATGTTCTCACCAAGCTTATAGCCGGTGGCGTGCACGAACGCAGTCTCGGGGAAGCTCTTCGAAACCTTGAGCATGTAGTTCATGTAGCCGAAACTGGTGGCAAAGATGACCTTGTCGCCACGCTTGGCCATTTCGCGGATGACGCGTTCGGCATCGGCGCCCTCGGCGACGTTCTCGACGTAGCTGGTGGTAACCCCGGTCTCCTTCTCCAGCTGCAAACGGCCCAGGTCGTGCTGGTACGTCCAGCCGGCGTCGCCGATCGGGCTCACGTAGACGAAGCCGACGTTGTCAGCCGCCCGGCTGGCGCCGCCAAACATCACCGCCAGGGCGGTTAATGCGGCCAACAGTGGCCGGTTTACGATTATCTTTGTTAGTGTCATTGCAGAACCCTCCCGGGGTTTATGTTTGCGGTTAGTGATCCCAGGTTTTACAACCCGGTTTTATAGTCTTTTATCGGTTAACGCTGGCTTAAGCCTCTGGCTCTTGCTCATTTCTCTTCAGGCCTCCGGCATCTAGTTTGTTTTGTCAGGCCTCCGGCACCTTACTTACTTTTCTTCAGGCCTCCGGCCTGAAGGGCTGCCCCAACGATACCGGTGCGTTCAGGCGCACCGTGTTCCGATCGCGCGATATGACAACCAGCACGATAATGGTCGCGAGGTAAGGCAACGCCGATAAGAACTGTGACGGGATATTGATTTCCAGCCCCGAGCCCTGCACGAACAGTTGCGCCACCATGACCCCACCGAACAGATAGGCGCCGACCAGCACTCGGAACGGCCGCCAGGTGGCAAACACGACCAGCGCAATCGCGATCCAGCCGCGACCCGCAACCATGCCTTCGACCCACAACGGCGTATAAAACACCGACAAAAAGGCACCGCCGATGCCGGCCATTGCGCCACCGAACAGGGTCGCCATGTAGCGGATACGAATCGAATGGTAACCGATCGAATGCGCAGCTT
>CAMYON010000129.1 GCA_947260025.1 uncultured Gammaproteobacteria bacterium
GGCGCTGCGCCGAGGCGGCGTACGCGAAATACGTCGCACGCATCGGCCGCAAGCCGGCGCCGATGGTCGCCGACTTTGCGGCACTGATCGAGCAAAACTCGGTTATGGTCGAAGTCGACGATGCACAGCGGGTTCGGGGCTTTGTCGTCGCCTATCTTCGGGATGACCACCTGCACCTCGAAAACGTTGCCGTCGATCCCGCCTGCCAGGGGCAAGGCATCGGCCGGCGCCTGGTCGTGCAGGTCGAGCAGCGGGCGCTCGCAGACGGATACGGCCGTATCGAGCTTTATACCAACGCGAAAATGCACGAGAACCTCACGCTCTACCCGAAGCTCGGTTATCGTGAGTTCGACCGCCGCGTCGAGGACGGCTTCGACCGGGTCTATTTCAGCAAGAACCTGAAAGCTCCCTGAACGAAGAACGCTTGCAGCCGGGCGTTCGTCCCGTTACCCGAAGTTTTATCCCCGTGAAAATGATGACCCGACGTTTCGGGGTGCCCTGATGTGACTATTTGATCCGACAGGCTTCAGATGGCGCGCAACCGGCGGCGAAGCAGAATTGAAAATGCCGGATGCTCCCCGTATTCTCGGGAAACACCCGGCATGACTCCCCCTCCTACTTCTGGTCCGCGCGCCGGAATGCACCCTGCACGATACGATCGATGACCATGGCGACGAACAGGATCGCGAAGCCGCCGAGCAGACCCGGCCCCTTGGCCGCGTACTGCAATGCTTCGAGGATGACCTTGCCGAGACCGCCACCGCCGATCAGCGAGATAATAACCACCATCGACAGGCACATCAGAATGGTCTGGTTCACGCCGGTCATGATCGACGGCAAAGCCAGTGGCACTTCGACGTCTTTCAGCAACTGGAAGCGGGACGCGCCGAAGGCGACCGCGGCCTCCTTGATCGAATCCGGTACGCCGCGCACGCCGAGCGAGGTCAGGCGTATGACCGGCGGCATGCCGAAGATGATCGTCGCCAGGATGCCGGGCGGGTTGCCGGTACCGAAAAAGGCGATGATCGGGATCAGGTAAACAAAGGCCGGCAGTGTCTGCATCAGGTCGAGCACCGGTTCGGCGGCATTATAGGCGCGCTGTGACTTACCGAACCAGATACCGAGCGGAATACCGAAGAGCACGCAGATAAACACCGCGGCACCTACCAGCGCGACCGTTTCCATCGCGATCGCCCAGTAGCCGAGCAACGCGATATAAGCCAGCGACGCGGCGGTAAATATCGCCACCCGCGGCCCGGCAGCGCGCCAGGCGATTACGCAGATCACCAGCATGACGACCGGCCAGGGCGTACCGATCAGGGCCAGCCCCAGCGCATCGAGTACCCAACGCACGCTCGCGGTAATGCCGTCGAAAGCGCCGGCACCGGCGATCGCAGCATTGTCGATTTTTTCTTCCAGCCAACTGGCGAGCTCGGTAAACAGGGTGGCCTTATCCGACTCGATAAACAGGGAAGAGACTTCTCTCTCCGGAAAATCGTTGAGTACTTCGAGTGGGCTGTCGACGGTAAATTTATAAACCGTCAATGGCCCGATCAAGACCACCAGCACGATGCCGAGCAGGATATTCCTCGGCTTGACGCCACTCTCGACCTGCTTGTTGTCGATACGCCAGCGGCTGAACTGCTTTTCATAAACCGAGTTGGCGTAAAAGCCCTGCATCGCCTTGAACAAAAGCATGAGGACGAATCCGCCGACCAGGATGCCGAGTGCTTCCGAGCTCGCGGCCAGTCCGAGCGCCTCGCTTTTATCTGCTGCATTACCGATGTTCTCGGCAAGTTTTTCGAAGCGCGCTGGATCCTCGCCCGCCGCGCGCGCGACCTCGGCCTTCTCGAGAAATCCCTCGGAGCGTTCGCGCTGCTTTGCTGCGCGTTCAAAAAAGCTGGCGCCGGGATCCCCCCACCAGCCACGGCCGATCTGAACCCAGGCAATCACCTCGAGGATCAGGAACCCCCAGAACATGCCCCAGGCCGCGCGCGACGCGGACCAGATCGGGCCGAGCACTGCCGCCATCAGGTTGAAGGTGTTGGGGATCAGGCTCGTGGATGAGTGAATCTTGTGGAATTGCCTGGCGTAGTAGTCGCCGTTTTTCCCGGCGAATTCCGAAATCGACGCGTCGAGGCTGGCGCGATCGACCTCGATATCGGAAGCGGCAATGACGGATGCGGTGGTTTGTTCTTCGCTCATCACTCTTTACCCCCCTGGATGCCGCGTAACAGGCGCGGTTTACTCACCAGGCCAACATCCTCGCCATTGGCGGTAATTACCACCGGCAAATCGGTGCCGACGGCATGATCGATCAACTGGTCGAGATCGGCGCCCTCGTCGGCGCGCGGCGCATTGCTCAGGTCTCCGTCGAAACTGTCGAGCGGCTCGACGATCGAGTGCGCCTTGACCAGCTTCAGCTTGGAAATACCCTGCACGAATTCACGCACGTAGTCATCGGCCGGGTTCATGACGATTTCCTCGGGCGTACCGATTTGCACGATGACGCCGTCTTTCATGATCGCGATACGGTGGCCGATGCGAATTGCCTCGTCGAGGTCATGGGTAATGAAGAGCGTGGTTTTCTGCAGCTCGGCGACCAGTGCCTTGAACTGGTCCTGCAACTGCATGCGGATCAACGGATCGAGGGCCGAGAACGGTTCGTCCATTAACAATACTTCGGGATCAGAGGCGAGCGCTCGCGCGATACCCACGCGCTGCTGCATACCGCCGGACAATTCCTTGGGCAGCCGATCTTCGTAGCCGACCAGGTCCACCAGCTGCAACGCGTGATCGGAAACCGCCCAGCGCTTGGACTTGGGAACGCCGCGAATTTCGAGCGGATAGGCGACGTTGTCGCGTACCGAGCGATGCGGCAACAGGGCCATGTGCTGGAAAACCATGCCGATGTGATTGGCGCGCAACGAGCGCAAATCGTTGGCATTGAGGCTGGAAACATCGCGTCCGAGCAGTTCGATGGAACCGGCAGTCGGCTCGATCAGCCGATTGATATGACGCACCAGCGTTGATTTGCCGGAACCCGACAGACCCATGATGCAAAAAATTTCGCCGCGCGCGACCTCGAAAGTGGCATCCTGCACGCCGACGACGCAACCGAAGCGCGCGAGCACCTCGGGTTTACCGATGCCCTCGGCCTCGATCGCCTTAATTGCTGCATCGGCCTGATCGCCGAAGACTTTCCAGACGCCGGTGACTTTTACGACCGTTTCCGACATGATGACGGTCCTCCCCCTGAATTGAAAAACGGCCGCCGGTACGTCGCCGGCGGCTCGTTGATTTTAAATTGCGTGACCTAGTTGGTCAGCCAGCTCAGCACCAGGTCTTCGTTTGCAGCAACCCAATCCTTGGCGTAGGCCGCCGGGTCTTTCTTATCGATGACCAGAGCGTAAGTCCAGTCCGAAACGATATCGGTGGTGACCTTCATGTTGGCGAAAAGCTTGGCCACTTCAGGCTGCGATTTTTCGATTGACTTGGAATAATGCACGTGCAGGTAAGCCGTATCCCAGGCGGTCGGTGCAGTCGATACTTCAAGCCAGGCCGGATCGTCGGTGGGTTGCACGATCTTCCACTTGGCAGCATCGTAAGCCGGCTCTTCGAGCACCTGCATTTGGTGCAGTACGAACACGTAATGGGGGGTGTAGCAGAACCCAACCCACGGCTTGCCGGCCTTGATCGCATTGTCGAGATTGGCGTAGGCCAGGGTTTCGTCGCTTTCGGTCAGCTCGAAAGTCTGATCGTAACCGTAGGACTTGGCACGAATTTTCTCGATGTTAGTCGAGGCCCAGCCCGGCGCACCGATCCATACTTCGCCCTTGCCGTCGCCGTCGGTATCGAACAGCGCCGCGACATCGGGATTGGTCAGGTCGTCAATGGACTTGATGCCGTGCTTGTCAGCAATAGCCTGGGGCACACACATGCCCTGGAAGGCGGGTACACCGTTGGGATTCATTGCCACGGTGGCCTTGGTCTTGACGAAGGTATCGTGCAAATTCTGCTGATTCGGCATCCACACCTCGGGATGTGCGTGCATTGCGCCGGAATCCATCGCCTCGAAAACGATCGGATTGGTGCCATTTTGCAGCTCGACTTCGAGCCCAAGGTTATCTTCGATTACGACCTTGAGCACGTTCGCGCTTGCCGCGACCGAAGGCCAGTTGGGTACGCCGATGACGACATCGGCGGCCGTCGCGACCCCGGAAAGGGCCATACCACCGGCGAGTAGCGCGGCGGAAACGGTAGATTTAAGTTTCATTACAATTTGTCTCCTTCGGTTGCCATAGAATGGCGTTATCTAGTTATCGATTTCTTTCCGGATCGTTCCGGTATTTTTGTTCCGGCGCTTCGAGATTCGCGCAACCCTCGGGATTACCGGCTGCTTGCAACCCGGCTCCGGATACATTCGTGTGTGGTACAAAAATCAACAAACGAATACTCGCTTTGCTTATCAGAATTGTCCTACACGAGCTCGCAGACAATAAACAGTTTCAGCCTATAAAGCAATGGATTTAGCCTGTCCATAACAACTGTTACTCGACTTTGTATACAACCCACTGGCCGGCATCGAAACGCCCGTGGTCGCGGATTCGTCCGGGTATCATCGAGACCCGGTCACTGGATTTGGACCGGTTTTTCGAGATCTTCCTTGCGCGCCATACCCTCGAGCACGGTATCGCGAGCCGCGGTCAGGTGCGCGATGGACGCGGCGCGCGCCTCCAGGCGGTCGCGCGCCAGCAGGGCCGCGGTCAGGCGGCGCATTTCCTCGAGGGATTCGCGGCGGCGCTCGGGATCGGACATCAGGCGGCCGCGCAGGTAATGCACGCGATCGATGATGTTTTCCAGCGCCCTGCGTATTTCGCGATTGCGGCAACCGCTGAACAGGAGTTCGTAGTAGCGCTCCTTGACCAGCCGCATCTGGGTCAGGTCGCCGCTGGTAACACAGGCTTCGAGGTCGTCGAGCAGGCTGTTCAACTCGTCCATTTCGAGGTCGCTGGCACGTTCCGCAAACAGTTCGGCGGCCAGGGTTTCCAGCGATGCACGCAGCTCGAATATCTCGTAGACCTGGCGCGCGCTGAGCAGGGCGACGCGGTAACCGCGATTGGATTCGCGCAGGATCAGGCCGCTGGCCTCGAGGCTGACCA
>CAMYON010000130.1:0-5081 GCA_947260025.1 uncultured Gammaproteobacteria bacterium
TTTCGTAAATCGCGTTCCACTGGGACGCATCGGCGAGCCGCGCGATATCGCGGGGCTCGCGGTTTACCTGGCATCCGATGCCTCGGCTTACTGCAGCGGGGGATTTTACATGGTCGACGGCGGATACTCCGTCAACTAAGCGATTATTTGAACAGGCAAAAGACATGAAACAGATTCTCGGCACCATGACCTTCGGCGAACAGGTCGGCGACAACGACGCGAAGGTAATGCTCGATTCATTTTTCGCGGCCGGCAATCACGAAATCGATACCGCGCACCAGTATTGCGACGGCCGCACCGAGGAAATGCTGGGCCGACTGTTGCCGGACCACGCGGACCGGCAACTCTACCTCGCATCGAAGGTCAATCCATGGAACGACGAAGGGTTGCAACCGCGGCAGGTAAGAAAACAGTTCGACGAGATACTGCAACGGCTCGGCACCGACAGTATCGACCTGCTCTACCTGCATTCTCCCGATCTCGACACGCCGGTGGCAGAGACGCTCGAATGCTGCTTCGAGCTCTACCAGCAGGGCAAGTTTCGCGATTTCGGCCTGAGCAATTTCGCCGCCTGGCAGGTAGCGGAGGTGGTCGAGATCTGCCGTCGGAACGGCTGGATGCAACCGGTCGTCTACCAGGGCATGTATAACGCGTTAACGCGCGACGTCGAGCGGGAACTGTTTCCATGTCTGCGCAATTATGGCATCCGCTTCTACGTCTACAACCCGCTCGCCGGCGGATTGCTGACCGGGAAATACCGGGGGATCGAGGATTTACCCGAAACCGGAAGATTTTTCCTGAAAAACCACTATCGCGATCGCTACTGGAAAAACCACTACTTCGATGTCCTGAAACAGCTCGCAGAGGCTTGCGGCGAACTCGGGCTGACGCCTACACAGGCCGCGATGAGCTGGCTGATCAATCATTCGCTGCTCGATGCCTCGCGCGGCGACGGCATCATACTCGGCATCACGCGGCTCGAGCATCTGGAGGCTAACATGGCGGCCTGCAAACAGGCTCCGCTCGACCCATCTATTGTCGAAATCCTGGATCGGGGCTGGGAAATTATCAGACCGCACTGCTTCAGGTACTTTCGCCCGTAGCCCGGGATCACCAGGTAGCAACCATCAAACCCTGCAGGGAGATAGTATGACCAGCAAAATGAAAGCAGCTGTTCTAGACACGCCAGGCGGACCAGAGGCGCTCGAAATACGAAACGTCGACCTGTCCTGGCCAGCGACGGACCGGGACGTGCTGGTACGACTCAAGGTGGCCGCACTAAATCCCGCAGATGGCTACTTCCGGGCCTTTGGCCCCTATATCGACCAGGGCGGGCCCTGCATTCTCGGTCACGACGGTGCCGGTATCGTCGAGGCGGTCGGTGCGGATGTAACCAGCATCGAGCCCGGGCAACGCGTTTGCTTCTGCAACGGCGGCATCGGCGGCGGTTACGGCACCTACGCTGAATTCGCTGTGGTCGCTGAATCCCAGCTCGCGGTCATTCCCGATTCGGTGGATGACGTCACCGCCGGCGCGCTGCCGCTGGTGCTGATTACCGGCTGGGAGTCGCTCTATGACCGGGCCCGACTCGAGGCCGGGGAGTTGGTCCTGATCCATGCCGGCGCGGGCGGCACCGGGCATATCGCCGTCCAGCTGGCGGCACTGAGAGGCGCGCGCGTCGCCGCTACCGCCAGTACCGACGACAAGGTCGAACTGGTAAAGCAACTCGGCGCGGAGCGAGCCATCGCTTATCGCGACGAAGACTTCGCCGAAGCGGCAAATGACTGGACTGTCGGCCGGGGCCTCGCCGTTGCGCTGGATAACCTGGGTCCCGAGGTGTTCAGGAAAACCATCCCGTTGATGGCACCCTACGGAAGACTGGTAACGCTGATGGGAACGCCCGGCGACGACGAGGAAGAAACCGCTTATGTCAACAACCTGACCATACACAACGTCATGATGCTGACCCCGATGCTGCTCGGGCTGCAGCCGCGGCTGGAGCAGCAGGCCGAAATCATCCGCCAGGGGCTAAAGCTCGTGGCAGCGGGAAAGTTGCGCATCGTAATTGACAGCCGCTTCGAGTTCGACGATATCGTTGCAGCACACCAGCGGTTGGATGCCGGCAAGGCGGCGGGCAAGATCGTGGTATCGATATCCGATTGACGCGAATTTCTGACCTAATCGGATAACAGGCTGAGGCTTAGTGCCGGCCAGTAGGTGATGATCAACACGGCAACCAGTAACACGATGAAAAACGGAATCGTCGCCAGGTAGAGCGTCATCACCGGTTTTTCGAAACGGTAGCTGGCGATGAACAGGTTCATGCCCACCGGCGGGGTGAAGTAACCCAGCTGCATGTTGGCGAGGAAGATGATACCGAGATGCACCGGGTGGATACCGTAGCCCACCGCGATCGGCAATATGATCGGCACGATGATGACGATTGCCGAAAAGATGTCGAGCATCATGCCGAGCACCAGCAGGAACAGGTTCAGCAGTATCAGGAAGGTTAACTTTTCGTCGATGTGCTGCTGCACGAAGGCGAACATCCGGGTCGGAACTTCGGCATCGATCATGTAATTGGTCGACGCCAGTGAAACCCCGACGATGATCATGATGCCGCCGACCAGCATCATCGACTCACGCATGATATCCGGCAACTGGGAAATCCTGATCTCGCGGATAATCAGGACCTCGATAACCAGCACGTAAAGCGCGGTAACCGCGGCTGCTTCCGAGACCGCGAAATAACCCCCGTAGATTCCACCCAGCACGATGACAGGTAGCGGGATTTCCCACTTGGCCGCCTTGATCGCCGCGATCGCAACCTGCAGGTCGAACGCTTCGCGGGCACTTCGATCTCGCGGCTGCAGCATCGAGTAAACCGACAACATTACCAACATTAACAGGCCGGGAAATATGCCGGCCAGGAACAGGTCGCTGATGCTGACGGCCTGATCAAGATCCATTTGCTGGGCGACGACGCCGTACAGGATCAGCGGCAAAGACGGTGCAAACAGCAAGCCCAGGCTACCGGAACTGGTGAGCAGGCCCAGGTTAAAGTTCTCCAGGTAACCGGCCTGCTTCAACGCCGGGTAAAGCAACCCCCCGAGCGCGACAATGGTGATTCCGGAAGCGCCGGTAAAGGCGGTAAACAGCGCACAGGCGAAAATGGTGACGATCGCAAGGCCACCCGGCATCCAGCCCAACAGGGCGTTGGTCAGATCCACGAGGCGCGTTGACGCCCTGCCCTCGCCCAGCAGGTAACCGGCGAAGGTAAAAAGCGGTATGGCAATCAAAACCGGCATTTCGGCGAGCCGGTAAATCTCGATACTGATAACCGACAGGTCGACTTCCAGGCTGCTAAATCCAATCATTGCGCTGAGCGCGATAACAACGAACAGCGGGGTGCGAAAGATCGCCAGCAACAACAATAGCGGCGCGGCGAAACTCACTGCTGCTCCCTTTCGGCAACCTTGCGATACCTGATATACAACCGGGCCAGGCGGACGGACCCGATCAGGTAGCGCAGCCCGATCAAGGTAAATGTCACCGGGATAACGACCTCCAGCATCCAGGCAGGAATTCCGGCAACCGAGGTCAGGCCATCCTCGTAGTCCAGATGAATCCATCTGAAACCATGCCAGGCGATGAGCAGGCAAGTCCAGGCACTAACCTGCCCCACGATCGACTGGATCAGGCGATGCGTGTTGCGCTCGAAGTAACGCGAAAGCAGGTCGATACGAATATGTTTATTGTAACGGCTGGCAACGGTTGCACCGATCAGGCCGAGCCACAATACCATCACCCGCAGTATCGGCTCGATCCAGACAAAGCCCGAATCGAAGAAATTACGCAGCAGGATCTGGGTGCTGGCCAGCAGAATCATTGCCGACAACAGCACTACCAGCAACGCGTCCTCGACGCGATGAAGCCTCTGGTTCCAGGACTGCATTACTGGCTGGAGCGAAAACTTTGCAGGTGACTCCTGACCCGGCTGACGACATCGCGGGACATGACTCCCTGCTCCACCATGCTATCGACCGATTTTTCCGATATCTGGCGCCAGCGCTCGACTTCTCCAGGATTGGGCTGCACGAAAGTAATGCCCTGGTTAGAAAGCGCGGCCTGTGCGGCCCGGTCATCGGCGCGATTGATTTCATCCATACGCTCGAAGACCTTGCCCATCTCTTGCCGGACAATTTCCTGGTCCCCGGCCGAGAGCTTGCTAAATGCTTTTCGCTGAACCGCGAGCACGCCAATGAGGTAGCTAACCGGCACGTCTGTCATGTAGGCGGTGCTGGTATGCCATTGAAACGCGATCGCCGAGGTCGGATTGACCGCGACAGTCTCTATCAGCCCGGTCTGCAAACCGGTAAAAACGTCTGATATGGGTAGTGAAATCGGCGTAATGCCAAGCGCCTTGAAAACAGTCTGTCCGATCGCGTCACCTTCCGGCATCCAGACCTTGCTATTGCGTATCGATTCCAGGTCCTGCATCGGCTGCTTGGACAGAATACGCACGAAGCCCCCTTCGGAAATACCCAGGATTACGAAGCCCTTGTCCTCCATGCGCTGCTTGATATCCGAATCCATTCTTGCCCGCACGTAGTCAACTTCGTCCAGTGACTTGAACATCATCGGCATACCCAGCGCCTGGATACTGGACTCTATCCGACCCAGCCCACCCGGCGTGAAGGCGCCGCCATGGAGCTGACCGATCTTGATCTTGCGATGCACGCTCTGATCGTTGCCCATGACACCACCCGGGTAAAATTTGAGTTTGACCCGGCCTTCGGTACGTTCCTTTATCACTTTGGCACCTGCTTTCATTTCCTTCATCCAGGTGGTGCCGGCCGGCGCCAGCGTCGCGATCTTGAGCGTCTTTGCCCCGGCTGCGCCACTAAATATGGCGAGCAGCATTAACAGGCTTAAAGTCTTGTTGAATCTGTTCATCGTATGTTCCTGGTATCGATGATTTGAACCCCGGGTTCAATAATAGTTTACTAAAAAAATTCTTCCGACTCGGCCAACAGCTCGACGGCTTCGAGTTTTGCCAGCGAATTTATTAGCGTATACCC
>CAMYON010000130.1:5122-9568 GCA_947260025.1 uncultured Gammaproteobacteria bacterium
TCCGGCTTGCCGCCCAAAGCGGCCGGCAACAGCGACTTGATCACACCGAGGTAGACATGTGCGCCGCCGCCGTCATGGGTTTCGTCGAGAACGATACAGCGCTCGAACAGCGCCTCTACCTTTGACAGGTCCGCAACCGCGTTCCAGTCCCCGGCGTTGATCTGAATCCAGGAGGCCCAGGCCACGCCAAAGGCATACAGCGAGTCGAGCCTGGATTTTCCGGTTACGGCCAGTGCATCGACGAACCGGTCCAGCTTGCTATCGATGTTTGCACAAACCTCGGCGTTGCGCTGGCACAAGGCGGTGCGCGCATAGAGCAGGGATTTGCCCGCCAGCCGTTGCGCGCGGGCTTCATCTTCGATAAACGCGCTGGTATAGGAGCCGTAGAGCCTGGACCCGGTCAACAGTAGTTTCGTGTTGTCGGGGTCACCCTCGATCAGGCCGTCGATCATCAGCAGGTAGGCCGGCGCGCCGTCACGTACCGTTGCAGGGTCATCCTGATTCATTATCGCCAGTGAAATATTGTCGGCCATGCGGGTAGTTGCCGAGCTGACCAGGCTGGCACAGCCGGACAACAGCGACAGCAACACCAGCGCCCCTATCGACCTGGAGATCAATTTTTTTCCACGTGGGCTTTCGCCCTTTTGTTTTTCATGTCGGAATATCCGTAAGCTTCCACGCCGGCTAGCATGTCCCAGAAATTCCCGACCCAGGCTTGATCGTCCATTTTACCCGAAAGCTCGATTACCGCGTTTGCGTCGAGCCAGAACTCCTGCCCCGCCTGCGAAACGGCGATGGGCGCAAGCCATTTACCGGCACTGCCGCTTTCCTCTTCAACAATGGAAAAAGCGCGCATATTATCGCTATCCCGCAACGAAAGGCGGCCGTCGGAAGCGATAAAAATATACATAGGTCTGGCCCCGAATAAAGTGCGCGATGTTACCCTAACTGGCCCCTGCAACGAAGTAATTATCCCAGCGCTGATCCAGCAGCCGGATACCTTCTGTGACCGGTATCGCGCCAAGCCGGCCGTCATCCTCTGTCACCAGGCCCAAGGTCAGCAACTTGTCTAGCGCATCGTCGATCTCGAAATCGATGGCGCAATTCCAGCGCGTTTCAAACCAGTTCTCGATGGCCTTATCCAGCTCCGCCTTGCCGAGCGATTCTTCCGCGGTTAGCAGGAAGTAATACGCGAGAATCGCCTCCTTGGACTCTTCCTCTTCGGCATCATTGGCCAGCCGATGAAATACACCGGCGTTGTTGTCCAGGTTCTTGAAATAGAGATTCTGGGTTAATGCCTGCATGAAGCGTAGTTTACGATTCTTGAAATTGTTGAATTGCTTCCACAGGTAGGCGCCCAGCGCAAACACGCCGGCCAACAGCACCATGATGCCAGCCTGGTTCAATTCAGCCGGTTGACTGCTGACTCCCAGCCAGTAGCCGACCAGTGACCCGAGCAGCACTAGCGATGCGCCGAGCTTGGTGGTCAACACCACGCCGCCGCTGACCAGCGCGGGAATACCGATAAGCAGCTTGTCGAGCAACCGCATGCGCACGCGCGTGTTGGGGAACAGCATCTCGAGGTCCGCCCGGGGGACGTTGCGGAACAGTTTGAGCAAGGTGGCGCCGGCACGGCAACTGGCAAAGTCCTGTTTACTGTGCTCGTAGTCGTCGCGAATCCTGATGTAAACCACCACTCGGTCATAGTTGATAAACTCGATCGATTTGGACCTCAGGCCAAACCAGGCGGGTAGCGCTTCCTGCCGGATCGATTGCCCCCTGGCAAACAGGGACACTTCGGAGAAATCGTCGAAATCGACATGCAGCCGAATCTTGAACAATGAAGATTCGGTCAGCGCCTGGTTCAGATCGGCCTGGGTTACCCGCTCGTAGTTCGCTTTCTCCAGCAGGCCGTCGAGCAATTGCACGAAAGGACGGGAACCATCCCGTTCGTCGATTCCCGGGTTACGGGTGTCACTATCCGGATCGAGATCCACATAAGCGTTTTTAAGCGCCTCGACCACCTGGTGAAACTCGAAATGGAAAATCTGCTCGAGCATGTATCCCAGTTGCCGAAAATCATCCGCGTCAACCGCCGGCCCATTGTCCTGCAGACACATCTCGACGATGTCGCGCCGGCGGTAGGGAATGAATCTGAATTTATTGCCTGGTTCCGTCATCCGGCAATAATGCCAGCATCCGGAGTCACAACAAAGCGATTCCCGTCAATCGAATCGATCGTCGGTATCGATCGCGGCGACGCCGGTTCGGTCGGCCTGATCGGAAGACCGGGTTGCGACATCGGCAGCTGGCTTCTCAGACCTGCTCGCGAGATTCTGTTACCTTCGATTCAATCAGCTCGCTCGAATTTGTCGTCGAACGGGAATGTTGATATCGTCGGCCTGGTTCGCGTCGAACCTCTGCCTGCCGCGCTTTTTCCGGCCGGAACCCGGAATCAACCAACGACTATTTATCGAGCAAAACCGAGCAGCAAGATATCAACATGAATTCAGTTCAAGAGGAAAATTTTCAACGGGTGGACGTGATCGACCCCGATACGGTTAACCTGGTGCAAATCACCGACTGCCATATCTTCGATAGCGCGGATAAGAAACTGATGGGTTTGAATACACGTCGCAGCTTCGAGGCCGTTAAGGCCGCGGTCGCCGGGGCTGAAATGCGGCACGATTTGCTGCTGGCCACCGGCGATCTGTCGCAGGACGGTTCGGCCGCGTCTTATCGCTACCTGGCGCAGCAGTTCGATGATCTCGGCATTCCAACCTTCTGGCTTCCGGGCAACCACGACGAGCCCGGCCTGATGCCGTCGCATTTTACCGGGCAATGCGTGCACGCCGCTAAACGGTTGCTGGTGGGCACCTGGCAAATCGTATTGCTGGATTCGACCATTGCGGGCGAAGTGTATGGCCGCGTGTCGGACGCGCAGCTATCCTTTATGGATGCCGCCCTGCGGCAGTATCCAGATCGACACGCGCTGGTATGCATGCATCACCAGGCCCTGGAAACCGGCAGTGAATGGATCGACTTGAAAGGGCTGCGAGATGCCGCCCGGTTGCGCAGTCGCCTGGCACAGCATGACAACATCAGGGCGGTAATCTGGGGGCATGTCCACCAGGAAAGCCATCGATCGGTGGCGGGAGTCGAGTGGATGTCGACACCGTCGAGCTGCGTGCAGTTCGAGCCGGGCAGCAGGGAATTTGCTACCAGCGACGAATCCCCCGGGTATCGACAAATCACGCTGCACGCGGACGGTGGCCTCGAAACCGCGGTGCACCGCGTCGAAAGTTTCGAATCCGATATCGATTAAAACCGCTAGAGGGTGCCAGCTGTCGTCGACGAGAGTGAATTGCCCCGGGCAGCGGGTGTTTTAGCGGCTGCCATTGCTGTCTTCGAACAGCGACTCGAGGATCGGACAACTGGTGGCACTCTCGCTCGAGCCGTCACAAAATGACGATATCTGGCGCAGTCGCCGCTTTATCTGTTGCAGATCGCGAATCTTCTCCGTAATTTCGTCGATATGCGCCTCGGTCAGCGATTTCACGTCGGCGCGCGTATGGCTTCCCTCGGCATCGGTCAGCTCGAGCAACCCCTGGATCCTGTCGCTGGTAAATCCGAGGGCCCTGGCCCGCTGGATAAAATTCAGCCGGCGCAAATGTTCCTCGTTGTAGGAACGATAGCCCGATGCCGTGCGATCGGGTGCCGGAATCAGGCCGATATTTTCGTAATAGCGAATCGTTTCGATGTTACAACCGGTCTCGGTTGCCAGTTTTCCACGGGTCAGCATTTTTTTCTCCACTTGCGCCAGACGTAACGACAACTCCAGGAAATCGATACTGGTAAGTTAGCGAGGGCAAGAAACATTAAGATATCTCTGCAACACGAATAGCAATGCTAAACCCTGTAACTGGTACAGAGTCAAGCGATTTTCTCATTCTGTACACAAACTCCTGTTGGCCTGGAGCATCTACAGGGTTTAAGGCCGGGCAGCGTAATACCAGCATTCAGCGACAGGCTACCGGATGCGAAAGTACTGGCGACCAACGCCTGCTCTCGGTTGAAATGGCCCGACGAGGTTACAGGGCCTGCATTAGCGCTTCATGCAACGAGGCTCATCTCTGGTATGATAAGCGTCCATCGATTTCAGCGGGCTTATCCATGGCGCTAGGAAAACTATTCAAATCACTGCTCGGCGGAGCGATCGGTGACGGGCAACCCGAGCCAACGGAGCCGGTCGATTACAAGGGCTTCGGCATCGAAGCCGCCCCGATAAACGAAGACGGCAAGTATCGTACTGCCGGTTTCATTAGCGGTGAAGTAAACGGTGAAGCGAAGCGGGTTCAGTTTATTCGTGCCGACCAGAACAGCGACCTGCAGGCGGCGATCGACCATTCGCTCGCCAAGGCGCGCCAGATCATCGATGAGCAGGGA
>CAMYON010000131.1:0-4485 GCA_947260025.1 uncultured Gammaproteobacteria bacterium
GCAGGTGCCGTCTTACCCCGCCACGGTAAAGCAGCCGCGCATCTTCGCCGAGTCCTTCTCCAGCAACTCTTTCATGTATTTTCGCGTGGCGCCGCTCGATGGTAATCCGCGCGGGCTCGACATGGATATGATGCGCGACTTCGTCTCCGACAACGTGCGCACGCGGATGGAAACCGTCGAGGGAGTTTCGAGCGTCGAGGTCTGGGGCGGCGCCGATCGCCAGGTGCAAATCCTGCTCGAGCCGGCGGCGCTGGCCGAGCGTGGGCTAACCGTGGCCGACGTACGCACCGCGCTGCGCGAGCGTAACCGGGATGTCACCGGCGGTAAGCTCGAGGCGGGCAAGCGCAGTTACCTGTTGCGCACCATTGGTCGCTTCGACGACATCGAATCGCTCAGCGAATTGATCCTGGCCCGCCGTGGCGACCTGGTTATCCGTCTTGGCGACGTGGCGCGCGTACGCCTGGATCATTTCGAAGTCGCGCGCGAAGCCTTCGTCAACGGCAAGCCAGTGCTGTTTCTCGCGGTCAACCGCGAGCTTGGCTCCAATGTTGTCGAAATCAAGGACGCGATGTTCGAGGAAGTGGAGCGGATTAATTCTGAACTGTTGTCGAACGCCGGCATGGAACTGCGCCTCAACGCGACCGATACCGTTTATGTCGAGCAATCGATTGCCACCGTGTGGCGCAATCTCGCGCTGGGCGCGATGCTGGCTACACTGGTCATGTTCCTGTTCCTGCGTTCGGGGCGAATGACGCTGGTCGGCATCATCGGGATTCCGATCTGCACCATTGCCGCGTTTCTCGGCCTGCTGCTGGCCGGACGCACGATTAACGTGATTTCGCTGGCCGGCGTTGCCTTTTCGATCGGCATGACTCTCGACAACACGATCGTCGTGCTCGAAAGCATCGAGTGGGAGCGCCGCAAGGGACTGAAACGTCTGCAGGCCGCGATAACTGGCGTTCGACGGGTATGGCCAGCGGTGTTGGCGTCGACGCTGACCACGGTGCTGGTGTTCATCCCGATTATCTTCATCGAGGAAGAGGCCGGGCAGCTTTACGGTGACATCGCCGTCGGCGTTTCGGCGACTATCCTGGTGTCGATGCTGGTCGCGATCACGGTGGTGCCCACGGCGTCGGCAAACTTCGCGCTGCGCGACGATCCAGGCAGCGGCGCGGTGAAATCGGCCGCAGCGACAGGAGCGCTGCGCGGACTGCTGGCCGGCATCAACTGGCTGGTCGACACCTCGTTGCGCCGCGCCCTGGTGATGCTGGTAACCGCAAGCCTGAGCGTTGCGATCATTGTCGGCCTCACCCCGCCGGCGGAATATCTACCGCCCGGCGAGGAGCCCAAGGTATTCGGTCGAATGAATGCGCCACCGGGCTATAACCTGCCAACCATGCGCGAGATCGGTTACGACGTGCAGGAGTACTTCTTGCCTTATCTCGAGGACGAGCCCGGAGAGTTCGAGCGCGGTGAAACCGCGGTGCCGGCGCTCGACTACCTGATCATTTCGATTCGCGCCAGCGGCCTGTTCCTGATTGCTGAACCCAAGGACAAATCGCAGGTCGACGCCTTGATGGACGCCATCGACGCCAAGTACGGCGAATACGCCGGTATGCGCTCGTTCACCACGCGTGGGTCGATCATCACCAGCAACAATGGCGGCACGCGCAGCATCAACCTCGATATCTCCGGGCCCGAGCTCGAGCCGATTTACGCCGCCGCCACCGCGGCCTATAACCGCACCCAGGAAGTCTTCGCCAAGCCTCGTATCCGTGCCAACCCGGCGACGTTGTCACTGTCGCAACCGCTGATCGAAATCCGGCCAGACTGGGAGCGCGCCGCCGAATTCGGCATGAACACGGCCGATATCGGGTTCACTGTGGCCGCGCTGACCAACGGCGCCTTCGTCGATGAATTCTTTCTGGCCGACGACAAGATCGATATGTATCTCTACAGCGGGACCGGGCCCAACGCCTCGCCCCAGGCCCTGAACGATATGCCGGTTTACACTCGCGGGGGCGTGGTACCGTTATCCAGCATCGCCAACGTGGTCGAGACGGTCGATACCAGCACCGTGCGCCGCATCGACGGTCGCCGCACGGTGACGCTGAGCATCATTCCACCCGAAACCGTGGCGCTCGAAACCGGGGTCGGCATCGTACGCGAGGATGTGCTTGGCTACCTGCGCAGCAGCGGCGCGATTCCGGCCAACGTCAGCGTCGATATCTCCGGGGCCAGCGATCAGCTCGAGGCGACGCAGAAATCGCTGACCGGCAACTACCTGGTCGCATTGATCCTGGTGTATCTCGTCATGGTGGCTATTTTTACCCACTGGGGATTCCCGCTGCTGATCATGACGACGATACCGCTCGGGGTCGCCGGCGGTATCGCCGGGCTGGCGTTGATGAATGTCGTCGGCGGCGCGCTGCCGCTGATTGGTCTCGGCGCGGTACACCAGCCCTTTGATATGATTTCGATGCTCGGCTTCCTGATCCTGATGGGGACGGTGGTTAACAATCCGATACTGATTGTCCACCGCGCGGCGGACAATTACCGTAGCCTCGGGATGAGCGCGGTCGAAGCGGTGCAGGAGGCGGTGGAGTCACGCCTGCGGCCGATCGCGATGTCGGCGATTACGACCATCTTTGGGCTGGCGCCGCTGGTGTTTATTCCTGGTGAAGGCACCGAGCTCTACCGCGGTGTCGGCGCCATCGTACTGTTCGGGCTGGCTGGTGCCGCTATCGTGACGCTTAGTTTCCTGCCGGCGGCGACGATCATGGTGTTGTCGTGGACGCGGCGTGACCCGGCGAAGGCTGCCGATATCGACCTGCGAAGTTCCGGTATGCAGTCCGCTGCGGCAGGCCCGCAGGCACCCAATCGAGACGTTTGACGGACAGGCTTACTGCGCCACGCAACGCGGTGGCTGATCCCCGTTAAACGCGGTCAGATGCATGACCCTGCGATCGTCCCGCGATAATTTGCCGGTCGCCGAATGCCAGACCGAACGGTTATGCCACAGCGCCAGGTCTCCGGGTCGCCAGGCGTGTACGTAGACCCGCTGCGGCTCGATCGCTGGCCGCATCCATTGCTCTACCCTGAACCTCGATTCGATAACGCCGAGAAAGCGATTATCCCTTGGCGTGACCTGCTCGAGCGTATGCATACAGCGCGGCTGCGGCATCAGGGCCTGCCGCTGCGTGAGCGGGCAGGTCCAGACCAGCGGGTAGACCTGGGCCAGCGGATCGTCGATGGCGGCGCCTGGCGTATCTTCCCCCGCCGCATAACGCCGTTCCGCCGCGGAATCGACCACGCGCAGGCCGTTGGCGCTATTTCCCAGCGCATAGCTGGCTTCGAACGGACGGCTGGCGTAGTGAACGCGGGTTTGCAGGCACAGTTGCCGCGTTTCGGGCGACAACCGGTCGAAAGCCACCCGGCCGCTGGCGAAGGCCGTCGATCCGGCTTCACACCAGAGCCGGTCGCCGGACCCGTCTTCGTAAGACAGCCAGTGACCGCTGCCGGTGGGCGCCTCGATACAGCGCATTTGCGTGTAATTGCAGGGGGCGTGTTGATAAAACGTTCCGTCGATATGCCACTGCAACGCGCCGCCACCGAGCACCTGGGAGCCCTGGTCTTCGCCATAGGCGCCCCGGTCGCCACCGAGCGTAACCTTTAGTCCATGGTGATCGATCTCGCCTTTACCGAGTACCAGCACACCCGGCTCTTCCGGAATCTGGTAGGTTCCCGCCTTGTTACCCTGCGCTACCTTGTAAACCTCCCAGGGATTGCTGGTTTGATCGCGCCAGACGCCGACACCGTTGACGTCTATCGAACGATAAAACGCGACTTCCTGTTGCGGCGTCAAATGTTGTTGATCGGGGAATACCAGCAACTGGTGCCGGTGCAAGGCATGGCGAAGTTCGTCGGCGGCATCGGCATCGGGTTGCGCGCAGTCGAAACCCGAAACCGTGACGCCAAAGGGAGAGTCGTTGATGGCCTGGATCAGCATTGCCGCTAATAGTAACGCTTTTTCGCGGTGAAACGAGAACACAGGCAGGTAGCAGGTTAATTTATATTAGTTTCCTCCTGCCCTTTACCTGGCTTGTTTGTGATAACATTTTCCGGCTCCCCGGATGTTTGGGGTGGCGTATAGCAATAATAACCAATCGATATAACCATCGAGGAGGCAGTAGTGAATAAACTAAGAGACATTCTCCTGAGTGTTACCGCCGTGGTGATGCTGGGCATGGGCTCGTCCCAGGCGGCGACACCGAGTAATACCTTCGTCATGGCGAAGGATATCGCCGACATCATCACCATGGATCCGGCAGAGGTGTTCGAACTCAGCACCGGCGAAATCATCGCCAATATCTACGACCGCATCATGATGTTCGAGCCGGAAGATCTGCAAACCCTGGTCGGCGGCGTGGCCGAGAGCTGGGAAGTCAGCAACGGCGGCAAGACCATCACCTTCAAGATCCGCCC
>CAMYON010000131.1:4606-8056 GCA_947260025.1 uncultured Gammaproteobacteria bacterium
GGGAGCTGGTGATGAGCCATGAGAAAGATGGCGACCTGGGCTATGACTGGCTCAAGTCGAACAGCGCCGGCTCCGGCGCCTTCAGTCTCAAGACCTGGAAGGCGAACGAAATCGTCACGCTCGAGGCCAATCCCGGTTATCGCCACGGCACGCCGGGCATGAAGCGAGTTATCCTGAGGCACGTGGCCGAGCCCTCGTCGCAGCGGCTGCTGCTGGAGAAGGCCGATATCGACATGGCGCGCAACCTGACGCCGGACCAGGTCAAGGGCATCAAGGGCAACTCCGACATCGCGATCGACGGTCACCCGAAAGGCACGATCGTCTACATGGCCGCCAACGCCGCGCACCCGATCCTGGGCAAGGAAGAGGTGGTGCAGGCGTTGCGTCACCTGGTGGACTACGAAAGCATGGCCAATTCTTTCCTGGCGGGACAGTTTGTCGTACACCAGTCCTTCTGGCCCGGCGGTTTGTGGGCAGCGCTCGAAGAAACGCCCTACAAGCAGAATGTCGCCGAGGCGAAATCCCTGTTGCAGGCTGCCGGTCACGGCGATGGCTTCGAACTTACCATCCATACCCTGACCAATTCGCCGTTTCCGGAGATTGCCCAGGCGGTGCAGGCCAACCTGGCCAAGGGTGGCATCAAGGCCAATATCGTGACCCTGGAGGGTAAGACCCTGTGGCCTAAGTACCGTGCCCGCGAGCATGACATCATCCTCGCGCGCTGGTCGCCCGATTACGTCGATCCGCACTCCAACGCCGATGCCTTCGCGCATAACCCGGACAATCGGCTGGAAGCCAAGCTGACCGGCGTGCTGGCCTGGCGTAACGCCTGGGCCGACGAATCCAGTAATATGCTCGCGGTCAAGGCGCGCAACGAGCTCGACCTCGAGAAGCGCAAGCAGCAATACCTGGATTTACAGGCGATGCTGCAGAAGAAAGGACCGTTCGTGATCATGTTCCAGCAAAACGAACAGGTCGCGCGGCGTACCAACCTTCAGGGTTTCGTTTCAGGTTCGAACTTCGACCTGGTGTTTTACCGCAACGTCAAGAAGCAGTAGCGTACACGGCTGAATGGATCAGGCTTCAAGCAGTAAGGCGGCAGGGCCGGGCCTGGCCCTGCCGTCGAAGCTGGCCAAGATTTCGGGTGTTCTGGTCAGCCTGACCCTGACTTTTCTAGGCCTGACCGCGATTACCTTCGTCATCAGCCGGGTAATGCCGGTTGATCCGGTGCTGGCCATCGTCGGCGACCGGGCATCGAACGAGGTTTACCAGCAAGTCTACCTGCAGTTGGGTCTCGATAAACCGATCTATATCCAGTACCTACGCTACCTGGGTCAACTCGCAGAAGGTGACCTTGGGACCTCGATCATGACCGCGCAGCCGGTAATCGAGGATATCAAGCGTTTCTTTCCGGCAACGCTGGAGCTGGCCACGATAGCGACCCTGCTAGGCATCTTCGTTGGCGTACCGATGGGTGTGTTCGCGGCGGTGCACCAGGGCCGCTGGCCGGATCACATCGTGCGCGTGGTGGCGCTGTTAGGTTACTCGGCGCCGATCTTCTGGCTCGGTCTGGTGGCGCTGCTGGTGTTTTACGCCAAGCTCGGCTGGGTTGCCGGCCCGGGCCGACTCGACGTTTTTTACGATGGCATCATCGAGCCGGTTTCCGGCATCCTGATGCTCGATGCCGCGCTTGCCCGCGACTGGGATATATTTTACAACGCACTGTCGCACCTGATTCTGCCGGCTTCGATCCTGGGCACTTTCGCGTTGGCTTACATTGCGCGCATGACGCGCAGCTTCATGCTCGACCAGTTAAGCCAGGAATACATCCTGACGGCACGGGTCAAGGGTATTCCCGAATCGCAGGTCATCTGGCGGCACGCCTTCCGTAACGTGCTGGTGCAGCTGATCACCATCATCGGGCTGACCTACGCCTCGTTGCTGGAAGGCTCGGTGCTGACCGAAACTGTTTTCTCCTGGCCGGGGATCGGTCAGTACATTACCAATTCGCTATTCAACAACGACATGAACGCGGTGCTCGGGGGCACTATCGTGGTTGGCGCCTGCTTCGTCGGTATCAACATGCTGTCCGATCTGCTGTATCGGCTGGTAGATCCGAGGATTCGTTGATGGCGGAGCAATTGACACTGCGCGGCTGGCTGCTGGCCGAGGTGCCGCGGTCGAAATGGCAGGCGCGCAGCCAGCGGTTTTACATCGGCTGGCTCGAATTTCGGCGCAACCCGGTAGCCGTGATCGGGCTGATAATTATTCTCGGGCTGGTCGGCGTGGCCGCGCTGGCGCCGTGGATTACGGGTTCGGACGGGCTCGAGCCCGACCTCGTCAACCGGCTACAGGCGCCCAGCGCCGCACACTGGTTCGGTACCGACCAGCTCGGGCGCGACATATTCGACCGCATCATCTGGGGTTCTCGCATTACGCTGTATATCGTCGCCCTGGTGGGGATAATCGTGGTGCCGATCGGGCTCGTCGTCGGCGTGATAGCCGGTTATCTCGGCGGCCTGGTGGACAGTGTCCTGATGCGCGTGACCGATATCTTCCTCGCCTTTCCGCGCCTGATCCTGGCGATGGCCTTCGTTGCGGTACTGGGCCCAGGCCTCGAAAACGCGGTGCTGGCGATCGCGCTGACGACCTGGTCGCCGTTCGCGCGCATAGCCCGCGCGGAAGCGTTGACCGTGCGCAACAGCGAGTTCATTCTCGCGGCGCAGGTGCAGGGGGTCAGCACGGCCGGCATCCTGACCCGGCACGTCGCGCCGCTGTGCCTGTCCTCGGTAATCGTGCGACTGACGCTGGACATGGCCGGCATCATCCTGACCGCCGCCGGGCTCGGCTTCCTCGGCCTCGGCGCGCAACCGCCGACCCCGGAGTGGGGCGCGATGATATCGCTCGGGCGGCAATACCTGATCGACCAGTGGTGGGTGCCGACGGTCCCCGGAATCGCCATTCTCGTCGTCAGTCTCGGCTTCAATTTGCTGGGTGACGGTTTGCGCGACGTTTTCGATCCCAAGAGCGGGGGTTAATCGATGAGTGGATCGCCGCTACTACGAGTCGAGGACCTGCACGTCAGTTACAACACGCCGACCGGGATCGTGAACGCGGTCAGCGGCGTCAGTTTCGAGCTGGGGCGAGAAAAGCTCGGCATCGTCGGCGAGTCCGGCTCCGGCAAGTCGCAAACCGGGCGCGCGATTCTCGGCCTGACGGCCACCGGGGGGCAGGTACGTGCGCGGCGGCTCGAATTCGACGGCACCAATTTACTGCATGCGGATGCGCGCACCATGCGGCGCGTTCGCGGCGGCTGTATCTCGATGATCATGCAGGACCCCAAGTACTCGTTGAATCCGGTCATGACGATCGGCGCGCAGATCGAGGAAGCCTTCCTGGTGCACCGCGCCACCAGCAAGGCCGAGGCGCGTCAGCGCACGCTCGACATGT
>CAMYON010000132.1 GCA_947260025.1 uncultured Gammaproteobacteria bacterium
AGGTCGACGATGCTGGTCGAGTGCATTGTATTGGCCTCCCAGGGCGCGACCGGCTTGGGATTCTGCCGGCCGTACTCGAAGGGGCGTTCGATGTAGGCGGTTTCAAGCCCGCATTTGCGTGCGGCCTCGAGGTCGCTATGATGCGCGGCGGCGAACATCACATCCGCCGGTTCGACGGCGAAGGTTCGTGCCACGCCGAGGTAAGTGTCCGGGTGAGGTTTATATTTATTGAAGTTCTCCGCGCTCAGAATGCAGTCCCAGGGCAGGCCGGCGTTTTTCGCCATGTCGCTCAGTAAACCGATGTTACCGTTCGACAGCGAGCAAATCGTGTAGCGCGTTTTCAGACGCGTCAGCCCCTCGACCGAATCTGGCCAGGGTTCGAGCCGGTGCCAGATCAGGTTCAACTGCCGACGCCGATCCTCCGGCAAATCGTCGACTGCGAAATCGAGCAGCACCCGGTCGAGAATGCGCCGGTGCAGATCGTCCAGGATCACCCATTCACCGCGCTGCATGACTTCGGCCATCGCCGGTTTATAGCCGGCACGCCAGGCCAGCGCGAACGCATCCGGGTCGACGTTCAGCCCCATGGCGGCGACCTCGCGCGATACCGATCCATACCAGTCGACCACCGTGCCGAAGACGTCGAAGGCGATTACTTTGATTTTGTCTGCAAGTTCAGTCATGACGATTATCTCGTTTCCATTCTTCAATAAATTCGATTTCGGCAATAATCACCGCCTGTGCGGGGATCTTGCCGGGAATTCCCTGCTCGCCGTAAGCCAGGTGCGGCGAGATCTTGAGCTTGCGCCGGCCGCCGATGCGCATACCCTCGATGCCCTGGAATAAACCGGCGAACAGGTTTTCCCGGTCGATCCTCAAGTCGGTGATCAGCGTCGCGCCCTCGTCTTCCAGCCGGGCGCGCTCGAGTAGCCCCCAGGGTTGATCCCAGCGGACCGGTTCGCCCTGATTCAGCCACAGGTTTAGCCGCACCTGGTAAATATGTCGACGTTCCACCTCGGCGCCGGTGCCGGGCGTGTCCGATAGAATTTTGATCCCGGGACGAGGCATGACGACTAGCCGAAGCTCGAAGTTTCGCGCAGGTCGCCACCCTGCCACAGGTAGTAAACCACGAAGGCCTCGTCACGGGTGCGAAATCCGTGTGGCGTGTTCGATTTCATGAAGACGACGTCACCGGCGGTTTTGCGAATCCCTTCGGCGCTACCGATCATGAAGTCGGCCGCGCCGACCAGCACGATGTAAATTTCTTCCGGATGGTGGCGATGGATCGGGTACTCGATATTGGGGCCATAGATGCCAACACCGGCGCGGATGGATGCGCTGACGAACGGCCCCTGCTTGCCAAGAATTTCGGCAAAGCCGTATGCCGCCAGCATCGTATCCGGCACCACGCCGTCTTCCTTGCTGTAACTTTGTTCCCAGCGCAGGCGGGATCGATGGCGGACGAAGGTTTCGAGGAGGCTCTTCGTCTGCGGGACGGCCCGGGCCAGCGCGTCATCGAGAAAGTCGGCCGCGGGTAATCGGGTGCGCTCGACGTCGATCCAGTCATCACCCCAGTCGCGCAGCGAGGGTTTGAACTTTTCGACCAAGGGGTCCTGTTGCTCGAGTCCGAAGCACCGCACCGCCTCGAGCAATTCCAGGTCTTCCAGCTGTATCGTCATATCCACTCCTGGGTTTTCAGAAGCAAGCCAAGACCGACCAGCATCATGACGCAGGCAGCAAATCTATTGAGCCACTGGATAGCGCCGGTATTCCGAAACACGAGGCTGGCGCGATCCGCCAGCCAGGCGTAGACCAGCTTGGCGCCGCCGACGCCGACGATTGCGATCAGAATAATCAGCAGGGTGTCGATCGGCGTCATGCGTTCGAGATCGACGAAGGCTGGGAAAAAGCCGAGATAAAACAGGATCGCCTTCTGGTCGCCGAGCGTGATCAGCAAACCGCTCAGAAAGCTGGAGCCCCAGGAGGATTGCCGCGGTTCGTCGGAACGGCGCAGTTTTGCATCGGCTCGCCACAGCGAGACTCCGAGCCAGATCAGGTAAGCGCCGCCGACATATTTGATCAGCGCAAACTGCTCGCCCATCGCGGCGGCGATGAAGACCAGGCCGTAAACCGCTACCAGGATGAATATGATGTCCCCGACAACGATCCCGAGCGCGGTAAACATGCCGTGGGTGAAACCGAAGGCGGCGGCGCGTGCCGACACCGCAAGCACGCTGACGCTAGGTATGATCGCGAGTACGATCAACGCTCCCAGCAGCGCGGCGATACTGGCCAGCGTCAGGGTGGGTTCCAGTGGATGGCTCCGTTAGCGATTAGCGGAAACCCGTCGCGGGTTCAATCGAGACGCGTCATGTCCTGACCGCAGCACATCGGAGACTTGATCATACCGTGGCCGTCGGGGCATTTCGAAACCTGTAGTTGTTCGCCGTCGTCGGTTGTGATGCTGCCGTGATCGAGCTCCTTGTCGCAGGTGCCGCAGGTCATGGTGCCGATGCTCATGCCGCAGGCTTCGCATTTGTATACTGCCATTTGTTTTCCTCCCGGTTTGACTGACTTGTGATTCTATCAGTAATAGTCGCCAAATTTACACTTTTGCCGCCAGATAACGCAGCTGCTCCGCTGCCGCTATTTCACGGCATCCGCTGGCGTTCTGGCCCGACCACAGCGAGGTAAAGTCGGAACGGCCGCGCGCCTCGGCCGCCTTGCGTAACGGTCCGAGCGCGATCGAGGCCAGCGGAAACGGCACCACGTCGTCCCCCAGGGGGCCCAGTTCGCGTATGATGCGGTTGACGATGCCACGCGCAGGACGTCCGCTGAAACGATTGGTCAGCGCGGTATGCACCGCCGACGGGTCTTGCAACGCGCTGCGGTGCAGCTGGCTGGTCCTGGCTTCGTTGCACAACAGGAAGGCGGTGCCGATTTGCACGGCGGCGGCGCCGAGCCCGAGCGCTGCGGCAACGCCATCGGCATCGGCGATTCCCCCGGCGGCGATAACCGGAATGTCTACCGCGTTTACGATTTGCGGCCACAGTGCGAGACTGCCGACCTGGGTGGTCACGTCCTCGCTCAGAAACATGCCGCGGTGCCCGCCGGCTTCGAGACCCTGGGCGATAATTGCATCGACGCCCTTGTCCGCGAGCCATTGTGCCTCCGCCAGCGTGGTCGCGCTGCACAGGATTTTCGAGCCCATGGCCCTGACCGCCTGCAGCAGGTCGTCTGCCGGCAATCCGAAATGAAAACTGACCACGGGTGGCTTGAAAGCCTGGATTACTTCCAGCGCTGCGGGTCCGAACGGCGCACGGTCCTCGACCGGCGCGCTGTCGTTGATATCGAGCCCGAATTCTTCATAGTAAGGCGCCAGTGCCCGGCGCCATGCGACCTCGCGCTGAGCGTCGACCCGCGGCGGTTGGTGGCAAAAGAAGTTGACGTTGTAAGCTTTGTCGGTACCGGCGGTGATCGCTTCGAGTTCCTCGCGCATTGCCTCCAGATCCAGCATCGCACAGGGCAGCGAGCCGAGACCGCCGGCGTTGGATACCGCGATACAGAGTTCGCCGCCCTGGACGCCTGCCATCGGCGCCTGGATGATCGGCAGCTCGAGATCCAGCATGGCTTGTAGTCGGGTTTGTGTCATAACGATTGTTCCAGTTCGATTCGTTGCTCTGGCGTACAGGGCAGCGCCATGCGGCCCAGCCTGTCGGCCTGGAAACTGCCCCAGATAGCGAAGCAGGTTATCACGATAACGAGCAATTCCTTGCGGCTGTAGAGCGGTGCGTATTCGTCGTTGCCGCCAGCGTCAGGCATGCCGGGCCAGGATCCTGTCGAGCTGGTCGGCGAACGCCTTGCGATCGGACTGGTTAAGCGGAGCCTGTCCGCCCGATTCCACGCCACTGGCGCGCAGCGATTCCATCAGGTCGCGCATCGTCAGGCGCGCCTTGATGTTATCCAGGGTAAACAGTTCACCGCGCGGGCTCAGCGCCTGGCCCTGGTTTTCGATAATCTCGGCCGCTAGCGGGATATCGCCGGTAATCACCAGGTCACCGGCCTCGATGCGACTGACGATTTCGTTATCCGCCACGTCGAATCCACCGGCAACCCGCAGGAAGCTGATGTGGCGCGACGGTTTGATCCGGATCTCATGGTTGGCGACCAGCGTCAGCGGGGTAGCGGTGCGCTCCGCGGCG
>CAMYON010000133.1 GCA_947260025.1 uncultured Gammaproteobacteria bacterium
CACCCAGTCGTGGACCAGGTCATGGCCGCCGAGATAGGAGAACACCGCGGCGAAGGTCCAGGAACCGACAAATAACCAGCACACCATGGCCGAGGTTTTGGCGGTCAGGTAAACCGCTTCCTTTAGTCGCACCCAGCTGAGCGAGCGATAGATTACCGCCAGTACCAGGCCGCCGAAGGCACCGACCCCGGCAGCCTCGGCGGGCGTCGCCAGGCCCATCAGGATCGCGCCGAGCACGCTCATGATAAGCACCGCGAGCGGAACGAAGGAAGTCAGCAATTCCCACAGAATTTTTCCAAACGGGGGTACGTCCTCTTCTCTCGGTTTCGGCGCCAGACTGGGATTCATTGCCGCGCGCCCGACGACATAGACCATGTACATACCGGCCAGCATGATACCCGGGAACAGCGCGGCGGCATAAAGGCGCAACGGGGATATTTCGGCGATTGCCGAATAAACGATCAGCATGATCGAGGGCGGAATCAGTATACCGAGGCAGCCGCCGGCACAAATGACCCCGGAAGCAAAACTCTCGTCGTAATTAGCCTTCAACATAGCGGGAAAAGCGAGCATCCCCATCAGCGTGACCACGGCGCCGATGATTCCCGACGCGGTGGCGAACACGGCGCAGGTAAACAGCGCCGCCACCGCCATCGATCCGGGCAGGTTGCGGGCGGCCAGCTGGATACTGAAAAACAGGCGATTGACTATGTTGGCCCGTTCGACCACATAGCCCATGAATAAGAAGAGCGGGACGGCCACCAGCACGTCGTTGGACATGACCGAAAAGGTGTTCTGGACGAACAGGTCGAATATTCGATTATCGAATATGGACTGCATGCGTTCGGCATCGTAGTAGGCGTAGTAACCGAAGCCGAGGCCCATTGCGATCAGGGTGAAAGCGATCGGAAATCCCAGCAAGACCATGAAGATAAACAGGCCAAGCATTGTTACCGCGACGACTGGATCAGACATGACGATGCTCCTCTTCCAGTTTGCGCAGGTCTTCCTGTTCGTGCATCAGCATGGTTTCGGTTTCCTGCACGTCGTGCAGGCGGGGCGGCCAGTCCCCGGTCCTTATGCAGATCACGCAACGGACCGCCTCCGCGATGCCCTGTAACAACACCAGGGTTCCGGAGATCGGGATCAGCGTTTTGAAGAAATAAATTTGAATGCGTGACGGGCTGCTCCAGCTCACCTCCTTGTAGAACCAGGAGTCGGCGGCGAAGCCGTAACCGTAATAGATCAGAGCCACGGCCCCCGGCATCAGGAACAGGATATAGAGCACGAGGTCGATCTTGGCCTGGGTTTTTTTGCTGAACAGGCGGTAGATTACGTCACCGCGAACGTGCGCGTCCTGCGACAGCGCATAGGCGCCGGCCATCATGAACAACGCGCCGTACATCTGTACGCTCATGTCGAAGGCCCATACCGTCGGTGAATCGAGCACGTAGCGCACGAAGACTTCGTAACAGGTCGAAAAGGTTAAAATCACGATACACCAGGCGAAAGCCTTGCCGGTCCAGGCGCTAAGGCTATCGATGAAATGAAGAATACGTGTCATGGCAAACCACCGGAAAGGTATTGATAACCGTCACAAAACCAATCGGGGCGGTATTGTGTAAAACCGCCCCGATGGTTACATCTTTTATGTTTGCTTAGAGCTTGCCGAAGTAATGCTCGTAGGCACCGGCGTAGTTAGGCGAGTTTCTCAACGCGTAAGAACCGTGCCGCTTCGCCCAGGCCATCTGTGAGTCGATGACTTTCTTGAAGAACGGATCAGATTTGTTGAACTTCTCGACGATCTTGTCCCAGGCCTTGAGCTGGTCCTGCATGACGCTGTCGGGTGTTTTGTAAACGTTCACGCCATGCTTTTCCTGCAGTACCACCAGGTCCTGCGAGTAACGCTCCATCGCTTTCCACGCCATGTCGGCAGAGGCGGCTTCGGAGGCGTATTCCAGGATTGCCTGGTGTTCCTTCGCCAGCCCGTCGAAACGTCGCTTGTTGAAGATGATTTCGAAACACTCCTGTGACTGGTGGAAGCTGCCCAGGTGGTAGTGCTTGGACACGTCCTGCATGCCGAAGTCCTTGTCCGAGGTCGGGTTGTTGAATTCGGCCGCATCGATCAGGCCGCTCTTCATCGCCGGCTGGATTTCACCGCCGGGCAACTGTACTACCGACATGCCCATTTCCTGCAGTACGTCCGCGGCGAGGCCAACGGTGCGATACTTCAGGCCTTTCATCTGGCCGCTGCCCTTGATTTCTTCCTTGAACCAGCCCAGCGGCTGTGCCGGCATCGGGCCGGAGAAGAAGCCAACCAGGTCGAGGCGCAGACTCGACATCAATTCGTTGTACAGTGCTCTGCCGCCGCCGTACTGAATCCAGCCCATCAACTCGTTGGCCGACCAGCCGAAGCAGGGGCCGGTGCCGAACAGCGAGGCGACCGGGCTCTTCGAGTACCAGTAGGCGGTAACGAGATGCGCGCCGTCGAGTACACCCTTGTGCACCGCGGTTTGCATTTCAGCCGTTTTGACAACCGCGCCGACGCCGAGCAGGTCGATTTTCAGCGAGCCGCCGGACATTTCGTTGACACGCTTGACGTAATCCTGTGCGAACTCGAGAAAGATACCGCCGCCCCAGGCAGCCTGTACTTTCAGCACTACGGGGCTTTGTCCAACGGAAATACTGGGGAACGCGGCGGCTGCTGCTCCGCCCGCGATAGTTGCGGCCCCGGTGGTCAGAAATTTGCGACGTGATGTCGTTTTTTCGGTCATAACTGGTTTCCTCTTTTTGGTAATAATTTTGTCAGGCGATTTTTATTGGTCCATACGCAGATGGAGTGTTGCTCTGAAAGTAAAGCCTCCGAATCGCCGTCGTCTTTTTGTTGCTCTGCGAATGACTCGACCCGGGATTAAAGCACATTAAGCAGTATATTGTATACCAGAGTGTGTGCTACCGAATTCGTCATCGCAGCGCATCGTCATTTCAGATCGCTGCGCGGCTTGCCGATGCGAGTATATTGTGGCGCAGGCTGGATTTACAGTATTTTTTGAATAACGGGTGTGCCTTTGTCGGGACTCTGCGGGGCTAGGCCACGCGATCGCCGGGCTCCCTGCCGCTAAAAATTGCCACCAGGTTATCGATCGCGCGAAAGCCCATCGCATCGCGAGTTTCCCGCGTCGCGCTGCCGATATGCGGTAACAGGAACACGTTGTCCAGTTGCCGATATCCCGGATGGATGGCGTCGGGTTCACCGTTGAACACGTCGAGTCCGGCGGCGGCAATCACGCCTGTTTGCAGTGCCTCGACCAGGGCATCGTCGTCGATCACGCCACCGCGCGAGGTATTCACCAGGATGGCGTCGCGATGCATCGTGGCGAGCCTTTCGCGGTTCAGCAATCCCCGGGTTGCATCGGATGCCGGGCAGTGAATCGACAGCACGTCGACGTTCGCCAGCAGGCCTTCCACGCTGTCGTGGTAAGTCGCATCCCCGGCATGATCCGGGTTCAATGGCTGACGATTGTGGTAATGAATCGTCATGTCGAAGCCACGAGCACGCGCCGCGACCACCTGTCCGACCCTCCCCATACCGAGGATACCGAGGCGCTTGCCGGTAATCTGCCGGCCCACCATGAACGCCGGGCTCCAGTCCTTCCACAACTGGTTGCGCATGATATGTTCGCCTTCGCTGGCGCGTCGCGCCGCGCCCAGCATCAGCAGCATCGCGATTTCCGCGGTGGCGTCGGAAAGCACGTCAGGCGTATTCGTTACGATCACCTGCTTGCGGCGTGCCGCCTCGAGATCGACGTGATCGACGCCGACCGAAAAATTGGCGATTGCCTTTACCCGGGCCGGCAAATTCGCGATCGTATCGGCGTCGAATTTTTCGGTGTGGCAGGGCAGTATGGCATCGGCGTTTTCGGCCAGCTGCAATAACTCCCCGGTGTCGTACAGCCTGTCATCGGGATTCAGCAGCGGGGTGAACTGTTCGGCCAGTTTTGTCTCGACCGCGTCAGGCAGCTTGCGTGTTACCAGTACAACCGGTTTGTCATTCATTAGTATTAACCCTGAGAGTTATCGCCGTGGCGTTTGCAGCGTCGCAGTTTAAGACCTGTCTGCTGT
>CAMYON010000134.1 GCA_947260025.1 uncultured Gammaproteobacteria bacterium
ATTCGCGCCATATCGGGTGCGGTGATGTCCTCGGTAATGCCGAGACGTAATTCTCCGGACAGGTCGCTCTGGTGAAAACTCGCCCAGGCCTCGTCATGCAGCCGCACCATGCGGCGCGCATAGTCGAGCAGCTTTTCCCCGTCGCGGCTGAAACTGAGCTTGCCGTCGATGCGGGAGAACAGGCTGCGATTGAGGCTGCGCTCGAGACGCTTTACCTTGTGGCTGACCGCGGACTGCGACAGATTCAACTTCTTTGCCGCGCGCGTGATACCGCCGGTCTCGGCAATCACCGTCAAGGCGCGCATGGATTCGATATCGAGCTTGGACACTATGACAAATTTCGATGGAGATCATGAAAATATATCGTTTTGTTCATACAGATACAATCGGTATATTCTCATCTCCGATTATTGTTCATAACCAGACATGACCCAGTACAAAAACCTGTTCCAGCCGCTCGAACTGCGCCACCGCACGCTCGACAACCGCATCGTGTTCGGCGCGCATACCGCTAACATGTCGGACCTGGGTCTACCCGGCGAACGTCATCGCGGTTACTACGAGGAACGCGCCATCGGCGGCGCGGCGATGATCGTGGTCGAGCCGATGCCGGTGCACGCGACCGCGGTGCTGACGCGCGGCAATTTCCGCCACTGCGACGACGAGGTCGTTCCCCATTTCCGCAAGATTACCGATGCTGTGCATCAACACGGCACCACTATCCTGCAGCAGCTTTACCACGTCGGCCAGCACGGCGATTCGGACCTGTCGTTCATGCCGCACTGGGGACCGTCCGGGCTGCAGTCCTACCACGACTCCGACGGCAGCCACGCGATGCGTGAAACCGAAATTCTCGAGGTCATCGACTGCTTCACACGCGCCGCGCGGCGCTGCCAGGATGCCGGCTTCGACGGCGTCGACCTGTTTGCCGCCTACCACGCCCTGCTCGATCAGTTCTGGACGCCGTGGTCGAACCGGCGTGACGACCGCTGGGGCGGCTCGCTGGAAAACCGCTGCCGCCTGTCGATGTCGATCATCAACTCGATCCGGGACGCCTGCGGCGAAGACTTCATCATCGGCCTGTCGACGGGTTACGCCGACAACACGCCCTTCGTCATGACGCTGGAAGACTTCCAGGAAGTTATCGCCTACCACGACCAGAGCGGTAACCTGGATTACGTTTCCTGTGGCTCGGGCAATTATGTCGATGTGGATCGCATCATGCCGACTTTCGTCTACGGCGAAAAACAGGGGGTACCGCTAGCCGCCGCGCTCAAGCAGGTCGTCAAACATGCGAAGGTTACGGCGGAAAGCCATATCCGTACCCCGGAAAACGCGGACTACACAATCGCCAGCGGAGATTCCGACCTGGTCTCGATCGTGCGTGGGCAGATTGCAGACCCGCACTGGGTCAACAAGACTCGCGCTAACCGGCATGACGATATTCGCGGCTGCATTTCCTGCAACCAGATGTGCTGGGGGCGGCGCTCGCGCGATTACTGGATTTCCTGCCTGGTCAATCCTTCGGCCGGGCGTGAATTCGAATGGGGCGGCGATCGCTTCGAAAAAACGGCGCAGCCCAAAAAAGTGCTGGTGGTAGGTGCCGGCCCCGCCGGTATGGAAGCCGCTCGCGTCGCCGCCGAGCGCGGTCACCAGGTCACGCTGGTCGAGGCGCTGGGTGATCTCGGCGGCCAGTTCCGCCTCGCCGGACTGGCGCCGCGGCGCGGCCAGGTTACCGAGCTGATGGGCTGGTACCTGCGACAGTTCGAACAGCTCGGGGTAGAAGTGCGCTATTTCACGCCGATGGACGAGCAGGATATCATCGAGTTCGGTGCCGACGAAGTCGTGCTCGCCACCGGCTCGATGCCCGACGACCAGGCGCGCCAGCGCTGGCTGCCCGATGCAGCGGAACTGCCCGGCCTCAGTAACGGCAGGGTGTTCCCCTGCGAAGAAGTTTTCCGCGACCAGGCGGAACTCGGCAAGTCGGTTATCGTCATCGACGAGGGCGGTAACTGGCGCGGCACCGGCAGCGCCTGGTTCCTGGCGGACCGAGGTCATGAAGTTACCATCGTTACGCCGGACCCGATGATCGGCAAGGAGCTTACGCGCACCGGCTCAGACTTCCAGATCCGCGCAAACCTGGCGAAGCTTGGCGCTCGCTTCATGCTCGAATCGGTGGTTGCACACTGGCACGGCGACCGCGCCGACGTCCGTTCGCTACTCGATGGTTCGGTTACCAGCATCGAGGCCTCCGCGATCGTAACCGCGACCACCAACGTCGTCGCCAACGATATCGAGCTGGCTCTGTGCGAGGCCGGCATCAGGCTGCACCTGATCGGCGACGCCGCCGCGCCACGCCAGGCGCCCTACGCTTTTCACGACGGCCGCAAGGTCGGCCTGGCGCTCTAGTTCGAGTCGAATCATGAGCGATCTCGGTGGAATCAATCTCGCGATGCAAACCCCGATGCATGCCGACGGCAGCATCGATTATGCTCGCTGGGAAGCGTTGATCGACCTCTATATCGATGCTGGCGTGCATGGCCTGGTGCTCGGTGCCGGTACCGGGCAGCACCCTTACCTGACCCGGGACGAATGCGAACGGCTCTACGAACTCGGGGCCAGGCGTATCGACGGCCGCTGCAACCTGATTTGCCAGACATCGGCGCTGGTGCAGGACGAAGTCATCGAGCGCTCGCTGCACGCGCAGGGGCTCGGCGCCGACGCGCTGATGATTCTGCCGCCCTACCTCGAGGGACCGGAAGACGACGACGGACTGTTTGCATTTTACGAGGCCATCGATGCCAGGGTAAAAACCGACATCATCGGCTACAACATTCCGCAAACCACGGGCATCGGGATTTCGGTCGAGCTGTTCAAACGCTTGAACCAGCTCGAACACTTCAACTATATCAAGGACAGCGCCGGGGACCTTACCACCCACCAGGAGTACCTCGCCACCGGCTTCAAGGTGTTGAACGGCTGCGATCCCAACACCGTGTTCGCGTTTATCGCCGGTGCCCAGGGCTGTATCTGGGGCGGTGCCAACTACATGCCGCGCGAAAGCGTGCAGCTCTACGATCTCGTCGCGAGCGGCGATATCGCCGGCGCGATGGCGCTATGGTCGCGCATGATTCCGTCGTTGCTCTGTATCTGGCGCGGCAATTACATCCCCAAGGTCAAGGCCGCCAGTCGTCAGCGCGGGTTTGACGGCGGCAGCGTGCGCGCGCCGCTCACGGAGCTTTCCACCGACGAACTGCGCGAACTCGCGGCCAGTCTCGAACCCCTGGATTAAACATTTATGAGCAGCAGACGCAGAAGACAGGGTGGCAGCGCGGCCCGCCGCGCCGCGGTGGCCAGCGCCGCCGTGGTGCATCACCCCGAGATAAAGCGCGGCATACCGTTGATGGAAGTCACCAACCAGGAAGGGGTGGAGCTGATCCATGACTTCGCGATGCGAGTCGCCGAACAGATAGGTTGTGACTTTCAGGATGGCGAATCGCTCGACTACTGGCGCCAGACCGGCGCCGAAATCGACGGTGAGCGCGTGCGCATCGGACGCGACGAACTGCTCGAGCTGATCGGCAAGATCCCGTCATCCTACCTGCATCACGCGCGTAACCCGGAACGTACGGTACGTGTCGGCGACGGCCACGCGGTGGTTTCCCCTTCTTACGGCGCGCCCTTCGTTCGCGACATGGAAGGCGTTCGGCGATACGCCACGCTCGAAGACTTAAACAATCTGCAGAAACTCAACCACATGGCGTCGACCGTGCATATCGCCGGCGGCACTATCGTCGAGCCGGTCGATATCCCGGTGCCGCACCGGCACCTGCACATGGCCTACAGCGGCCTCAAGTACTCCGATAAACCGATCATCGGCAACGTGACCGCGCGCGAGCGCGCCGTAGACACGGTCGATATGATGAAGCTTGTGTTCGGCGAAGAGTTCGCCACCAACAACACGGTGACAACATCGCTAATCAACGCCAACTCGCCGCTGGTATGGGACGAAACCATGCTCGACGCGCTCAAGGTTTACGCG
>CAMYON010000135.1 GCA_947260025.1 uncultured Gammaproteobacteria bacterium
TTATAGCCGTATCGCAATTGTGATACTGCTTGGTATCTTCGTTTACGGATTGTTCGAGTTTCAGGATCAATCGGGTAATATCGATAACAGCCTGCGTGCGCTCAAGCGCGATCCGATGCCGGGAGTAATCACCTCCGGCAGCCAGCAGCAGAGTACCAGCCTGTTTACCCGGTCCGAGGGGGACGAGCGTACCATCGATATAATCGAAAGCGCCGACAGCGCTGTCGACGAGCCGGCAGCCGACGCGGCCGTTGTCGCCGAGGAGGCGACATCCGGGGCAGCGGATGATGCAGCCGTTGTGCAGATCGAGCCCAAGACCGAAACGGCCGCCGAGCCCGATACCGAACTGGCCATGGCGGAGACACAGGCGGATGCGCCGGTCACCGCGGCACCGCGAGGCACGGATGAACCGAGCTCAACCGAAGTCTTAATCTCGACCACCACCGCGACAGGCGCGGCTGCAACCACGGCGAGCGGCGGTTCTTCTTCTACGCTGGAAATTTCGTCCAGCAAGCAGGTGGCACAGAAAGATACCTGGCTGCGCGAAGCCTATGCAGCTTACCAGGCCGGCAATGACGAGCTCGCACTGGAGCTATACAACAAGGTGCTGCAACAGCATCCCAGAAATCGCAACGCGCTGCTGGCACGCGCGGCGATCCACGTGCAGAACAACAATAGCAACGCCGCTATCCGCGATTACCAGGCGATCCTGCTCGATAATCCAAAGGATTCACTGGCAATGGCATCGCTGATCACGGTTGCCAACTATTCGCCCCAGGAAAGCGAGACGCAGTTGAAGCTAATGGTGCGCGAGGCGCCGGACTCGCCATACCTGAACTTTGCACTGGCCAATGCCTACAGCGCGCAAAACCGCTGGCAGGAGGCGCAGGGCTACTACTTCAGGGCGCTGCAAAACAATCCGGGTGATCCCAGAGCATATCTCCCAGCCCCGGGCGGCGATGTCCTATTACCAGCGTGCGCTGGAAAATTTTGACAATGGCCTGGCGACTTTCAGCAGGGCAGTAGTGGATCAACGTTTGGAGATGTTAGCAAAACTATGAACGCGGAAAACAAACCCAAGCGTCTCGGCGAAATCCTGATCGATGAAGGTGTTATCACCAACGATCAGTTGGAAATCGCGCTAACCGAACAGAAAAAAGTTCATGAGCCGCTGGGCAAGCTGCTGGTTAATCTCGGTTTCGCGACCGAGGCGATCATGCGTTCGGCGCTGGGCGAAGCGCTGGAGCAGGAAAGTGTAGACCTGTCGCGCGTGGTCCCCGATCCGGATGCGATCAAGATGATCAATTCGGACACCGCGCGCAAGCACAAGATTATCCCGCTGAACTACGATCCGATTCGCAGCACGCTGACGATCGCGATGTCGGATACCTTCAACCTGTTTACGCTGGATCGGATCAGGATCCAGATCGGCCAGCACATCGAGCTGATCCCGGTGCTCGCCGGCGAAGCCGAAATCTCCAACGCGATCGACCAGTTTTACGGTTATGAATTGTCGATCGACGGTATCCTGCGGGAGATCGAAACCGGTGAGGCCGACTACACCAACTACCAGGGTGATATCGAGGAGTACAGCCAGCCGCTGGTGCGCCTGGTGGACGTCATGCTGTCTGACGCGGTCAAACGCGGCGCCTCGGATCTGCACTTCGAGCCGGAAGAAAGTTTTCTGCGTATTCGCTATCGGATCGACGGCGTGCTGCGCCAGATCCGCAGCCTGCACAAGACTTACTGGTCGGCGATCGCGGTGCGCCTCAAGGTTATGGCAGACATGAACATCGCCGAAACCCGTGCGCCCCAGGATGGTCGTATTTCGCGTACCATCGTCGGCCGCCAGATCGACTTTCGCGTCGCCTCTCAGCCCACCATCCACGGCGAGAATATCGTGTTGCGCGTACTCGACCGCGAAAAGGGCGTTATCCCGCTGGAGAAACTCGAGTTACCCGCGGAGTCGCTGCGCACGCTGAAGATCATGATGTCTCGACCCGAGGGCATCATCCTGGTCACCGGCCCGACCGGTAGCGGTAAAACCACCACGCTTTACTCGCTATTGAATTACCTCAGTAGCGAACAGATCAACGTCATGACGCTGGAAGACCCGGTAGAGTACCCGTTCCCACTGATTCGCCAGACCTCGGTCAACGAGGCCGCCGGCATGGACTTTGCCAGCGGCATCAAATCGCTGATGCGCCAGGATCCGGACGTCATCCTGGTGGGTGAGGTGCGAGACGAAGAAACCGCGGAAATGGCCTTTCGCGCGGCGATGACCGGTCACCAGGTGTACTCGACGCTGCATACCAACTCGGCGATCGGCGCGCTGCCGCGCTTGCGCGACATCGGCATCATCCCTGAGATCATGGCCGGCAATATCATTGGCGTCGTCGCCCAGCGCCTGATTCGCAAGCTTTGCAAGTACTGCAAGACGGCCTACGCCCCGAGTAAGGAAGAATTGCGCCTGCTCGCCAACGACAAGGGGATCGAGCCGGAGAAAATTTACAAGGCCAAGGGTTGCACCAGCTGTGATAACACCGGGTACAAGGGGCGACTGGCCCTGCTCGAAATTCTGAAAATGAATTCGGATCTCGACGATTTACTCGCGCACGGCGCCACCACCAAGGAAATAAAGGAAGCTGCCTACAAGCAGGGCTTCTTTACCCTGGCCGACGACGGCGTGCGTCATATTCTCGAAGGCGTGACCTCGATCAAAGAGGTTGCCCGTGTTGCCGACCTGACCGAGCGGATGGATTAGACGATGCCGCTTTTTCAGTACAAGGCGATCGACACCAGTGGCAAATTCATTACGGGTAGTCTCGATGCGGGTAATGCCAATGACCTCGAATTGCGTCTCGAAAAAATGGACATGGACCTGGTCACCTTCAAACAGAAGGAACCTGGCGCCGACCTGTTTGGTCGCAACAAGGTCGGTCGCCGCGACCTGATCAACTTCTCGTTTTATCTCGAACAGTTGACGCGCGCCGGCGTGCCGATTCTCGAAGGTCTTTCCGACCTGCGGGACGGCGAAGAAAACCCGACCTTTCGCGACGTCATCACCGGGCTGATCGAAGCCATCGAGGGCGGTAACTCGTTCTCGCAGGCGCTCGCGATGTATCCAAAAATTTTCGATGATGTTTTCATCAGCCTGATTCGAGTCGGAGAGAAAAGCGGCAAGATGAGCCACGTGCTGGTCGATATCACCGAAACACTGAAATGGCAGGACGAACTGCTGGCCAAGGCGCGCAAGATAATGACCTATCCCGCCGTGATCGGCACGCTCGTCCTGTCGGTAGTCATGTTCATGATGATTTTCGTGGTGCCGGATATCATGGGTGCCATCGTCGGGCTGGGTGGTGAGATACCGATCGAAACCAGGGCCCTGATGGCGACCTCTAACTTCCTGGTCAACTACTGGTACGTTGTGATTGCTGCGCCTTTCGCGATTTTCTTTATTCTCAGGTATTTTTACAAGACCAGCAGCAAGGCGCGCTTCAGGCTGGATGGCCTGCTGCTGAAATTGCCGGTTATCGGCCCGGTCAACGAAAAGATCAAGATTTCGCGTTTTACGCGCTACTTTTCGCTGATGTTTGCTTCCGGTATCACCGTGCTCGACGCGATCAACCTGAGCAAGGGCGTGCTCAGCAACACGGTGCTCGAAGACGGTATCGAACGCGCCTGGCAGCAGATCTCGGAAGGTAGCAGCATCAGCGAAGCGTTCAAGAATATCGGCATTTTCCCACCGCTCATCGTGCGCATGCTGCGCGTCGGTGAGTCCAGTGGTCAAATGGACAAGTCTCTGGACAACGTGAGTTACTTCTTTGATCGCGACATCAACGACAGCATCGAGAAACTGGAACCGGTGTTACAGACAATGATGATGGCAACTATCGGTGTTATTGTCATGTGGCTGGCGTTGTCGGTGCTGGGCCCGATTTACGACACCATTAGCACGATACAATTCTAGCGGCAGAGTCATGAAAAGAATTTTATATTTCACCGGGTACAGGATGGTCGCGCAGGAATGGTCCGGCCAAACGCTGCTGAGCAACGTTTACTTCGAACCCGATGACCAGGGACTGGACCTGTTCGCCGCCTACCTGCGTTCGTTTCGCAACGAGCCGGTGCGCCTGCTGGTCGATCTGATCGAGGAAGAATTTCGTCAGATTCGAATTCCGCTGTTACGCGGTTCCGATCGCCAGGCGATATTGCAGCGCAACTACGCCAAGTACTTCCGCACCTCGGATTACAAGTATTCGATTTCGCAATCGGTCGAAAAGAAAACCCGCAAGGAAGAAAAAATCCTGATCATGGGGCTGACGAACCAGTACCTGCTGAAACCCTGGCTCGATATCATCGAGGATACACGCACCCCGTTGTCCGGCATCCTGAGCCTGCCGCTGGTCTCTGAAAGTTACGTCAAGGAACTCAAGGCGGAGCATCGCGCGGTCGTGCTGGTGAGCCAGCAGGTGCCAAGTAATCTGCGGCAGTCGGTATTCGTCGATGGCAAGCTGATCCTGAGCCGCCTGGTGCCCATCGCCAGTTTTTACCAGGGCGACTATGCTTCCGACGTGTTGCGTGACATCGAGTCGACCCAGCGCTACCTGATCAGCCAGCGCATCGTCGAGCGCTCGGAACCGGTCGCGGTTCACATACTCACCAACAAGCGCCATTTCGACAAATTGCTGATGCGCTGTGAGAAAGAAACCGGCTTCGATTTCACCATCCATGAAATCAACGAATTGCTGGCGCGCGAGAAAATCGACGTCGGTGACGAGCAGGATTTCAGCTCGGGACTTTTCTGTTG
>CAMYON010000136.1 GCA_947260025.1 uncultured Gammaproteobacteria bacterium
CGCGCGCACCATACTCCAAATATCCAAAAAGGGGACATGCGCAAGCCGCTCATAGCCCTCGGCGAACACGGCTCGGGAATATTTGCGAAAGCGCCGGTAACCCTCGACGTCGCCCGGGCTCAGGCGTGCGATCGCCTTTTCCAGGGCGGCCTCGTCCCCGCTATAGTCGAAACCGGTGCCGTCCTGCCACAGCAGCCGGTAAAGGGGCGTCAGTTCCGTCAACTCGACGTAGTCGGCACGATCCCGGTTGGCGATGTTGAAAAGTTCGTCGATCACCGTGGGCGCGGTCAATACCGTCGGACCGGCATCGAAGCGGAAACCGTCCTGCTCGTAGACATAGGCGCGTCCCCCCGGTTTGTCCCGGGCCTCCACAACGATCACGGCCGCGCCGGCCGCCTGCAGGCGTATGGCGAGCGCGAGCCCGCCAAATCCGCTGCCGATGACAACCGCGCGTGGGCGGTCGGGAGAGGAAGCCGGCTTCATGTAACGGCGGGCGGCCGGTAGCGGAAAACGCTATCGACAGCGCGGCTCAATGCGACCGGGGGTTTGCCGGTCAGTATGCGCAGTTTGTCGATGATCGTGCTGCCGCCGGCATAGAAGCGTGCAATCAATCCCGCGTCGAGCCCATAAAACCGTTCCAGAATGCGCCAGCGTTGATCCGGTTCGGCCGCCAGAAACAGCATGCGGTTCAGCGCCCGGTAGAAACCCGTCTGCTGCCACAGCGCGACGCTCTGTTTTCGCGTTCGCTCGAAGACGGCTCCGGCGGACCAGTCGCGCTGAAGCGCAAGCTGATCGGCGAGCCGCACCGCGTTTGGAAGCGAGTAGCCGGTGGCCGGATGGAACAGCGCCGCGCGGAGCCCGGAGCGGGCCACCGGCGCGTCCGCGTCGTCCCAGAAGGCTTCGATGTCGCCTCCAAGCGTAATAGGCAGTACGCCTTCTTCGACTCGCAACCGCCGCGCAATGCGCCAACCCTTGCCGTCGGCATAGCGCGCTATCTCAGCGCCGTATTCATCCTTCGAGATGTCCGGTCCATCACTGAAGCGCGTATCCTCGATCAACAGGATACGGGGCGTGAACGGCAGAATATAAAAGAAGCGGTATCCGTCGTCCTGGCGTATGTCCGCGTCCATGATGATTGGTCCCGGCAGGGTGTGCGGGTTTTCGAGTTCCACGACCCAGCCGACGAATTTCTGAAAACGTATGTCGAGGTGCGGGCTGGGCGACGGGCCGCGCCCGTCGATTACGGACCGGGCCTCGAGCCGGCTGCCGTCATCCAGAACGACGCTGTCGGGCTGCACCGCCTTTACCCCGACGCCGGTGCGAACACGGTCGCCGAGTCGTTCATCCGCGACATTTGCCAGCCGGCCAGAGGAGATGCTGTGATAGGATCCGGGCAGGGTGCGCTGGCAGTGTGGAAAGCGCACCGCATAGGAATCCCAATTGTTCTCGGCAAGAGGCAAGAGCCAGCGGCGACTGCCAGCCGGGACGTCCGCACCGTGAAAAGACCAGGTGTGATTACCACCGATGCGCGACTCCTGCTCGAACAGCACCACCTTCAGCGACGGCTGCGCATCGACAAGCCGCAAGGCGATCAGGGTATTGGCCAGGCCTCCCCCTACCAGTATCAGATCCGGTATGCTCATGGGGCGCACAATATCACACGGAACCCGCCGACTCAGAAAAAGTAAAAACGCTTGATCTGTTCACGTACGCTGTCGGAATCCACCACCGGCGATCTGGCGCGCAGCAGGTAAATACCGTTTTCCCGCGCCATGCACCGACGACAGTGAAAACGACCCAGAACGCGGACGTCTTCGTACAAAGGGGTGATTTCCTCCTGTTGGAAACCGACGAACAGCACGTCCCCGAACTCGGCCTCACGCGACCAGAGGTGATAGTTGTTATGGCCAGAGTGAGCCGTTGGAAGACGATCTCCATTGTCCAACTGATTCAATGCGCCGGCCTGGCCGAAATAGGCCGCAACGATCTGCACACGCGAGCGCTCGTCGAAAGGGATTTCCTCGTAGTGGCGATAAACCTCGGCGACCAGTTCGGGCCAGCCGTGCATCTCCGCGAAATGCGGGAAGTATCTGCCAACCGCCGCCCGCTCTTTGCCGCGATGCCCCTGCTCGCCGTCCCGTATAAAGTCGGTCACTCGCTGCAAGGTGTTCGGCGGCAGCACGGGCGCGGCGATCGGAACGGCCGTGACTCCGGATACGGCGAGTGCGGCAATCAGCGCGGCGCGGATCCGTCGCCGGCCCTCCAGCCATCGTTCCCAGAGTAGCGATCCCTGGGCGGTGAACAACACGAACAAAGGGGTCGCGAAATAAAACTTCACTCCCGCTGCGAGAAAAAGTACCAGACAGATCGCCGACGCGGTGCCGAACGTGCGGACGGTTGCGCTTTTCGCAATCAATCCATAAACCAGACCGGGCAGCCAGATGATCACGAACAGGGGATTCATGGTGGCGAACAGGCCGAACACCGGCTGCGCGACTACCAGAGCTTCCGGGGGACGATCGTTGTAGGCTCGGACGAATTCGAGGAACAGCCAGTTTTCGGCGATTTGCCAGTAAACGAAGGGCGATGCGAAGACCAGCGCGATGCCGGCGGCCGCCCACGTCTCCCGGCGGGCGAATACCCATCGGGCGTACATCAGCGCACCGGCGGCGAGCGCTGCGAACCAGGCCAGGATCGATAACTTGGTCAGAAGGGCGCATCCGAATACGATCCCGAGCGCGAGCATGTGAGCGGGACGCCGCTCTTCGAGGTAACGGATCGCAAACCAGAAGCCGGCAACCCACCACAACTGATCAAAGACGTTCATGGTGAGTATCGACTGCACCGACAAAAATGCCGGTGCGAACAGCACCACGATGCCCGTGATCCATTGAGCCGCACTCCGCGCGCCCAGCAAACGCGCCACGTCGACGGCGACGAGCGTCACTCCGATGCCGACCAGGCAGGCCAGAGTGCGCAGCACCAGGAGATCCTTGCCGAAGAGGCCCCTTACCCCGGCAATGATCCAGGCTATCGCCGGGGGAAAGTCCACATAACCCGCCGCCAGCCGCTCCGACGCATCCAGAAAATAGAGTTCATCGGCGAGGTAGCCGTACTGCCTTCCGGCTAAGGCAAAAACGGCCAGCTTCACCAAGACACAGAAGATCCAGGCGGACCAGGCGGGTTTCGCCAGCGGATTAGCCATCCGCGTGCCATGTGTAGGTTCGGGTCACGGCATAGTTCCAGACCGCGCCGACGAGTATCCCGGCCAAACCCGCCAGGAACCAGGCGGATTCCTGTGAGAAAAGCCAGGTCGCCACACCGACGTTGGCCACCGCGCCCACGCTGCAGGCCAGTACGAAC
>CAMYON010000137.1 GCA_947260025.1 uncultured Gammaproteobacteria bacterium
AACCGATCGAATGCGCAGCTTCGGGCGACTCGCCGACCGCACGCAGCACCAGGCCGGGGCGGCTACGATACAGGAACCAGACGATACCGCCAAACAGCATCCAGGAAAAGTAAACCAGCGCCTGCTGGTTGAATAAAGGCTCGCCGATGATCGGGATATCCGCCAGCAACGGTATCCGAATAGCCGCCACGGTCGGTAGAATCTCCGACTCGTAGGGCTTGCCGATGAAGGCCGACAGGCCGACCCCGAGAATCGACAACGCCAGACCGCTTGCGACCTGGTTCCCCATCAGCGTCAGCACCACCACCGCGAAGATAAACGACATCGCCGCACCGGCCGCCATGCCGGCGAGCACCCCGAGCCAGGCGTTACCGCTGTGCAGGGTCACGGCGAAGCCGGCGATCGCGCCCATCGCCATCATGCCCTCGGCGCCGAGGTTGAGCACGCCAGACTTTTCGGCGATCAACTGCCCCAGCGCGACGATAATCAGCGGCGTGCCGGCGACGATGGTGGCGAACAGAATCGAACCGAGAATATCCATCAGGCCGCGGCCTCCTTCCAGCGGATGCGGTAGCCGATAAACACGTCCGATCCGAGCAGGAACATCAGCAGCATGCCCTGGAACACGTTCGATATCGAGGACGGCAGGTTCAGATACTGCTGCGCCTGTTCGCCGCCGAGATACAGCAACGCCATCAACAGGCTGGCGAAGAATATACCCACCGGGTTCAGCCGCGCGACGAAGGCGACGATGATCGCGGCGAAGCCGTAATTATTGGACACGTGTTCGGTGATCTGACCCATCGGCCCCGCGACTTCGGACATGCCGGCGAGTCCGGCCATTGCGCCGCCGCTCATCAGGCCGATCCAGATCATGCGTTTGGCGGAAAACCCGGCGTAACGCGCCGCGTCCCCGGCGTAGCCGGCGACCTGCATCTGAAAGCCGGCGAAACTGCGAAACATGAATACATAACCCACCAGCAACATGCCCATCGCGATCATAAAGGCGATATTGAGCCGCGTGCCCTCGATCAGTAGCGGCAGCAGGGCCGAGTCTTCGAACAGCCTGGATTGCGGAAAATTGAAGCCGTCCGGGTCCATCATCGGGCCGTGCACCAGCCATGAAACCAGCAGCTGCGCGACGTAGACCAGCATCAGTGACACCAGGATCTCGTTGGTATTGAACCGGGTTTTCAATAACGCCGGGATCGCCGCCCACAGCATGCCGCCGATACAGCCTGCGATCACCATCAGGATCAGCACGTGCGCACCGCCCTCGGATTCATAGAAATACAGCGCCACCGCGCTGGCGGCGACCGCGCCGACGATGAGCTGCCCCTCGGCGCCGATGTTCCAGACGTTGGCGCGAAAACCGACCGCGAGCCCGATCGCGCACAGCATCAGCGGCGTCGCCTTGAGCAAGAGTTCGGACAGACCGTAGAGGTCACTGATCGGATTGATGAAAAATACCTTGAAACCCACGAACGGATCCTTGCCGAGCAAGGTGAACAGCAACAGGCCACCGATCAGCATCAACACGATTGCGATCAGCGGCGAGGCATAGGACATGACCCGCGAGGCTTCGGGGCGGTGCTCGAGTCTAATTCGCATTTCCCGCCACCGTTCGTTGCGAGGACTCGGACTGTTCCCACATGCCGCTCATCCAGATCCCGATTTCATCGATATTGGTATCGGCGAGCTTCCTGGCCGGCGACAGCCGACCGTTGGCGATGACCGCGATGCGATCCGAAATCTCGAACAGTTCCTCGAGTTCCTCGGAAATTACCAGGATCGCGGTGCCGGTGTTGCGCAGGTCGATCAACTGCTGGCGGATAAAGGCTGCGGCGCCGACGTCCACACCCCAGGTGGGTTGCGCCACCACCAGCATCTTCGGCGCCAGCAGGATTTCACGGCCCATGATAAATTTCTGCAGGTTACCGCCCGACAGCGAGTTGGCGGCGTGTTCCTCACCGCCGCACTTGACGTTGAACTCGGCGATACACCGGCGTGCGAACCCGGCGATGCGATCGAACTGGATCATGCCATACCTGAGCATGTCGTAATGATGTGCGGTCAATAACGCATTTTCGGTGAGCGACATGCGCCCCACCGCGCCCCGACCAAGGCGCTCCTCCGGAACGAAGCCCATGCCGTCGCGACGGCGCTGATCCGGCAGGTTGCGCCCGGAGTGCCTGCCGCAGATAACCACCGCATCGGCGTCGGCCAACGGTTCTTCGCCCGACAATGCGTACAACAATTCACGTTGCCCGTTACCGGAGACACCAGCAATTCCGAGAATCTCACCGGAGCGCACTTCGAGCTCGATATCCTGCAAATCGATGCCAAAAGCGCTGTCCGCTTTTTTCGACAGACCGTCGATCTGCAGGCGAACCTCACCCAGCTCCGCCGGGGCACTATGCTCGGGCACCGGCAGGTCCTTGCCGATCATCAGCCTGGCCATGGATCTCGGGGTTTCCTGCGACGGAATGCAATCACCGGTCACCTTACCGTCACGCAGCACCGTGGCGACGTGGCACAGCTCCTGGATTTCATCGAGCTTGTGGCTGATATAGAGGATGCTGCAGCCCTCCGCAGCCAGCTGGCGCAGCGTATCGAACAGCTTGCGCACCGCCTGCGGCGTCAAAACCGAGGTCGGTTCGTCCATGATCAGCAACCTGGGATTCTGCAACAGGCAGCGGATAATTTCGACGCGCTGCCGCTCGCCTACCGACAGCGCGTGCACCAGCCGCTGCGGGTCGACCGGCAAGCCATAACGATCGGAGACTTCGCTAATCCGCCCGGCAAGCTGTTTCAAATCCGGATTACCCGGCAGTGCCAGCGCGACGTTTTCGACCACGTTCAGGGTTTCGAACAACGAGAAATGCTGAAACACCATGCCGATACCGAGGCTGCGAGCATGTGCGGGATTCTCGACCTGCACCCTCTCGCCTTGCCACCACATTTGCCCGGCGTCGGGTTTGGCAACCCCGTAGATCATTTTCATCAAGGTTGACTTGCCTGCACCATTTTCGCCCAGAACAGCGTGGATCTCACCCTCCCTGACCTTGAGCGATACGTTCTCGTTGGCGATTACCGAAGGGTAGATTTTGGTGATGCCCTCGAGCTCGAGCCGGTAAGCCCGCTCGCTATCGGCCACGGATGTCATGACTGCCTCTCCAGTGCT
>CAMYON010000138.1 GCA_947260025.1 uncultured Gammaproteobacteria bacterium
GGCGTTCACGACCCGATGTTCGTACCCTAGCTTTTCGAGCCGCGACTGCAACAACGCGGTCCAGGATTGGTCAACGTCAATACCGAAGCCGGCACTGAGGGAGTCACCGAAGACGATCACTGTCGGTGAGCCGTTGCCTGCAGCGCTGGCAGACATCAATAGAACAACAAGAGTAAGAAGTTTTCGCATGCGAAATGAGTCAGTAAGCAAGGATTTGGTTCTGGAGGCCATTCAGGTCAGTAAACAGGTTAGCAGCCCGGAAGGGAGTCTGACCATTCTTTCGGACGTGAGTTTCCGGATTGTGGCCGGCGAGTCGGTTGCGGTCGTCGGGCCATCGGGCGCCGGAAAGTCGACGCTGCTGGCCCTGTTGGCGGGCCTCGACCTGCCGAGCAGCGGCCATGTCGTCCTGAATGGTGCCAACCTGTCAGAGCTGGATGAGGATGGCCGCGCAGGCGTCCGTGCCGACAGCGTCGGCTTCGTTTTCCAGTCGTTTCATCTCGTGCCGTCTCTCAATGCCCTCGAAAACGTCATGCTGCCACTCGAACTGGCGGGCAAGAGTGACGCGCGGGCGGTGGCCCGCGGGATCATAGAGCAGGTTGGCCTGAAGGACCGCTGGAGTCACTATCCCTCGCAGCTGTCGGGCGGCGAGAAGCAGCGCGTTGCGATCGCGCGGGCATTTGCGACCGAACCGGCGGTTCTGTTTGCCGATGAGCCGACCGGTAATCTCGACGCGGGTACCGGTGCCAACATCATGGAGCTGATGTTCGACCTCAATCGCAGCTCCCGGACGACACTCATCCTGGTTACTCATGACATTAGCCTCGCCGAGCGCTGTGATCGCATTCTGAGCCTCGATGCGGGACGCCTCGTGAGCGATAGCGAGGCCGCCGCGTGAAGGCGGTTGTATTCGCGTTACGGACCTTCGGCCGCGAGCTGCGCTCGGGGGAGGTCCTGGTGCTGCTTGCCGCGGTCGGACTCGCGGTGGGGGCGCTGACCGCGGTCGGTTTTCTTACCGACCGCATCGGCAAGGCCGTCGCGCGCCAGGCCAATGAAGTACTTGCGGCTGATTTACGGCTCCGGTCACAGGAGCCCGTGCCAGCGGAATGGAGAGAGCTTGCCGCCGAGTATGGCCTCGACACGGCCGAGACGATGTCGTTTCCATCGGTCGTATTCGCTGGCGACAATAGCGCCCTGGCCTCAATCAATGCCATTGGTGATGGCTATCCTCTTCGAGGCACCGTGCGCGTGGCCGATCAGCTGTTCGGCGAGCAGCGGGACGTCGAAGGCATACCTGGAACCGGCGAAGTCTGGGCCGACGGGACGCTATTGGCACGGGTCGGCGCCGATATTGGCGACGTTCTATCAGTCGGCCAGCTTGATCTCAGGGTTTCGGCCGTACTGACCTACCGCCCGGATCAGTCGATCGGGTTCGCCTCGCTCGCGCCATCGCTGCTCATGAATGTTGTGGATATTTCGCGGAGCGGTTTGATCGGCGAGGGCAGTCGCGTCAGTTATGCACTGCTTGTGGCGGGGGACGAGTCGGCCGTAACCGGGTTCAACGAGGCTATCCAGGACAAACTGCCCGAATCCGTGCGCGTTCGCAGCCAGGAAGAAAGCAGCGAGCGAGCGTATAACGCCGCGGACCGGGCACAGCGATTCCTTTCGCTGACTGCGGTCATGAGCCTGCTGCTCAGTGCGGTCGCCGTGGCAATGTCGGCGCGGCGGTTCGCGCATCGACGCATGGATACCGTGGCATTGATGAAGAGTCTCGGTGCGACCCAGGGATTTGTTATTGCAGTGGCGCTGATTCAGCTGATGTTGCTCGGCGTGCTGGGCGTTGCCGTCGGCAGCATCGCGGGCTTCGCGGCAGAAGAATTACTGTCGCGCATTCTCGTCGACCTGATTGCCAGCGACCTGCCGAACCCGGGACTGCGGCCCGTCGTGCTGGCGAGCGGCAGCGCCATGGTTTTGTTGCTCGGCTTTGCATTGCCGGCATTGATTCAACTCCGGAATACGCCGCCGCTGCGTGTCCTGCGCCACGACGCCATGCCGCCGGCGCCGTCGCGCCTGCTGGTGTCCGGGCTTTCTCTTGCTGCCGTCGCAGCACTGTTGTACGGCTCGGTGGGCGATCCGCGCATGCTGGTCATCCTCATCGGCGGCATCATGGTGATCGCCGGGGCGCTGTACCTCGTTGGTCGAGGGCTCGTTGCCTTGATCGGCCGCTTTAGATCGGGGGTCGGTGTCGCCTGGCGCTATGGTCTTGCGAACGTTGCACGACGCGGTCGCGCGAGCGCGGTCCAGGTCGTTGCGTTCGGCCTTGGGCTAACGGTGCTGCTGTTGCTAACGCTCGTGCGTACGGATTTGCTGGAAGGTTGGCGACAGACGCTTGATGCGGATGCGCCGAATCATTTCCTGATCAACATCCAGCCCGGCGAGGTCGACGCGGTCGGCGCGTTCTTTGAGAAAAACGGGGTGAAAGCACCCACTTTTACGCCCCTGGTGCGCGCGCGAATGACCACGATCAACGGTACATCGGTCAAAGATCGTGAATACCCCAATGAAGACGGTCGCTGGCTGGCGAATCGCGAGGCGAACCTGTCATGGACCGCCGAGATGAGCCCCAGCAACGAGTTGCTCGAAGGCGAGTGGTGGCGAGCTGACTACGATGGCCCGCCGCTGGTATCCATCGAGGAGGAATCCGCCATCAATGCCGGCCTCAAGATTGGCGATCGCCTGAAATTTTTTGTTGCAGGGCAACAGGTCGAAGCCGGGATTGCGAGCATTCGAAAAGTAAACTGGGACTCGTTTCAGCCCAACTTTTTTATCGTCCTGTCGCCCGGCGCGCTCGATGGCATGCCGACGACGTACATCTCCAGCATGAAGATCGAAGACGAGCAGCAGTCGATGCTCGTCGACCTGGTACGCGCCTATCCGAGTATCTCCGTTATCGATCTTGGCGCAATCCTCGAGCAGGTTCGCGGCATCATCGAGAAAGCCAGCCTTGCCGTGCAGGCCGTATTTGTATTTACGCTGGCGGCGGGCGTGGCGGTATTGTTCGCGGCGGTACAGTCGACCATTGACGAGCGGCGCTTCGAGAGTGCCATGCTGCGCGCCCTGGGCGCTCGCCGCCGTACG
>CAMYON010000139.1 GCA_947260025.1 uncultured Gammaproteobacteria bacterium
GGATGACCCGGTGCTGCAGGCACGTTACGAAAAAATTGTTGCAGAGGTTCGTTGCCTCAAATGCCAGAACCAGACGATCAAGGATTCGAACGCGTTTCTCGCGGGGGACCTGCGCCGCGAAATTCGCCACATGCTCGAAGATGGACTGAGCGACGAGCAGATTTTCGATTTCCTGGTCGAACGCTACGGAGACTTCGCTCTCTACAATCCGCGAGCAAGCGGCAAGACCCTGATTCTCTGGATCGCCCCGGCGCTGTTCCTGCTCGGTGGTGCCTACGTGCTTGTGAATATCGTACGCCGGCGCATGACTTTGCCCATTGACGACGACTCCGCCGCCGAGGACTGATACTGATGACACTCTGGATTTTGCTCGCTGTGATGAGCCTGGTTGCCGTGGGCTTTGCGGTATGGCCGCTGTATCGCCACCAGCGGAGTCTAAGTCCCCTGATTGGCGCGTCGGTCATATTCGTCGTCGCCCTGTCTTCCGGTCTTTACTATCGCCAGGGCAGTCCGGATTTGCCCTCAGGCGCTGCCAGTGCGGGTGCCGGTGCACCCGGCATGGACGATGCGATCAATGCCCTGGCCGACAGACTGGCGGCCAATCCCGATAATCCCGAAGGTTGGCAGATGCTTGGGCGGTCGTACATGTCCATCGGCAATTACACAGGCGCGGTTGAGGCCTTTGAGAAGGCTGTTGAACTGGAATCGGCCCAGAACCCGCAGGCGCTGGTGTCACTTGGCGAAGCACTGCTGGCGAGCACAGGCAGCGAAATCGACGGTCGCGTAGCGTCACTTTTTGAGAATGCACTGGCGCTCGACCCAAACAATCCCCAGGCACTATTCTACGGCGGTATTGGCGCGTTTAATCGCGGCAATACGAATCTGGCCGCGGATCGTTGGGAACGATTGCTGTCCCTGAATCCGCCCGCTGAAATTCAGGGCATTCTGCAACAGCGTATCGCTGAGTGGCGTGGAGAAGCTCCGCCGGCGACGCAACTGCCGGAATTGCCATCGCCAGAGCCTCCCGCGGCAACTGCTGAGGCGGTCGTTGAAGAATCGCCAGGGCCGCTGAGTGAGGGCGCTGTTGTGCGTGCCAGGATTTTCCTGTCGGCTGAAGCAGTCGCGGCATTACCGGCAGAAGCCACAGTTTTTCTCATCGCGCGTGACCCCGCGGTGCCGGTTCCACCGATTGCTGCGGCACGCAGACGCCTTTCCGAGTTGCCGGCATACGTTGAGATCGGCGACCGTGAATCGATGGTTCCCGGCCGCGAGTTGTCGAGTTTTGCGGAGTTTGAATTAATCGCGCGGGTGTCGCTGTCGGGACAGCCGAGTGCGCAACCAGGCGACTGGTTCGGTTCGATCATCGTGGCGCCTGCCGGCGGCAACGACATCGAGCTGGAAATCCAGGAACAGGTCCGGTAGGGGTCACGCATGTCAGGAGAAGTTGAAGCTGCGCCAATGTGTTTTGCCTGCGGGGAAGACAATCCGATCGGCCTTAAGATCCGCTTTGACGTGCAAGGCGATCAGTGCTCCGGCATGTTCACGCCGAACGAGAATCATGTGGGATTTAGCGACACGGTGCATGGCGGAATCATCTACACCGCGCTCGACGACGTAACCGCGAACATTCTTTACCAGCAAGGTCGCAAGGCACACACAGCAAAATGCGAGATCCGTTATCGGCAGCCCGCGCGCGTCGGTGAGAAACTGGTGCTAAAAGGCTGGATAGAGACCGAGCGCCGGCGGCTGATCATCCTGAAGGGTGAAGTGCGTCGCGCCGCAGACGATGTCGTGGTCGCCGAGTGCGAGTCGAGCTTCATGCTCGAGAACGCCTGACGACCTGCTGCCCATTGTCGCTACCAACCACACTCCAGGGAAATCTGCGCTTGCCGCTGATCGGCGCGCCGATGTTCATCGTTTCGAACCCGGACCTTGTCATTGCTCAATGTGCTGCGGGCATCGTCGGCTCCTTTCCGGCACTTAATGCAAGACCTCAGGAAATCCTCGATGACTGGATTCGCCAGATCAAGGATGCGCTGGTCGAGCACCGCGAGAAGTTCCCTGGCGATCCGGTGGCGCCGTTCGCCGTTAACCAGATTGCGCACCAGAGTAACGACCGCTTACTGGCCGACATGGAAGTCTGTGTTCGTCATGAAGTTCCAATCATCATCACCAGTCTGAGGCCGCCCGAAGAAATCGTGACCGCTGTTCAGAGCTACGGTGGGCTGGTCTTTCACGATGTCATCAACATGCGTCATGCACGCAAGGCGATCGAGCAGGGTGTCGATGGCGTCGTTGCCGTCTGTGCTGGTGCGGGCGGACATGCGGGCCCGTCGAGCCCGTTTGCACTCGTCAAGGAGATCCGCCGTGAATTCGATGGCGTGATCATCCTGTCGGGCTCCATGACGAGCGGAGCCGATGTACTGGCGGCCAGAGCGCTGGGCGCGGATCTCGCCTACATAGGCACGCGATTCATCGCGACCGAGGAGGCCAATGCCGTCCCGCGCTACAAAGAGATGATTGTCGACAGCGCATCAGAAGATATTGCGTATTCCTCGCTGTTTACAGGAGTGCACGGCAGCTATCTCAAGGGGAGCATCCGCAACGCAGGACTGGATCCTGATAACCTGCCAGCAGGATCCAAAGCGGCCATGGACTTTGGCAAAGCCGACAAATCCGATGCAAAAGCCTGGCGCGACATCTGGGGCGCCGGGCAGGGCGTCGGAAATATCGATGACATCCTGCCGGCGCGCGAACTGATCCTGCGCATGGAGCAAGAGTACAAGCAGGCACAACGCGATATCGGGGTCGCCTGAGCTATGCGTGTCATTCTCTGGTCCTACGGTTTTGTTGCAATTGGTGGTGCGCTCGGCGCCATGGCGAGATTCGGATTGAACGTAGTATTGCAGAGGGATATCGCATTTCCCTGGGGTACGCTCAGCGCCAACCTGCTCGGCTGCCTCGTGATGGGCGTTATCGCGCAACTGGTCGCGACGTCTGCCTGGTTCAATGACGCCGGCGTCATTCCCGATCAGTATCGGCTGCTGTTTGCGATTGGTTTTTGTGGCAGCTTCACAACCCTGTCTGCATTGGTTGCTGTTTGCGATTGGTTTTTGTGGCAGCTTCACAACCCTGTCTGCATTGGTCATGGAAATGCATACGATGCTGCAACGCAGCGAGTTGCTAAACTCCTTCGCCTATTTGATGGTGACAATGGTCGGCGGTTTCGCGTGTTTTTATATTGGCTTTATGCTGACGCGCATTCTTCGAGGATAGCCATAATCTGCGGCAGCCAGTCCTTGTGCTCCGGCTTCATTAGCACCGAGCGCAGGCAGGTTACGGTCTCTACGTCGGCTGCAAGCCCGGAAACGTATGTCCGTACCAGATCAACGGGCAACTCGATCATCGCGAGATGCAGTTCCTGCTGTGCGGCCAGTTCGAAAACACGCCGCGCCTGTGCGCTCGAATTGCTGGCCGTGTCGGCAGTAAGTGCGTAGCAGACGATATCGAGTTCCGGCGACATGAGCGGCTGGTAATTCTCACTCGCGTCAAGACACTCCCGGAAACTGCGTGCGGCCAGCAAACCCTGGTCCAACCATGCCGAAAGCTGGCCACCTTTCTCCAAAGGGAACAACTGCTGCGTCGCCCAGAGTGCCACCGCGGAGGCACCAGGC
>CAMYON010000140.1 GCA_947260025.1 uncultured Gammaproteobacteria bacterium
TAATCGTCAGCGGACCTTCGCTGCGTTTTTGTCCCAGCATGGAGACCGCCTCGTTAAACTGCTCGAAGCCGCTGCTGATCAACGGCAGGAAGATCTGCCCGTCGGCGGTAAGTGCGATCGAGCGATTCGAACGCCTGAACAACATGGTCTCGAGAAAATCCTCGAGCATTCTGATCTGCTGGCTGATCGCTCCCGGCGTGACGTTCAGTTCACGTGCAGCCTCGCTAAAGCTCAAATGACGCCCAGCCGCTTCGAACGCCTGCAGGCTTTTTAGTGGAGGCAATCTTTTCATTTTAGTTTTTCTAACTCGAAATCGAAAATATATCGTTTGTGAATATCGATATCAATAAATATATTCCTACTAAGCAGTAAGTATCGATTAACTCTCACATGAGGAATACTAAAATGAAATTATTTCAATATGCAGTTGCTTCGATCGTTGACGCCAATACCGGAAACGGTTTGTTGCACCACCACGATGCGCCTGATTACGACGCACTGGAGCAGCATGGCCGTAGAATTCGCAGCCAGTCGGTTATCGATCTTTTTGCACTCATCAAGGCAAGACTGGTTGCCGCTGTCGCGGACTATCGAGCCGAGCTAAAACAGCGGCGCAACTTGCGCTCACTGCAGGGGCTCAACGATCACCTGCTGCAAGACATGGGTTTGACCCGGGCCGATCTCTACTCGGTCGAACTGGGCGTGACAAACCTGGACGAATTGAATTCCAACCGTGTTTCGGCGCGTGGCGATCATCACCTGGCAGCGGACCGATTACCCGGTAGCGAAGGTGTCGATCAGGCCCTCGACGCCAGCAATGAAGCTTTATTCGACCAGAAAAAATGTGCCTGAAGAAAGCTAGCCGGGCCGGCACGAGGCAAGCCGGTCCGGCTCAGGAGTTTTCCGCGATCCAGGATTCCACCAGGTAGCGCGCGATCGAATCCCGGCGTGGCAAGCTGAAATTCTGCCCGCCATCACCCCACTCGCCAAAATCCCTGAGCTGCTCCACGCCAAACCAGTAAGCCTCCTCGATTTCGACACCATCCACCTTGATATCCAGGGTTTCGGCCTGCGCCCTGAAACCCAGCATGATCGACGACGGAAACGGCCAGGGTTGCGATGCCTGGTATTCAATATTTCCCACGCGGATTCCGCACTCTTCGTAAACCTCGCGCGCTACCGTCTCCTCCAGACTCTCCAACGGATCGACAAACCCGGCCAGGGTCGACATCATACGGCTCGGAAATCGTGAATTACGCGCCAGTAGGCAACGCGGAGCGCTCGGGTTAGAGTGGTCCTCCACCAGCATGATGACCGCCGGATCGGTACGAGGAAAGTGCATGCGCCCGCAGTCGCTGTTGCTGCAGCGTCTCATGTGCCCGCCGTTTTCACTGCGGGTGGGACTGCCGCAGATTCCACAATAACGATGGCTTCGATTCCAGAACAGCAGCCCGCGTGCGTAGGCGAGCTGAGCCGCCTGCTGCTTGTCCAGCAGCCAGCCGACATCACGCAAATCGATGAATTCACTATCGCTGACGAACGCGGCCAGCCTATCGTCGTGGTGGTGCGATACATCGAGCGCAAACATCGGACCCGAATCGTCAAGGCCGAGGAACACCAGCTGATCTATTTCAGGGGCAAGTTCCAGGACTTCGGTCTGCGCGACATGGACGACTTCAGGTTGGTCGGCGTCACGGTCGCGCCACCGCATCAGGCTCTTGTCGTGTCTTAGAACAAAAACCCGACAGTGTTGCCGCTCCCACTGTTGCTGCACCCAGGCTCTATCCTTGCGTGATTCGCTGGCCCGGTCGAGCATTAACTCACGATAATAAATCACCGTGTTAGCTTATCATGAATTGCTCACTGGCTAGCGATAGCCGGGCTATCCGGGCATATCACAGGCTGTAAAAAACTGACGCCAGCCGCTACAGCGACGCAGGACCCGGGAGCAGGTAAAATCAGCGTCGCTTCAGGACGGATTTTTCTTACGGTATTCCGCGATCGCCTGCTTCAGTTTATCGTACTCTCCGCAGCCGAAAAAACAGGCTTTGTCGAGCACTTGCAGGCGCTTCTCGGCTTCTTCGGGTTGCCCTAGCTGCAGGTAAAGTTCACCTAGATACTCGTTGGCGCCGCGATGCTTGGGTTCGATCTCCAGAGCCTTCTGATAGAAATCGAAGGCTATATCGAACTTACCCAGTTTACGATTGCTAAAAGCCATCAGGTTCAACAGGTCCGCGTCATCTGGATCATCGCGCAATGCCTCGTCCAGGCGCGCGATCGACTCCTCGTATTCCTCGTTCTCGATCAGTTCCTGAAACGGCGCCAGGCGTGAGTTCGAATTGGAATAACTGCCACCGTCAGCGATGACGGGCGAAGATGCCAGTCCGAAAGCTAGCAGGATTAAAGGAAGCACGCGTTGTTTATTCATAATTTCACTCTCCACAATTCAACTGGTTGGTACTAAAAAGGTTCACGGTTCAGGCGATTACCGCCGCCGCGCGTAACTCCTCGAGTTGCTGCTCGCTCAAACCCAGCATTTCCTCGAGCACTTCACGATTGTCCCTGCCAAGCTCGCCACCGGGCCAGCGCGTGGCCCCCGGGGTGCGCGAGAGTCGCGGCAGAATCGCCGGGATTTTCAGCGGTTTTCCGTCGATCTCGACCTGCTCGAACAGGCCGCGCGCATTAAAGTGTTCGTCGTTGACCATATCCTCGACGTTATATATCGGCCCGGCCGGGACGCGTGCCGCGTCGAGTTGCTGCAACAGGTCGCCCGAATCGTGAGCAGCACACCATTGCGCCAGGGCGCTATCGATCTCCGCCTCGTGTTCGACCCGACCCGGATTGGTGGCCAGTCGCGGATCGGCCGCCATATCCGGATAACCTGCGGCAATCATTAGTCGCTGAAAGATGGAATCGCCGTTGCCACCGATCACGATGTACTTGCCGTCGGCACAGCGATAGGTATTGGTCGGCACGATTCCGGTAACCGTGGTTCC
>CAMYON010000141.1 GCA_947260025.1 uncultured Gammaproteobacteria bacterium
CTTCCTGGGTCGCCCAGTACTCGCTGTTGACGTCATAGCGATCGACGAAGGCTATTTTTTCTTCCAGCACCAGGTCCGAATACCCGGCCTGCTGGAAGGTTTCGATCGCGCGCTGGTGGAAATACGGCGTGTGCGAGGAGTAAGGGTATTCCTTGGTATAGGCGAGAAACAGATCCGATCCATCGATAATCCGCTTCTTCCCGAGGTAGAGTTCGCCCAGCCTGAGATAGAGCAATGGCTCGTAGGCGCGTTTACCGTTCTCCTTGAAGTACTTCGAGATGTAGTATTTTTCGTCCTGGTAGGAAAAGGCCAGCGAGACCACGCGCACCACGTCTTCCAGCAGTTCGAGATCGGCCCGGGAGAGTTCGGGATTAAAGCCGATTTCCTGCACGTTCTGCTCTTCCTGGTTGACGTCCAGCAGGCGGGTGTAGCTTGCCAACGCGTCGAGATAACGGCTTTGCTTGAACTGGGTCCAGCCATACTTGTAAAGCGCTTTCTTGAAGAACAGCGAATCCGGGTGATCGTTGACGACGGCGCCGTAAGCGGCCTCCGCTGCCTGGTATTCGCGCTCGACAAACAGGTTTTCGCCGCGTCGGAACTGAACTTCGTCGATATATTGCGAATCCGGGTATTCGGTTGCGATACGGTCCAGCGCAGCAACTGACTTTTCGACATTCGACTCGAGCGCGTAGGCGCGCGATAGCTGGTACAGGATCATATCGTTGTCTTCTCGCGCCGGATATTTCTGCAGGTAGGATTCATAGATGCCGATAGCGTGCAGGGCTTCCTCGACGCCTCGCTGCTGGGTTGTCTCGTCGTCAGAAATCCGGTTGTCGAGGCTGGACTCGAGTTCGAGATCGGCCAGGCGCCGCAATTCATCGCCGGTACCGCCGCCCTCGGCGGTAATTTCCACCAGCGAGCGGAAACTTTCGATGACCTGTTGGCGATCGACCTTGAAGCTTGCCTGGGGCTCGAGCTCGGCGGCATCGATCAGCGGCGGTAATTCTTCGAGATCTGCGATTGTCGGTCCGATATCGACGCCGTCGGAACCGCAGGCCGTCAGCGTCGCGGCGGCAAGCATGATCAAAAGTCTTTTACGCAGTGCTTCGATCATTGTTCTGGTTCTGCCGTCAGCTTGTCGTACAGTTTCGCGAGTTCGAAGCTTGCGTTCAGCCTTAGCTGCACGACATGCCGCTGCTGTCGCTTGATCTCGTCAATCGCGAGGTTGTTGATGTGCTGCTCCTGCGCCTGCAGCAGTTGGCCGACCCGATCGCGCAGGTTACGGATACGATCCGACTGGCCGTCTATGCGTTGCTGGAAAAAGTTGAAATTGAGTTCGGTGCGTTCGGTAATTCGGCCCAGGGAATCAACCCGGTAGGCGGATTCCGCCAGTGCCCGGTCGAGATGTATCAGCTGCTTTCTTGCTTTCCAGCGCCGCACCGGGTAATCGATCGCGAGCTCGTATTGCAGCAGGCCGGATAACAGTCTCAGCATATTCTGCTGGTAACTGGTATTGCGTTGCCCTCCGACCTTTTCGATCGAACGGGTGACGCGTTGCAGCCGTTCGAGCTGCTCTTGCTCGTCGGGGGTGGCGTAAGCCTTGTAGTCCTGTTCGGCATTGATTTCGTTGAAACGCGTGGCATATTTGTTGCGTTGCGCTCGCTGCCGTTCCAGCTGCTCGATTTTTTCCGATTGCTGCAGCTTAGGCAGCTGTTGATCGAATGCCCGCCGACGTTCTTCCAGCATCAGCTCCAGCGCGGGAAAACTGGTTCCCCAGTACCGCAGCGAATTGCGCAAATCGAGTAACTCCTGGTAGCGTTTGATTTCGCGTTGAAACTCGGTGGAGGCCAGTAGGAGGTGCAACTGCGGGGTCACGTCCGAACTGGGCGGCAATCGCTGCAGGCTGCTGCGATCGAACAGGATCGCGTTTTCCCGCAACGACGCGATCAGGCCGTCGTTTTCAATCGAGGCGATAGCGCCATCGAGTAATTGCAACTGGTCCTCGAACTGCCTGGTCGCAATTTCAAAATGTTGTACTGCCAGCTTGTCCTGCCCCAGTTCGGCATAGCCAGATGGAATCGCCAGTATGGCTTCCTGGGTCGCGGCGTCGATCGCGTTGCGCTGCAACAGCAGGCGCCAGGGAACCAGGGCCTTGTCGAACTGGTCGAGTCGATATCTCGCCCAGCCCGTAGCCAGCAGCGCCTGGTGGGTCATGGGTCCTTCCAGGCGCACACGTGACAGGCTTTCAAGCGCCGGTTCGCTGAGATCCATGCGCAATTGTTTGAGTCCCAGCGACAGGTTGGCGCGATCCCGCAAGGCCAGCATTTCGGGAGTCGTCGATTCCATTTGCCCGATTCGGCCCAGCAGGTTTTTGCCAATCTCGTAATTATCGTCTTCGATTCTTGAAATCGCGAGATTGTAGCGGGCGTAGAGTTTCCATATCGACTTGTCGTCGATCCGGTTGCTGAGGTCGGCGGCTTCGTCGTATTGACCAGCGCCGAGGTAAAGATTGGTCAGCAGGTATTTCCGTTCGGATTCAATGAAATCGGGCAGGGTATCGGTGATACGGGCCAACAGGTCTCGCGCCTGGTCGAAATAGCCTTGCTCGAA
>CAMYON010000142.1 GCA_947260025.1 uncultured Gammaproteobacteria bacterium
CGATGATGAATTCTACCGCCTGGGCGAGTTCTTCCACCGTGCCGGTACGCTGCAGCGGTACCGCGCGGGTGATGCGTTCGTGCGCTTCCGGTTTCAACGACGCGACCATCTCGGTTTCGAATACACCGGGGGCGATCGCGGCGCTGCGAATGTTGTAGCGCGCCAATTCCTGCGCCCAGGTCGTGCTCAGCGCGGCCACCCCGGCTTTGGCGGCGGAATAGTTGGATTGCCCGGTGTGACCGGCGCGGCTGATGCTCGAGATATTGACGATGACGCCGCCCTTGCCGTAGCGAATCATGCTGGTCGCGGCCTCGCGCCCGCACAGGAATACCCCGGTTAAATTGATGTCGATAACCTGTTGCCATTGTTCCAGCGACATGCGGTCGACGATTTCGCCATCCTTGACCTTGACCAGCATGCCGTCGCGCAGAATGCCGGCGTTATTGACCAGCCCCGCGATCGCTCCCAGGTGCTCCTCGATCGAAGCGAAGCAGCGGCGCACGCTGGTTTCATTGGCGACGTCGCAGGTAAAGGCGAAACCCTCGGCCCCGGCCTGTTTGCAGGCGTTCAGGGTCTGGTCGAGCCGTTCGGCGTTGACGTCGAGCAGGGCGAGTTTGGCGCCGTGACTGGCGAGCTGCAGGCTGATAGCCTCGCCCAGACCCTGGGCTGCGCCGGTGATTACGAAAGTATTATTTTTGATTTGCAAGGTAGTTTTCCCTGAGTTCGTTTTTAAGGGTTTTACCCGCGACGTTGCGCGGCATCTGGTCGACGAGGTAGACATCCGAGACTTTCTGAAAGCGCGCCTCGACCCGCTGGTTGATCCATTGTTTCAGTTCTTCGGCGTCAAGCGTGGCTTCGGGTTGCAGCACGATGGCGGCCACCGGTGTCTCTCCCCACTTGTCCGAGTCGACCCCGAACACCGCGGTTTCGAGCACCAGTTCGTGGGCCCCGGCGATTTCCTCGATGTCCTGCGGGTAGACGTTGACGCCGCCGGTAATGATCAACTCTTTTTTACGACCCGCGAGGTACAGAAAGCCGCGTTCGTCCAGGTAACCGAGATCGCCGCTGTAGAGCCAGCCGTCGCGGAAGGTTTCGCGCGTCAGCTCGGGTTGTTTGTAATAGCCGGAAGATAGCGCGGGCCCGCGGCCGACGATCTCGCCGATCTCTCCGGGAGGCAGGTCTGAGCCGTCATCGCCCACAATTCGCATTTCGTACCCTGGCGGCGGGCAACCGACCGAGCCCGGCTGCTGCTCGAAATCGCTACGGTCCAGGATTGTGACGAAACCCTCGGTGAGCCCGTAGAGCTCGTAAAACCGGCCGGGTATCACCGCGTTGACCGCTTCCTTGTATTGCTGCTGTAGCGGCGCGCCGATGGTCAATAGCATTTTCATCGACTGCATGTTCGACGCGTTGAAGTTCGGGCTTTGCAGCAGCGCGATGATCTGCGAGGGCACCATCATGATGTGGGTAACCTTTTCGCGTGCCACGGTTTCGATCATTGCCTCGACGTCGAAATGCGGATGCAGAATGTAACGCGCGCCGAGGAAGAAGCAGGGCATCAGCGTGACAAACGCGCCGTTGAACACGATCGAGCCGGTGTGCAGCACGACGCTTTCCGGCGTCATGCGAAACGAGGCGGCGAAATGACTGCCGTAGTTGGCGCGCACCAGGTGACTGTGCATGATGCCCTTGGGCATGCCGGTAGTACCGCTCGAATAGACGATGTTAAACAGGTCTTCCTGCTGCATCTCGGGATAGTCGGGCGGTTCATTCGAACGGCCGGCGACGAATGCCGCGTAACCGGTGGCTTCGCTTTCGTCAGCGCCGACCAGAATGTAGTTTTCGGCTTTTACATTGCCGATCTGGTCACGATCCGGGCCCAGTTCGGCGAACAGTTCTGGCGTCAGGAAGACCAGGCAAACGTCGGCATTGTTTAGCAGGTTGATCAGGCCCTTCGGCTTGAGCAAGGGGCTGAGCGGCACCAGCACCGCCCCGATCGAAACCGTCGCCCAGTAAACCAACAGCAATTCCATGCTGTTGGGCAATGCGCTCGCGACCTTGTCATCCTTGCCGATGCCGCGGGCCTGCATTGCGTTCGCCAGTTGATTGACCGACACATTGAATTGCGCCCAGGTCAGGCGCTGGTCACCAAACACGACCGCCAGCTGGTCGCCTCGATAACGCGCGTGGCGCTCGATCAGTTTTTCAAGAGTTATCGGCAATCGGTCATCCCTTTGTTCTGCAACGAATTCTAAGCGACCCGGCGCCGCATTTCACGGGGATTTAGAGCGAGTTTGATATGTATCAATATCGACGACAGGATCCGGGCGTAGTTTCGAGGGCCGGAGGGAATCATGGCGAATAGTTCGAATGTACTGGTGATCAACGGTTCTTACCGTGACGACGGCATCACCGACCAGGCGGTCGAGGTCGCGGTCGCGGCGTTAAACGACA
>CAMYON010000143.1 GCA_947260025.1 uncultured Gammaproteobacteria bacterium
TAACCAAACAGGATCGCCCACACCAGCTGCAGGAACGATAACGGCTGTGTCACCGTCAGCGGGGCATACGAGATCGCGCGCGTAATCGCGTAGTGGCCGGCGGTCGCAAAGACCGCGACCAGCGCCAGCCAGCCGACCTCGATCATGGTCGGCTGACGCCAGTAATAAATAGCGCCGGGCAGCAAGGCCAGCGTGCAGAATATCGTCAGCATTACCAGGATGTCGCCCGAACTCTCGCGCTGCGTCATTTTCTTCGCCAGCAGGAAAGAACCTGCAAAAAACAAAGCCGCGATCAACTGCGCCAGCGACCCGGTCTCGATCGTCTGAAAACCCGGTCGCAGGATAACCAGGGTACCGATGAAGCCCGCGGCGATTGCCAGCATGCGACGCGCCCTGACCTGTTCCCGAAAAATGAGGATGGCGCCGAGCGCGGTGAAAACCGGCGTCGAAAAGCCGATCGCGGTCACCTCCGCCAGCGGGATTCGCGCCATCGCATAAAACCACAGCATGACCGCGACGCCGTGCACCAGACCGCGGTAAAAGTAGAGCTTGAAACTGCCGGGCCGGATTCCGCGCCAGCGCATGCGCCAGATCAGCGGCAATAACAGCCCCACCCCGACCAGGTAGCGGATAAACGCGGCCTCGACCGCCGGCATGTCCGAGCCCAGGTGCCGTACCAGCACGGTGACGGCGACGAACAGCAGCCCGCCGGCCAGCATCCACAGGCAGCCAAGTAGATTTGATTGTTGCGGCATGCCTTCGATTGGAACATCATCTCCGCTATCAATGCAACCGAGGAAATATTCTTCAGCCATGAGTGCAACGCTGCCACACCGCTACTACCATGACGCCGAGATCTACCGCTACGAGTGCGAACATATTTTTCGACGTCACTGGTGGCTGATCGGCATCGAGGCCACGCTCGCCGCGCCCGGCGATTATCTTGCGCTTAACCTGATGAAGTGGCCGCTGGTGATTGTCCGCGATCAGGCGGGCGACCTGCGCGGGTTTTATAACCTGTGCCGGCATCGCGCCGGGCCGCTGGTGCTCGACGGCACGGGTCACTGCCGGGATTTCGTCTGCCGCTACCACGGCTGGCGCTACGCCTGTTCGGGGGAGTTGCTGAAGGCGCCCGGGTTCGAGGCAGACGCGCTTGGCGACCCCGCACAGATGGGATTGCTGCCGGTCCGGGTGCAAAGCTGGAACGGGCTGGTTTTCGTCTGCCTCGACGAGGCCGCGCCCGAGCTCGAAGCCTGGCTGGGGGATATTCCTTCGATCGCGGCGCGCTTCGATACAACTGCCAGCATGCAGTTCGATGGCGAGGCCCGTAAATCAGCGAGTGCTAACTGGAAGACCTATGGCGACAATTCCTGCGAGGGTTACCACGTCGGCATGGTGCACCGGGCACTGGGATCTTCGATGCAGCGCGAGTCGGTCAGGATCGATAACTATGCCAACGGCGAGTTTGTCGGCTTCGATGTCAGCTATAGCGCCGGGGACGACGACAGCCGTGCCGGCCAGGGTTTCTGGATTTACAAGTTCCCGGGGCTACTGCTGCATTTTGCCGACTATGCGTTCAACGCCGAAACCGTGTTGCCACTGGCCGCGGACTCGATCGAAATACGTCGCTGGTTCTGGTCGAATGCGGACAAGGCCGCCGCCCAGGGCATCGACAACGTCACAATTCGCCCCAACTCCGAACGGGTCATGGATGAAGACGTCAGCATCTGCGAACTGGTGCAGCGCAATCTGGCGTCGGGGATCTATCCCGGGGGTCGGCTTTCGGCAACCCGGGAACCCGGCACCCTGTACTTTCAGCAGCTAGTCCGCGCGGCCCTCGACGACGGGCTCGAAGCGGAAGAGCGCGGCGCATAACGCCGACAGCACCGCGATCATTGCGGCGATAAACATCGCCAGCTCGTAACCCGATCGCAGATCGTAAATCAGGCCGGCGCTCCACGGCGCCACCAGGCCGGCAAAGCCCCAGGCGGTAAAAACCTGCCCGTAGGCCTGCGGACCGCGTTCGCCGAAACAACGGGCAATCGCAACCGGGTAGACGGCAATAATCGAACCGTAGGAAAAACCCACCAGCGACAACAGGGCAACGACCACGTACGCGTCCTCGGTGATGCCGATCAGCAGCAGTGCTACCGCGGCGATCAGCGGCAAAACCGACCAGCAGGCGTCGGACCGGCCAGCGATCGACCAGCCCGCCGGCGACGAACCCACCCAACGCACTGCCGATGCCAATCGTGATCGCCGCCAGCGTGGCGAGTGCGGTCGAGGCGTCTTTCGACAGCGCAATGCCGGCAGCGTGACCGATTGCCATCAGCCCGGCAAACACCGCAGTCATGTATGCCAGCCAGAACTGCGAAACCCGTGCCCGGTCGATTATGCCGCCCGGCTGCGGCCCGCTTGCTTGTGCTCGGCCATAGCTG
>CAMYON010000144.1 GCA_947260025.1 uncultured Gammaproteobacteria bacterium
TCCCAGCTGAGCGCGGACTCGATGTAGGGAATGCCGACCGCGTTACAGTAAGCCTCGACGATGCCGTGCGGATCTTCCAGCAGGTCGTCGCTGTCGATTACCGGTGGCGCATGGCCTAGCCGGTCGCACAGGCGGTCGAACAAGCTGCGTTGTTCGACGAAGGCGGTTTCCTCGAGTACGAAATCGGGCCAGTGCTTGTACATCGAGGTCGCGACCTTGGCCGGGTCGCGGATCAGGAAGCTGTGATTGAAATGATCGAGAAATTCGTCGCTCCACATATGCTCGATGTAGTGCGGAAAATCCTTCGAGAAAACCGGGCCCTCGGTGGCCGCCTGGCGCAGGGTTTGCCAGACGCCGTCGATGGTCAGGCCCTCGATGCGCGGGCTGTCAGGCTTGATTCGGGGCCAGCGCGCGTCGTCTCCCTGGTACCAGGCCTCGCCGAAGGGTTCGTGGAAACAGTTCATATCGCCACGCATGCGCATCATCCACTCGAACGCGGTGGAGGTCGAACGCGGGGTTGCCCAGAGTACCAGTATCTTGTTCACCGGCTTGTCTATTGCAGTGAACCGAGTAGTTGTCCGTGTCGCCCGATCGGCGCGGTGCCGAGCGATTTGTAAATACGCCAGTAGAGCGCGGTGTCGGAGGACACGATCGGTTTGCCGACAGCGGATTCGAGATCGCGGTCGAGCGACACGATGCGCTGTGGCAAGCCGTCGGCGCGGCGAAAATTGGGCATGCCGTTGACCACGATAGCGTCCACGTCCGGGGCCTGCTCGGCGACATAAGCCATCGAGCGCTCGGCCAGGTCGCCGTCGAAAATCCAGATGCAGTCGTTGCATTCCTGCTGCGTTGCGAAGAAACCCTGGTCGACGAAGTTGCCGGCATAGGCCAGGTCAAAGCCGGCTTCGCGCAGGAAGCGGGCATAGCCGTCGCGCCAGTCAGGCCAGTAGTAAACCGAGTTCAGCGCGATGCGCTCGGCGCCCATATCACGCAGCGCCTCGACCACGCAATAGCCCGCCATGTGGAACGGGGTTTCGTAAGTATCTCCAATGCGATTGCAGATATCGTCGATTTCGTCCGGCGTGGTGCCCTGGCAATGTACCCAGTTGGTTCCGACCTGGCCGCAAACGTCGGCGCCGTTGTTCGACATGCAGTGCACGAATTCCTCGAGTAAATGAAAGTTATCCACGCGTTGCGTCAGTTCGTGCTGGTAATCGGGAACGTGCAGCATGCGCCCGTGCGCCCCGACGTTGTCGGCGCTGATACGCAGAAAATCGCTCGGCGCCGCGTCGAAATCATGCGGCGGCGAAGCAAAGCCCACCTGGTATGTAAAAAGCTTGTTCTTCAGTGTTTTCCAGCGTTCCGGTTTCATTTGGGAGCCTCGTGTTGTGCAGCCATGCGATATATATCGCCGGCCGGGACTCGAATCAAGCAAAATCGATGCAGCCCGTTTGTGACAGGATTATCGCCTGATGCAAACCCCGGGCATAAAAAAAGCCAGGCCCGAAAGCCTGGCTTCTTAAAACTGGATTACCGGCCGGGCCGGTGACTCCAATCAGACGGGGGTGATATCTTCCGCCTGGGGTCCTTTCTGTCCCTGGGTGATTTTGAATTCAACCTGCTGGCCTTCGGTCAGCGTCTTGAATCCGGTGCCCTGAATTGCGCTGAAATGCGCGAATACGTCAGGACCTGATTCCTGTTCGATAAATCCGAAGCCCTTGGCTTCGTTAAACCATTTTACTTTGCCGGTTGTCTTGTCAGACATAATAATGTGTACCTTTATAAAAAAAACAAAAACCTACGAGAGGCGATAGTGCCAGAAGCAAGACTAATACTTATTGACGACAGAACGAGGGAATACAGAAACACAACGAGGAGTGGAAATAATTTAGACTTAGTTTCAAGCTGAACAGAACTTTATACGTAAATCCGCTAATGTCAACGAATTATTAACTGTTAAGCGCGGCTTTCATAATCGCGTTCGACCAGCGCAATCCGCGTTTTATAGCTCGAATACCATTTTTTCATGCCCGATTTTTGCGCCAGGCGATGTTCGGCGTTCTGTTTCCATTGCCTGATCGACTCGAGATCGGCCCAGTAAGAAACCGTGATACCCAGGTCCTCGCGCACCGATTCGACGCCGAGAAAACCGGGCTGTTCGGACGCCAGTTTGACCATGCGGACGGCGGTTTCGGCGTAGCCTTCGCTGTCTTCGGTTTTGTGCGATGAAAAGATGACCGCGTAGTAGGGCGGCTCTGGCGTTTTGGCAATCAGACTCATGATATTTCCTGAAAATTAGCAACCTAGTTGTCGAGCGAGGTCGACGATGCTGGTCGAGTGCATTGTATTGGCCTCCCAGGGCGCGACCGGCTTGGGATTCTGCCGGCCGTACTCGAAGGGGCGTTCGATGTAGGCG
>CAMYON010000145.1 GCA_947260025.1 uncultured Gammaproteobacteria bacterium
TCGTCTCCCGGGTGATCGAACTCGGTAATCATCGCCATGCGTGTGGTGGTGCAGATGACGGTCTGGTCGGCGCCGGCCTTGCGTAACTCGTAACTGTCCTTGCCGGGAAAATCGAGGTCGAAATGATGATGTGCATGCTTGATAACCGATACGCGCAAACCGCGTGCCTTGAGCGCCGGGATCAACTGCCGCAGCAGCGTCGTCTTGCCGGTGCCGCTCCAGGCGCTGAAGCCGAGAATGGGGATGTCGTCGTGCATGTTAGTGATCGGCCTGCAGGGTTTGTTGATCGGATGGCGTGTTGATGTTGCGGAACATCTCGCGGCAATCGGAGAAATCGGTTTGCACGTAGTCGTGCAACGCGTACCAGCGGTCGATCTTGCGGTCGCCGCTATCGAGAAACTGGCCGAGGCTCGCGCGTAAACCCACTTTGATCAGCGCATGCACCGGCTGCAGGCGCTCGCCGTCGAAAGCGACGCAGATCGATGCCCCGCTTTGTTGCTGGCTGGCGATGAAACGCGCGGCATAATCGGCGGCAAGCTGTGGCCCGTCACAGGGCAGGGTCAGGATGAAATCGGTATCGACGCTGTCCATCGCGCTGGCAAAGCCGGCCAGCGGACCCTGGTAGTCCTGCAGCTGGTCGTTAATCACCGGGAAACCGTAATCCCGATATCGGTCCAGGTTGCGGTTGGCGTTGATCACGATACCGAGCGACTGGCGTTCGAGTTCCGCGATCAGGATCTCGACCAGCGGCGTGCCGTTGAACTCGATCAGCCCCTTGTCCTGGCCCCCCATACGCCGGCCCTGACCGCCGGCGAGGATTACCGCGGTAATATCGTTGACCGTGGTACTCATTCGACTCCCCTGAACCCGGGTAACAGGCAGTGCGCCAGGCGTGGGTCTGCATCGCCGGTCCTGGTCGACAGGCATAGCCGTAACTCGCTGGATAGCGCCTGGTTTGCAAGTAGTCGCGCCGCTGCGGCAACAAGCAGATTTCCTGACATCGGGTGAAATCCTTCGGATCCGGTTTTTCGGGACGGGCAGTTTACCAATCCCTGGCGACGCGCGTCGAATTTTCATTGGGGCTACCGGGCAAAACGGTTAAAATACCCGCTTTGGTTAAATTTGAACGAGGCAGTAATGGACGAAGAAGCGCTTAACATGTCGATCCGCAAATTCCTGAAAAAAGTCGGCATCACGTCGCAACGCGAAATCGAGCGCGCGGTCGACCTGGCCAATAACGAAGGCCGGCTCGACGGTAACCCGGTGCGGGTCAAGATAACGCTGGAATGCGACCTGATCGACGACGCCCTGTCGATCGAAGACGAAATCAGGTACTGAGCCGAATGAGCGAGGAGCGCGACTTCATCCCGCTGGATATCGCGGTGCTGACGGTGTCCGACAGCCGCGACGAGGCCACCGATAAATCGGGCCCGCTGCTGGTCAGGTATCTTACCGAGGACGGGCACCGGCTCGCGGAAAAAACCATCGTGCCGGACGACAAGTACCGCATTCGCGAAGTCGTCTCGCGCTGGATTGCCGACGAGGGCCTGCAGGTGGTGTTGACCACCGGCGGCACCGGGGTCACCGGTCGCGACGGCACACCGGAAGCCGTGGCGCCGCTGCTCGACAAGGTCATCGACGGTTTCGGCGAAACTTTTCGCAGCCTGTCCTACCAGACCATCGGCACCTCGACGCTGCAGTCGCGCGCGATTGCCGGGGTCGCCAACGGCACCTATATCTTCTGCCTGCCGGGTTCCTCCGGTGCCTGCAAGGACGCCTGGACGAAACTGATTTCGACCCAGCTCGATTACCGCACCCGTCCCTGCAACCTGGTCGAGCTGATGCCGCGCCTGCGCGAAAAGTAACGAATCCCGATAGACAGGCATTGAATGAATGATCGTCGCTTGCAAGCCGGGCCCGGGTTCCACGCTTGCCGAATACTCGTCTCTTAACAGCCGTGCACCAATATTTACTCAAGACGCTTAACTTCGCACTGCATGGCGTTCACCAGGGTCTTATCTTGTTTAGCCTGCTGGGATGGATGTTTTGCCAAACCCGGCTGCTGAACCTGATTGCACTCAGTTTGATCCTTTTCTCGTGGTATGGATTGGGGCCTCTGCTCGGCAAGGCCCACGCCTGGGGTTACTGTCTGATCACCGATATGCAGTGGAAGGTGCGCAAGCAACTGGGTCTGGATAGCCGCAGAGGCGGTTACATGAAATACCTGGCGGACAACTTGTTTGGCGGGGATTTCGACGAATCGCGGATCGATAA
>CAMYON010000146.1 GCA_947260025.1 uncultured Gammaproteobacteria bacterium
TGCGCCATGCGCATGACTCGCACCGACAGCATCGAGTCCGACTCGACCACCTCGACGAAATCGTCGATCGTGGTATCGGCATTCAACAGCAGCTGTCGAATCGCGACATAGACCTCGGGCATCGAAATGTGCTCCGCCATGTCGCTGACGAATTCACGTGCAGCTTTCATTGGCTTGCTTTCCTAAAATCGGGATTAGGCCAGGATGACTTTTTCCATGTCGGCGCTTATCGACCTGGCGTCACCCAGCGAAATTTCCAGTTCCTCCTGCGAAAGCCCGGTTAAATCAAGGATTTCCGCATCGAGGGAGTTATCGGCAGCTTCACCGGAATCTGTAGCCTCGGCATGTGCGCAGGCGTGCGCCAGGTGCATCAGCGTCGATTCGACCTCGAGGTCGCTGGCGTTGGCCGGAACCGGCTGGTTCCGGGTGAGCGTTTGCAGGGTTTCCGACAGGTTCCAGTTGGACATCAGCATCGCGCCGATATCGCCGTAATGGCAGCCCAGCACCTGCATTTCCGCCTCGTGGATCTGCTTGCCCTGGGTCTCGGCCAGCTGTTGCGCCGCCAGCGCCTGCAGCGGGAACTTGGAGTACAGCACCAGGTGGCCGATTTCATGCAGCAGCCCGGCGATAAACAGGTGCTCGCTCTTGGCCAGTTTCATCTGCTCGGCGAGCAGCCGCGCCAGAACCCCGGAAAACAGGCTGGCGCGCCAGAAGGTGTCCAGCGGCAGGATATCGTTCGGCAATTCCAGGCTCGATATCGCCGAGATGCCGAGCACCATGTTGTGCAGTTGGCCGATGCCGATCATGTTGACCGCGCGCGAGATGCTGTCGACCGGCTCGGGAAAGCCGAAGTAAGCGCTGTTGACCACTTTCAACACGCGCGTCGACAGGTTGGGATCGACGCTGATGACTTCGGCAAAATCGTAAATATCCGAATGCGGATCGTCCATCAGCCGCCGCACCTTGAGGTAAACCTCGGGCAGCGAAATCAGCTCGGTCACTTCCTGCAGACGTTGTTCAATTCCTGACATGATTCGACGGTTCGGCTTGTTGTTATTCGACAGGCCTGGATAAACCTGTCCCCGTTTAAAGTAATCACGTCAGAGTATAGTTTAAATATCTGATCCGGCAGCGAAACTTCGCCCCGCCGGATACTCGCGATAGAGCGGGATCGCAGGCAAAAAAAAGGCCGCGATTACTCGCGGCCTTGAGGGTTTGTTAACTATCTGAAACTAGTCGAGATTCCAGTTCAGTTGCGCGCTCACGATATCGACTTCGGCCTCGTATTCGCCGGTCAGGGTCGCGTTGACGGTCGGGACCGCGCTTTCGAGCGTGTTATCGATATCGACATCGTCGATAAACAGGTGCGAATAACCGACGTCGAAGGAGAAAGTATCGCTCGCCACGTAGGTCAGGCCCAGCGATACCCAGGTGCGGTCGTCGCCCGGTATGCGCGGGGTGCGGAGCTCGGAGCTCGGTATCGGGGTCTCGTCGAGCGCGAGCCCGGCGCGCAGGACCAGCGCATCGGTAGCCTGGTAATCGAAACCGACCGAGTAGCGCCAGCTGTCGTCCCAGTTTTCGGTGGTGACCGTATCGGGCTGTGCCGGATTGTCATACTCGATGCGCAATTCGTCGAACGAGCTCCAGCCGGTCCAGGTTGCATCGGCCAGCCAGGTGAACTTGTCGACCCGGTGCGCGACGCTGACCGATAAACTGGCCGGCAGGGTTACTTTGGCGCCGAGACCGGTGTCTTTAAACAAACCGCCCCCGTCAACTACGATACCCTGCACTATTTGACCTGGTACACCATCCGCTGTACTGAAGTCCGCGTCGCCATCGACGTCGATATCGACCTTGGAACGGTAGGCTACCCCAATCGTGGTCATGTTGGAAACCATGTAGGTCAGCCCGACATTGAAACCCAGCCCGACATCGTCGTAATTGTCGGCCTCGAGTTCACCCAGGCCATCGAAGCTCGGATCCCCCGGTGAGTTACAGGCTGCTGCAGGTGCAATACCCTGGGCATTTTGAAGAAACGCGCAAATCGAGCCGAAATCAACCGCGCTCGACAATTCGACATCAGCAAGCATGACGCTGATACCGCCGCCGATCGATACCTTGTCGCTAACCCGGTAGCCGAGGCTCGGGTTGATGTTGATGGTTTTTAGATCCGACAGGATCGCGTGATAACGGCCCACCCAGTCATCGTCGTACTCGGTCTTGAGACCAAATGGCGAATTCACGCCCAGGCCGAAGCTCATGTTGTCGTCGATC
>CAMYON010000147.1 GCA_947260025.1 uncultured Gammaproteobacteria bacterium
CTTTGCAGGTGCAGCAGGATCGCGTTCGCCGCCAGGATTACCTCGCCCTGGCGCGCGCTCATCGCGGTAAAGTAACTGAATGCAAACAGCAGGCACAGCGTGCGGACAAAGATGTTGGCATTCGCGTTGAAAAGCCTTAACAGGGATTCGCGGTCCAGCAATCGCACAAGATCGAAACCTGCGAGCGCATTGCCGAGCTGAATCCGCAGCAGGTAAAATCCGACCAGCATTGCCAGGTATTCGGCGATCAGTGAGGCCCACGCCACGCCTTCGACGCCCCAGTCGAATCCGAGCACGAACAGCAGGTCGAGCAGCATGTTGCTGATATTCAGCACCAGCTGCATCACGAACGCCGCCCGCGTGTTATGCATGCCGATGAATATCCCGGTAAAGGCATAAACGCACAGCACCGCCGGCGCGCTCCAGATGCGAATATGCGCGTAGTCGGCCGCGAGTCCTTCCACTTCGGCGCTGCTCTCGAGCAGGTACAACGCAAAATCGATCAGCGGCCAGCCCACGATGACGGTAAACAGGCCAAGCGCCAGCGCCAGCAACAGGACGCGCAGCAGCGTGTCGGATAAACCGCGCCAGTCCCCTGCCCCGTAAGCCTGGGCGACGAAACCGGTGGTTCCCATGCGCAAAAATCCGAATCCCCAGTATAGGAAACTGAAGATCAGCGCCCCGAGCGCGACCGCCCCGATTGCCTGCGGTTCCGGCAAATGACCAACCACGGCGGTGTCCACGGCGCCCACCAGCGGTACCGAGATATTGGAGAGGATAATCGGCCCCGCCAGCAGCCAGACTTTACGGTGGGTGACGACCAGCTGTCCTTGCGTCAGGCTCATTTCAGGAGTTCGGCATTACTGCTTATCGGTATCTTCGTCGATATCGATCAGGGTGACATGCTCGGGCGCTTCATCGTGCGCGGACAGGTAAAGCTGGTTAGAGGTAGCCTGGGTCGCCGGTACCGCGACGAAAGGCTTGCGCTTGTCGGGACTGCCGACGCGGTGACCGCGCATCAGTAGCGCGAAGGTCGCCAGTAACAGGTTGATCAGGGCGAAATAGTAAAACAGCCCCTGCGGTCCGAGCTGGCTCATGAACTGGCCGGCGATGATGGGCCCGCTGGCGGCCCCGGCGCCATAGGTAATCAGCAAAGCGCCGGCAACCTGTACCCGCTGTTCGGCACTTACCATGTCATTTGCCGTTGCCGCCGCCAGTGAATACAGCGTAAATACGAAGGCGCCGAACACCATGGCGCCGACCAGGGTCAGCACGTACTCGGTGGCAAATACCAGCGAACCAGCCGCCAGCGCGACCAGCACCGGGATAACAGCAAGCAAGGGTCCGCGACCGATACGATCCGACAAGTGCCCGATCGGCCACTGCAGGAACAGGCCGCTCATGATGATCGCGGCCATGAAGGTCGATAGTTGCGCCTCGGTAAATCCCATGTTGGTCGCGTAAACCGGGCCCAGTCCGTGGATGCTGGAATTGACCAGGCCGCAGCAGAAAACGCCGAATACACCGAGCGGTGCAATGCGATACAGCGTCAAGACGTGCATGCGTTTCGAATGCACCGGCACCGGCGCCCTGGCGCGGGTCAGCAGCACGGGCAACAGGGCCAGCGAGAAAATGATCGAGGCCAGGCTAAACAGCTCGAACTGGGAGGGATCACCCACGTTCAGCAGGAACTGCCCACAACCAGCCGCAAAGTAGTTGGTGATCATGTAAAAAGATAGAATCTTGCCACGGGTCTTGTTGCTCGCAGCCTCGTTGAGCCAGCTTTCGGTTACCATGATCATCCCGGCCATGCAGAATCCGCCCAGCATGCGAAACGCCATCCAGGCGAATGGCGTTACGAAAATCGGCAGTAGCAGCGCCGATACCGACATCATCGAGGCAAAGGCGGCAAACGAGCGGATATGTCCTACCCGGGTAACGACACGCGCGGCGAACAGCCCGCCAAGCAGCAGCCCGGCAAAGTAACAGGCGACGATAAAACCCACCAGGTTTGGTGAAAATCCCTCGACCTGGGTGCGTACTCCCATCAGGGTCGAAAACAGGCCGTTGGCGAGCAGCAGTAGCCCGTAACTGAGCAATAAGGCGACGACGGTGCCGAGGGTTTTGAACAATTAAGGTCCAACACCAGTGGAGACGAGAATTCCGCGTACTCTAAACCAATCCAGCGGCGATATCACTGATTGATTGA
>CAMYON010000148.1 GCA_947260025.1 uncultured Gammaproteobacteria bacterium
AAAAAGAAAAGTACTCGCCGTCGCTCGAAGCGGCATTCAAGATTGCTGCGGTGTTTGGTGAGCCGCTCGACGCCGTCTTTTCTTATGAAGCTGGCTCCAGATAACACGGGCGCCCAGCAGTACGGCCAGTATCGCGGCGTAAACAAGCGGTTCGCTAATATCCTGTTTGACCTGCCACCAGTAGTGCCAGACACCGAGCACGGCGATCACATAGGCCGCATTGTGCAGCGTCTGCCATCGCCGGCCCAGGCGTCGCCGCATGGCATTTGTGGAGGTGGCGGTCAGCGCAGCCAGCAGCAGCAGCGCAACGAATCCGATCGTGATAAACGGCCGCTCGATGATATCTTCGAGGATTGCCGACAGCAAAACACCCTGGTCGAGTATCAGCCAGGTCAGAAAGTGCATCAGCACGTAAAAAAACGTGAAAAGGCCGAACATCCGCCGGAAACGCGCCAGCCAGTTCCAGCCCGTAACGCGTCGCATCGGCGTGACGGCCAGCGTAATCATGATGAACCGCAATGCCCAGATGCCGAAGCGGTCCTGAATTTCTTCAACCGGATTCGCACCCAGCCGGCCCGTCAGTTCGAAGGCATCGGTCACGACAAGAAGCGCAGGGACCAGGCAGAGCAGGAATACAATCGGTTTCCAGATGCGCCGAACCTGCGTGAGCGTGTCCAAGTTCTTTTTAGTAGTTGCGGCGCAGATCGAGGCCTTTGTACAGATGAGCGACTTCATCGCCGTAGCCGTTAAACATCAGCGTTGGTTGTTTGCTGGCAAACAGGCCTGCCCCGATGCGCCGTTCACGCGCCTGGCTCCAGCGGGGGTGATCAACGTTCGGGTTCACGTTGGCATAGAAACCATACTCGCGCGGTTGCGCCATATTCCAGCTGGTCTCCGGCTGCGTGTCAGTGAAGCGCATGCTGACGATGCCCTTGATGCCCTTGAAACCATACTTCCAGGGAACTACGAGTCGGATCGGTGCGCCGTTCTGGTTCGGCAGCACCTGGCCATAGAGACCGACGGCCAGTATCGGCAGCGGATTGGTTGCTTCGGCGATGGTCAACCCCTCGCGGTACGGCCAATCGAGAGATCCCCGCCGAATACCCGGCATGCGCTTTCGATCGCTCAGCGTTTCGAAGGCAACGTATTTGGCTTTTGACGTCGGCCTGAAATGCTTGACGACTTCTGCCAGCGATATGCCGACCCATGGAATCACCATGGACCAGGCTTCGACGCAGCGCATGCGATAAATGCGTTCTTCGAGATCGAATGGTTTGATGAAGTCTCTCGGCGTGTCCCTCGACCTTTACTGTCCAGGGCAGGGGGTCAAAATCCTGCGCGTTCTCGTAGGGATCGCTCTTGCCGGTCCCGAACTCGTAGTAGTTGTTGTAGGTGGTGATATCTTCGAAGCTGTTCGGCGCCTCGTCGGTGCTAAATTGACTCTTGCCGATGTCAGCCAGTTTTGCACCGCGCCTGTCGGGAACAACAGCGCCCATTGCAGAAGGCGCCAGAATCGAGCCGCCAAGCAGCGCCCCGGCGCGAATGAAGTTGCGACGATCGAGGTAGTTTTGCTCGCTCGTAATTTCTGATGGCCGAATATCAGCTGGCTTCTTGATCAACACGCGTGGACTCCGAAAAGAAAAGCATGCCCTATCAGACCGGGCCTGAGCCCGAAATATTGCACAAATCGGCGCGACAAGTGATGCTTGCAACATATTGTTACGAAGGAGCCCAGCCGTCGAAACACCGGGCAACCCCGATTCGGGCAGGATTCTCGTCATTTACTACGCGGCGACCGTCCTGTTCGTCGTGCTCGATTTCGCCCTGGGTTTCAATATCCGCCTGGCATTTCTCGAGTCCCAGCCGATCGCGCGAATCGCGTACTACGGGGTATGTTTCACCTGTCTCGCGCTGATGCTCTGGCGTCCGGCCTGGACCGTGCTGATTAGCGCATTCGAGTCGCTGGTGACGCTCTCGGCACTGATTATCGGGATGGGCATGCGGATTCTGCTCGCGACCGACCGCATGCTCGAAAGCGGTACGGGCTTCGTCACGATGCCGGAGATCTATAATTTCATGATCTCCGGCGGTATTGCCTACGTTGCCTGGGTGAGAGGGCTGAAGCATCTTATGTCCAAAAACAGGCCTTAAAATCCCTTAAATTCCTCTAAAATCGATAAATGTCGTGCTACGTCAGACCGTGGTCCCCGGTGCAGGCGGCAAAAAACGGCTGCCTGCGAAAATCAGCCAGTCCTTAGCCCCGAAGAAGCATGAAAATCGGATAAAATAGCCTGAAAATTCTATAACCTCTCCGAAAATCGACTAAATAGCAAAAACAGCAAACGACAACTCACAGACAGTTCAAGCCGAAAATCCCGAGCCAATTACAGAAGATCGGCACTTTTAGTGAATATTTAGGCCATTTTTCGATTATTTTCGCCAATTTAGAAGAAAAGCACGCAAACTAATTGGCCGCTGCGGCGTCCAAGTAAGTGAATGGTGCTGTTCATGCTGGGTTCAACGCCAATGAGGCAAGCTTGAGATCGACGAAACGGCCCCAACGTCAGAACCTGTTGAGGAGGATTGTGCCAGTGAGCGAGACACTATCGAACATCGCCCGAAGCAATGACCGCGTGGCGCCGAATGCAGCACTTCACGTCGAGGTGATTGCTGATTTCGTGTGCCCGTTCTGTTTTATCGGCAAGCGACGTTTTGACGAGGCTCTGAAAGCGGTGCAGGGACCGAGCGATGTCAGCTGGTATCCGTATCAGCTCAATCCCGAGATTCCCGCCGAAGGGGAGCCGTTCGATGTATTCCTCACCCGTCGATTTGGCAGCCCGGCCAACGTCGAGCCCGTGCTGAAACATCTGACCGCGGAGGGCAAGGCGGCCGGTATCGAGTTTCGGTTCGACAAACTCCGACATGTCCCGAATACGATTCCGGTGCACCAGGTCATGCAACTCGCCGAAACTCTGGGTGCAAACCAGTCAGCGGTCGCCGAAGACTTGTTGTCCGCTTTTTTCGAACAGGGGCGAAACATCGGCGACAGAGGCGAGCTGATCGATATCGCGCACCCTCATGGTATTTCGGCCGTTGACGTCAACACGGCGATCGACAGCGCTAAAGTCAAACAACTCGTGCTGACGCGCGAAGGCCAGGTGCGCAGCAGCGGCATGGTCGGTGTCCCGGGATTCCTGGTCAACCGACGCCTGCTGGTTGTCGGCGCCCAGCCGACTGATGTCATCGTAAATGCATTTGATCGCGCGATGTTTGGCGAAGGAACAGATGCGCTGGAATCACCGGCGCTGAACTAGCCAATCCAGCATCAGGCGGTTCACGTCGTCGGGTCTTTCCTG
>CAMYON010000149.1 GCA_947260025.1 uncultured Gammaproteobacteria bacterium
AACGATTTGCGATAACGCGATGACCCCCAGCGCTTCGGCGTTTTGCTGTGCCAGCGCCCCGGCCAGCGTAATCGGACACATCGCGCCCGACAGCGTAAAGGGCGTGACGATAACCGGCTGACCGTACTCGGCCATCTCGATCAGGCCGTCCAGCATGGGGCCGTCGACACGTAACGGCGAATTGGTGTTCACCACGCTGTTAATGCTGGGCTCCCGTTTCAGCATCTCGAGATCGACGCCGCGCGCGATTGCGGTCATCTGTATACCGTCCATGACGCGGCCGCCGCCCAGGCAGTACAGCGAAAATGCGCGATCGGTCAAGGTGAAAGCCGCCAGGGTCGCATCCAGGTGACGAGTATCGGGCGGTATATCGACCGGTTCTACCGGGTAGCCGCTGAAGAAATCGATAACGTCGAAATCCTGGGCCAAACGCAGGAAATTAGAATAATCCTCGAAGTTCCCGGTGCGCCTGCCGCCTTCGAGGTCGGAGCTGTTGGGCGCGCTGGCGACGGTGGTAAAGTTGATCGCGTTGCGCCCTACCAGCCGATTGCGCTCGGGATTGGGCGCGTGCATGACAAACTCCGACGGTACGCTCGCAATTCTTTCCATGACCCTGGTTCGATCGAGGTAAACCCGCTGCGTATCCCAGTCCACGCGCGCACCGTCCATTTCGAGCCCTATATCCTCCAGAATGCGCATCGATGCGTCATGGATCAGATCCAGCGACTCGGGATCGAGCGCCGCGATCGGCTCATAGGGATTGAACAATTGTTGGGCTTTCGGTTTAACGACTGAATCGCTGGCAGGACTACGGTTTCGAGCTCTTCTTCTGGTCATTGCAGGCTCCTCGACGGGAAGCGTCGATATTATTTGAGCCGCTAATAATTGTCTATCGATGTCAGGGTAGATTTTCCAAACTCCTGTGTTCACTTCTTTGAGCTACCCTGGCAACCAAAATACGCTGGTTTTTACGGCCATGTGGGCATACCTTGTAGCCTTATGAGTGAAGACCGATTCATCGCCTGCGGCATGTATACCCCGAACCAGGATACAAGAAATGCCTGGCAGGCTGTTTTCGATCAGTTTATCTCGTTAATCGACGCGGATAGCAACTTGCGGCAGCAACTGGTTTTTGACGGCAACGAGGCCGTGCTGCGCGACCGGGATCTGCTTATCGGGCACACCTGCGGTTACCCGTTGATGACGCGACTGCAGGATACGCTAACGCCGCTCTGCGTGCCCTGCTTTGACGTGCCGGGTGCAAGCGGCAAGTACTATACCAGCCAGTTCATCGTGCCGGCGGGTTCGGCGATTGAATCCTTGCGACAGTGTCGCGGGAAAATAGTCGCGATAAATGGCGAAGATTCGAACAGCGGCATGAACGTCTTGCGCCACGCGTTGGCCAAACTGGGCGCGCGCCCGCACTACTTCTCCGAGACCCGCATCACCGGGGGGCATCATGCCAGTATCGAGGCCGTGGCAGCGAACCAGGCCCAGCTGGCAGCCATCGACTGCGTTACCTACCAGCTGATCGCCGATCGCAATCCCGACCTGATTGCGGCGGTCAGAATAATCGGCCAAAGTGAGCAGACCTGCGGTTTGCCCCTGGTCATGCCCACAGCAAGCTACTCTCGACAGCTGAAAAATACCTGGGTTGCCGCGCTCAACCAGGGCCTGGCACGGGTGCCGAGCGCGGCCAGGAAAACACTCCACCTGGAGCGTTTCGAAAGCGTCGAAGCGAACGATTATCGATCCATCCTCGAGCTTGAAGAATTCGCGCTCGAATCCGGTTACGCGGAACTGAATTAGTCGTTGCTGAGACCCTGGCGCTCTACTAAACTCCGCGCAACTTTCTGACTGGCAATCGGCCACTACACGAGAACATAGACGATGTGGAAAGACCTTGGCGCCTCCTGGGCGATACTCCTCGGCGTCGGCTTCATGATGCTGGCCAACGGGCTACAGGGCACCCTGCTCGGGGTGCGCGCCGGCATCGAGGGCTTTTCGACTTTCAACACCGGCATCATGATGTCGGGTTACTTCATCGGCATGTTTATCGGCTCGATGCTGGCACCCGTGCTCGTCAACCGGGTCGGACATATCCGCGTGTTTTCGGCGCTGGCCTCGCTGGCGTCGATTTCGATCCTGTTTCAGGGCGTGTACATAGATCCCTGGTTATGGATGGCGATGCGGGTCATTACCGGCATCAGCTTCGCCGGATTTTATGTCGTCACCGAGAGCTGGCTCAACGATCGCGCCAGTAACGAAACCCGCGGCAAGGTCCTGTCGGTTTACATGGTGATCGTCACCGGTAGCATGGGCGCCGGCCAGTTCCTGCTGAACATTGCCAAACCCGACGCCATCGACCTGTTCATTCTGATTTCGGTCATCATCTCGTTTGGCCTGATCCCGATTTTACTCACCGTTAAACCCGCGCCTAATTTCGATACCTCGTCCAAAATGTCGATTCTCGAACTCTACCGGGCGTCTCCCCTGGCGGTGATCGGCAACTGCCTGACCGGCATGGCGCATGGCACCATCTTCGGCCTGGGCGCTATTTATGCGTCCCAGGTTCTGGTGGATCTGAAACTGATATCGCTGTTTATGGCCTGTTTTCTGATCGGCAGCCTGGTATTTCAGTGGCCGGTCGGCCACATTTCAGACCTGGTCGGTCGACGCGGCGTGATGGCTTTCAGACCTGGTCGGTCGACGCGGCGTGATGGCGGGACTGTCGCTGATTTCAATTGTGTGCAGCATCCTGGCCGTGGTTATCAACAAGGACAGCCTGGAGTTCTACCTCGTCATCGTCGCCCTCGGCGGCGCCGCGATGCCGATGTACTCGATTTGTATCGCCTATGCCAACGATCGCCTGGAGCCGCATCAAATCGTCGGCGCCAGCGGCAGCCTGGTCATGGTCGCGGGATTTGGCGCGATGACCGGACCTATCGTGATCGCATTTTTCATGGAACTGTTTGGCCTGGCGGTGTATTTCTGGGGTATCGCTACCGTGTTTGCAGTTGTTTTCTTTTTTACCCTGATACGGATCGGCTCTAGCGCGGGTGTTGCCGTCAGCGACCAGTCGACGCTGATCGCCGGTCCGATCGGCACCCCGATCGCGGAATACATCGCGCCCGATTCACTCGACTATGCCGAGGCGGTCGCCAAACACGAAGTCGAACAGCTGGATCAGCGCGAAGACGTTACCGAACGCCAGTTATAGGTATTTGCCTCGCGCGAACGCCGATCCGACTGCCGTGGTCAGAGATACCCGGCCGGCGATCAAATACTCCAGCGCAAGTCGAGCAGAAAGAGATCCTCGTCACCGATCCCGTCGTCGACTTCCTTCAACGGGTGCCCCCATAGCAGGCGCCCGCTAAAATTCGCATCCCAGACCACCAGCCCGAGGGCTGTGCCATATATATCTCCGCAGACGTCCTGGTTATCGACTTCGCATTTGACTTCACCGTAATCGAGACCGAATGACAGCGCAATCGACTTGGTCAGGCGCTTTTCGCTGAAGGGGCTGGCCATGGACTGGAACTGCCAGGTAATGTCATTGCGCAGATACCAGCCATTGCTGCCGCTTAGCGCCGAGGAATATCCGCGCACGGTATAGGGGCTGCCAAGATTCAGCTTATCGCTATCGAACAGGATATCGTCGCTGTACTGTAAATACAGGTTCAGATCCAGGTAGCGCTCCGAATTACCGAGCAGGTATATCAATCTGCCGTCGATACTGAACATTTCGAACTGCAGGCGCGCCTCGCTCTCGGAGCTATCGGTTCGAGTGAAATAATCGTCGTCCCTGGCCCCGAATGAATCCAGCCCCTGACGCAAGCTGTAGCGCAGGCCGAGCTGGCCCCAGGGTTGGTACCAGTCATGATGCAGTTCCAGCAGCAGTTGGGTCGTCTTGTAACTGGATACTTCGATCGGTTCGTCGTCGAGAAAGTTTTCCGTGTCGTCGAGCTCGAGCGCCAGCGCCAGGGTCAAACGGTTGCGCTGGTTGCGAGCTACAATCCTGCTGATAGCGATACGTTCGCTATCGGTTTCGCCCTCGGAAAGAAAGCTGCCGAAGCTTCCCTGAATCCGCTGATCGAATTTTATTTCGCTATAGCTCAAGGTCATCAGGTATTTCCCCAACGGGAACGAATAAGACAGTTCACGGCTGCGGTTGCTCTGGAAACTTTCACGCAGCTCGCCATCGTTCAGTCGCAGCTGCAATATGTCATTGATATTGAGTGGGTTGTCCCAGTTCATGAAAAAACTGAGCTGGTTATCGAGATCGGACTGCGCGTTGGCGCCTACTTCGAATCGCAGCGGATCCAACTCGGTTGTCTTGATCGCAACGATACTGCCCCCCTGTTGCGTCCCGGGCCTTATTTCGATGCTGGCATCGACTGAAGCGACCCGTTCGATCTGTTCGAGCGATGTTTCGAGGTCGCGCAGGTTCAGGATTTCATCGCTGAATAAAAAGGCGGTCGCGATCTTGCCGCTGCGGCTGCCGCTGTCAGCATCGATAACTGCCTCCACGGTGCCGACCAGAATCCGGATCTCGATTTGACCGTCGCTGGCGTCCTGTTCCAGCAGGTAGGGACGGCTCGTGACATAACCATTGTCGATAAAATAGTTCGAGAT
>CAMYON010000150.1:0-551 GCA_947260025.1 uncultured Gammaproteobacteria bacterium
CCGCTGTTCATGTACACCAATGGCGAACCTCAGGGTGATATCAAGGAATACATGGACTGGATCAAATCCGATACGGGCCAATGCATCCTGAAGAAAAAAGGTTATGCCCCGATGCGCGATGTCAGCTGCATGTAGGGCTTTTTATCTAACTCTGGAGAGATGCCGCAAGGATGCGGGTTTCTCTCCGCTGTAAACAGTTGCCGGTAAATAATAATGTCTCATCTCGAAGAACGACTGGAACACGATCTAACTGAAATCCGTGATCAAATTGCAAGCATGGGCTCGAGCGTCGAACAGGCCCTGAATGACGCGTTTCGTGCCCTGCACGATGGCAAAGAAAAACTTGCCTTCACCACGATCCTGTCCGATCTGCCCATTAATCGTCAAATGCGCAAGATCGACCAGCTCTGTCATGCCTTTATCGCGGTGCACCTGCCAAGCGCGGGACATCTGCGCCTGATCTCTTCAGTTATTCGCGTCAACATAATTCTGGAAAGAATCGGTGACTATGCGGTCACGATTGCACGCGAGGCCGTGCAGTTGGGCGAGGC
>CAMYON010000150.1:695-3559 GCA_947260025.1 uncultured Gammaproteobacteria bacterium
AGGCTGTAGCCGGGATACCATGATTTACCTGATTATATTCAGTCAGCTCAAACGCGTAGCGGACCAGGCCAAGAACCTGGCAGAGCAAACCGTATTCATCGAAACGGGTGAAACCAAGGCGCCGAAAGTCTACCGGATTCTGTTTCTCGATGAAGACAACAGCTGTTTCGGCCCGATGGCGGAGATGATTGCCGGCAAGATGTATCCGGACATCGGCGAGTACACGAGCGCCGGGGTCCACCCGGCCGACAGCCTGAACGCGAACATGACGGAATTCATGCAACAGCGCGGATTCAATGTATCCGCCATGGCGCCCCGACAGCTGGATTCTAGCCGGGAGTCGCTGGCCCAGTACCATGTCATTGTCGGGCTGCACAAAAAGGTTTTGAAGGCAGTGATCAAGATCCCCTTTCGCACCTCGGCGTTAAACTGGAAGGATGTGGAAATCCCGAAATCGGATGATGCCGAAGACTGGGAGACTTTACACAAGACCCTGGCGCTTCATATCAGGGAATTAATGACCCTGCTGCGCGGCGACGAGGACGTTTGACGTGAACCAGGCTTCCGGACAACAAACCGGCAACATGCCGGATATCAACCAGCGCAACTTCGACTGGTATGTCGATAAAGTCGTCCAGTATTTCGTCTTTTTGAGCGGCATATCCGCGATCATCCTGATTGTCGGGATTTTCGTCTTCGTCACCATCGAGGGCTTCGGCTTTCTGCTCGAAGATTTTAGTTTCAGCGAATTTTTCCTGTCGCAGTGGTGGGAACCGACCGACGAGGACGAACCCACCTACGGCATTCTCGCCCTGATGGCTGGTACCGCCAGCGTCACCGGGCTGGCGATGCTGATAGCGATTCCGTTCTCGCTCGGCTCCGCGATCTACGTCGCCGAATTTGCCACCGGCAAGACCCGCTCGGGCTCAATATTCTGAACGCCGGCGTCATTCTCGGCCTGATGGCGGCGCCGATCATGACGTCGATCTGCGAAGACGCGCTCAAGGCCGTACCCGACCGCTACCGCGAAGCAGCCGAAGCGCTGGGTGCAACCCGCTGGCAGGTGATCTACAAGACCGTGCTGCCGGCGGCCAAGAACGGTCTGCTCGGCGGCGTGCTGCTCGGCGTCGGCCGCGGTTTCGGCGAAACCATGGCGGTACTGATGGCCACGGGCCACGCGATCAACATCCCGGGCAGCGTGTTCGACTCGGTACGCGCGTTGACCGCGACCATCGCCGCTGAACTGGGTGAAACCGCGGTCGGATCGCCGCACTACCAGGCGCTGTTTACGATCGGCATTTTCCTGTTCACGATCACCTTTATCATCAACCTGTCCGCCGACCTGATCGTGCGCGGCATCCGCAAGAGCTAGGAGAAAGGCATGAGCACACCCGAAGCCGTCGCCAACCAGTTCCTCGAAACCGATATCAACGTAAAGGCCAAGCGCACCGAGAAACTTTATAAAATCCTGTTCGGTATGATGGCCGGCCTGTTGATCCTGCCGGTATTGATCATCCTGACGACGCTGGTGGTCAAGGGCAGTCCGGTGATATCGATCGATTTTCTGCTGCAGAATCCGACCAACGGCATGACCGAGGGCGGTATCTTCCCCGCGCTGATCGGCACCGTCTGGCTGGTCGGCGTGGCGCTGCTGATCTCGGTCCCGGTCGGCGTCGCCGCGGCGATTTACTTAAGCGAATACGCGCCCGACAACTGGTTTACGCGCTCGATCAACCTCGCGATTATCAACCTCGCCGGCGTGCCGTCGATCGTGCACGCGCTATTCGGCGTCGGCGCCTTCGTCATATTTTTCGGTTTCGGCACCAGTATCCTGGCGGCCAGCGCAACGCTCGCGGTCATGACCATGCCGGTGGTCATCGTCGCCACCCGAGAATCGCTGCAGGCGGTACCGCCGGCGTTCCGCGAAGCCTGCTGGAACATGGGCGCGACGCGCTGGCAAACGATCCGCCGGGTGGTGCTGCCGAACTCGATCAGCGGCATTCTGACCGGCGTCATTCTCGAAGTCTCGCGAACCTCCGGCGAAACCGCGCCGGTCATGTTTACCGGCGCCGCGTTTTTCATCCCGGTGCTGCCGGAAAGCGTATTCGACCAGACCATGGCGCTGTCGCTGCACCTGTTCGTGGTCTCGACACAGGTGCCCAACGTGCCCGAGGCCCTGCCCTACGGGGTCGCGCTGGTGCTCATCAGCTTGGTATTGCTGATGAACAGCGTGTCGATCGCGCTGCGGATGTATCTCAGGGGTAAAAAGAAATGGTAAGCGCAGCCGAGCAAATGACCGGCAATGAAGCCGGAACCGATTCCGCGGTCAAACTCGCGGTGCGCGATCTCGCGATCCATTACGGTGCCGATACCGCAATTTCGGGTATCAATCTCGAAGTACGGACAAACGAAATCTTCGGCATTATCGGCCCGGCCAACGCGGGCAAGACATCGTTCCTGAAGACGTTGAACCGGATGAACGATTTCAATACCGGCATGCGGGTCGACGGCGAAATCACCTTCGAGGGTGTCAACATTCGTGACGTGCGCAACGTATACGCGCTGCGCAATCGTATCGGTGTCGTGTTTCCGCTGCCAGTCGGCCTGCCGCTGACGGTATACGAGAATGTCGCTTTCGTGCCACGCCTGTGCGGTATCCGTGACAGGGCCGAGCTAGACGCCATCGTCGAGCGCTGCCTGACGCGGGCGGCCTTGTGGGATGAAGTCAAGGACCGGCTCGATTCGCTCGGCAGCTTGCTGTCCGGCGGTCAGCAGCAGCGCCTGACGATCGCGCGCGCGCTGTCGCAGGATCCAGACCTGCTGATGCTTGACGAGTTCTCGATCGCGGTCGACCCGGTAACGAC
>CAMYON010000151.1 GCA_947260025.1 uncultured Gammaproteobacteria bacterium
CTTCGGCTGCCCGGGCGTCAGGGTCAGCAGCCTGCCCGGTTTGCAGCAGGCAATGGCAAACGCCATGAACCATGCCGGCCCGAGCCTGATCGTCGTCCACGAGGGCGATAGCTGGCTCGCGGAATGAGCAGCATGGCGCCGTTACCCGGGATCGACGCTAAACCGATAGTGACTCGACCAGTCCTGCACCTGGCCCGGTTCCAGGTTCTCATGATGTCAAAGCATCGAGTCCGGGGTTTTCACACCATAGACTTGTTGCTGACGCCAACCCTGCCGGTGGTTACTTCCGGCCATTCGGTTTATGGTCGGTTGGCTTTTACTGTTTAATACAATTTTTATAGTACAGTGCTATATAGCTATATAGTTATATAGTCTTAGTCGTCTGAAGCCGCATACGGGTTGAACTTCATGCAATATAGGCGCATTTCAAACAAGCACGAATAACGCTTCTCATCGATATAATCGTTCAAAGCTATGTAGCATCACTTGATGCTGCTATCATGACGGAAAAATTCAAAAAAGAACCCGCAACTATTCGAACATGCGAGATTGGCGCCTTCGGATATTATCTGACGCGAAAAAATCTGGGGAAAACAAACACGTCGCGCTGGATGCGCATCTCGTTACCCGGGGATCAAGTTCCAAAGTCAAGAAAGAAACAGTCGCGGCCTAGATCCCCCTCCGCGATGCGGCCAACTGATTGTTCGTTTTCACCCTGGTGATGCGGCCACAGGTGCGCGTACAATTCCTGCATCACCAGCTTGGGTTTGCGATCCACGGTAAATATTCCCCGGTGTATCCGGCTCCATCGGGTCCGGTGATCCTTTCCAGGGCTCGTCGAAAGCCCAGTTTCTCATTACGCCTAACTAGCGGGTCTCGTGGCTGACCACGCCCACGTTTTCGTATACCGGATCGAGCGCGACCATGGCCCCGATGAACGCCGGATAGACCGTATCGATGACATAGGTCGGGATGCAGCGCAGATAGCCGGTCAGGCGGCCGTGCCGCTCGAAACGTTCGCGGAAAATCGAGGCAGTAAAAAAATCGATGATCTTTGGCACGATTCCTCCGCCGAAATAAATCCCACCACGAGCCCCCATCGTCAAACCGAGATTACCGGCGACGGTACCGAGGATGCCGCAGAAAATCTCCAGCGCCTCGGTCGCAAAGCTATCCTCGCCCTCTAGAGCGAGGCTTGACACCTCTCCCGGACGCAGCTTTATCTCCTCACCGCGCTCGAGCAGGCAAATGGTTGCGTAAATCAGCGCGAGCCCAGATCCGGAAACCAGCAATTCGGCCGAAACGTGTTCGTGATTTTCGCGCAGGCGCTCGATAATCTGCTGTTCACGGGCATTGACCGGGCCGTAGGACACGTGCCCGCCTTCGCCCTCGAGCGGAATCCAGTGTTTGCCGGCGCGCACCACACCCGAGACGCCGAGCCCGGTTCCTGGGCCAATCACCGCCATCGGGAATCCGGCTAGAGCCTTGCCGCCTCCGACCTGCCGGAGTTCGGATTCAGTAAAAACTGGTAACGCCAGCGCCAGCGCGGTGTAATCGTTCAATACCTTGAGTTGGCGCAGCCCGAGCGCAGCGCGCGTATCGCGCACGCTAAAACTCCAGGTGTGATTGGTCATATTTAACTGATCGCCGATTACCGGCGACGCGACCGAAATCGACGCCTGCCGGGGCCTTCCCAGACCGGCCTGCTCTAGGTAAGCGTGGATCGCATCGACGATGGACGGGTAATCGGTAACGGCCAGGTTGCGCGGCTCGAGCGGCGTCTTGTCGCCATCCGCCACCAGTGCGAAGCGGGCATTAGTACCGCCGATGTCGGCTACCAGGCTGTATTCTCCTACCTGCATGACAAAACCTCACCCGCCGAATAGCCATGCATACTATTCCTTTCGAGCGATCGAACCAGTTCCTCCACGGACCTGGCGCCGCGGATATTCCTGCCGTTGGCGCGGCCCGCGAGAAACGCGTCTACCTTGTCCTGCGTGCGGTTGTAAGCGGTAACCGTGTAGCCCTTGCTTTCCATATTAAGAATCAGGTTTTCACCCATTACCGCCAGGCCCACCAGGCCAATATCAGAAAGTGATTTCATATTCCCAGAACCGTCGCCAGATAATCGCCGCATGATA
>CAMYON010000152.1 GCA_947260025.1 uncultured Gammaproteobacteria bacterium
CATCTGTATGAGTATCGGTAAACAGCCCGCGGCCGGGTTGACCTTCTCCCGCTTGTACAGCTCCATCATGGCCTGGCTCAGCGCCTGGCGATCGTCTTTATAGCGGTCCTGCAGCGCTTTCATGCGCGGCTGCAGGTTGCGCATCTTGGCCATCGAGCGGCCGCTCGCTTCGGTTAGCTTGTAGAACGCAAGCTTGATAAGGAACGTAACGAGAATAATTGAGACGCCCCAGTTGCCGACAAAGGTGTGAACTTTGCTGAGCAACCAGAACAAGGGCTGAGAAATGATCGTCAGCCAGCCATAGTCAACCGTGAGCTTGAGCGTCTTGTCGATATCTTCCAGCTGGGACTGCAGTTTCGGGCCGACAAAAAGCGTCGTTTCAAAAGTCTTGCTCGATCCCGGCGCTATCGCTTCAGCGCTTCTGCCGATGGCGCTGCTGACTGAAACATCACCAACAACGCCCACCTCATAACGGTGCTCGACACCGGGCTGCGGCACGACCGCACTGAGGAAGTGATGCTGAATCGATCCGAACCAGCCCTGCTTTGCATAGAACTCGATCTTGCCGTCCTCAACAAGGTCGTCGTGCTTCAACTTGTCGGATTTTTCACCGTTGTAGATTATTGGCCCGGCGAAGGAGTAAGAATCCACGTCGAACATCGACCGTTCCTGCTCCTTGAAATGACGCTTGAGACGGACATACTCGGCGCCACTCCAGAGCGTTTCGGTGCCGTTCTTTACCTGCTGTTCAAGACCGATGGCGTAGCTGCCTTTCCTGAAGCGGTAGCGCTTCTCGATAACGATGCCGCTGCCGTCAGACCAGGTCAGCGGCACCACGACCTCGTCTCTGCCACCAAGTTCATACGATGCCTGGGAACTCGAGAACATCGCGAGATGTGTCGCCTCGGCGGCGCCGCCGGTTGCGCGAACGCCGGACTCGATGAGCCCGGTTTCACCGGGGCGCGTACCCAATAGTTCAACAAGGGTATCGGGCTGGTCTTTCGCCACCGGGTATCGAAGGAGTACGGCTTTTTGCAGCGTGCCACCCCGCGTGCTGATTTCGATGTCCAACACGTCCGTCGTGACGCGAATGACCGGCGCCCGTTGTTCAGTAACCGACTGGGCGGGTTCCTCGGGCGCCAGCGGGGCTGTCGATGACGCGCCCGGGTCGCTGATTTCCGGAAGGCTCGCGTCAATGTCCGGCTCTTCACCGGGCTGTGCGCCAGGCTGGACTGTCTGTTCCGCAACCATCGGCGTCGGCTTCGGGCCGTAGTCCTGTACCCAGGTCTGGTACGTTATCCAGGCCATGAGTCCGAAAAATGCCCAAATAAGCAGTCGTTGGTTGTCCATCGATTAGCTTTCCTGCGGTATCCGTTTCGCTTTGCGGCACCGGCGCCAATGGTTTTCAAGGCTTGTGAACATCTGCCGATTACTGGCACTGGCTGCCGCCGGCTGATTGATCACAACGATATCCAGACCCACCAGTATCGCCTGCTGCTGGCGAAATGACTCCCTGATAATTCGCTTAACGCGATTTCGTTTTACGGCCTGGCGACAATGCTTCTTTGAAATCGCCAGACCGAGTCTAGCGGCGCCCTTTTCATTGCGCCTGCACAGCACTGTAAATAAATTGTCCCGGCTTCGCGTGGCTTTTTGAAATACACGGCCGAAAGCAGCCGCATCAAGAAGCCGGTTGTTTCTTGCAAACCGGTTGCTTCGACTGCTCGTCAATCCTGAATTTTTGCTCTTCGCCGTATCCGGCGCCGGGGGCGTTACGGCGTCAACCGCGCGCGACCTTTTGCGCGACGGCGCTTCAACACGAGGCGCCCGGCCTTGGTGGCCATCCGCGCACGAAACCCATGGGTGCGAGCGCGCTTGATTTTGCTGGGCTGAAATGTGCGTTTCATGGCTGTTTACCTGGGTCATCAGTCGGCCTGATCGGGGCCGTACTTTTGGGAGGGCG
>CAMYON010000153.1 GCA_947260025.1 uncultured Gammaproteobacteria bacterium
CTTATTAATACACGGGCATATCGGGGTCAACCTCGCGCGCCCAGGCTTCGACACCGCCCTCCAGGTTGATCAGCGTGCTGCCGTTTAGCTGCTGCATGAACTGGATGACGTGCTGGCTACGAATACCGTGATGGCAAATCACGACGATTTCCGGTGTATCCTGGAAGCGATGCAGGTTTTGCGGGATCTGCGCCATCGGCAGGTTGATACTGCCGACGATATGACAGATTTCGAATTCCCAGGGTTCGCGCACGTCCAGCAGGAGCGGGTTGGCATCCTCGAGATGCTCGGCCAGTTGCGACGCGGTCATCCGGCGCATGGCCACTGTGGCTAGCCGCCGAGCCGCGGTAAATCGGTTTCAAACAATGATTGGCTCGTCCATTCGGACTCGCCGACGCGCGTGATCAGCAAGGCTTCCATCACCGGTGACTGGCCAGCGATAACGAACATGCGACCGCCGACTTTTAGCGCCTGCTGCAGATTTTCCGGTGCCGCGGCGAGCGAGCCGTTGACCGCGATCACATCGTAAGCCAGGTTTTCGTTGACCTCGGACAGCCCGGTCACCGCAAAGTCGACGTTGGTTAATCCACAGTTGTCGACGTTGCTGCGCGCAAATTCGACCAGCTCGTCTCGGGTATCGATACTGGTGACCTGCTGCGCCAGGCTTGCGAGGCAGGCGGTAATGTAACCGCTGCCGCAGCCGACCTCGAGCACCTGGTCACCCGGCTCGATCAACAGGGCCTGCAGCATGCGACCCTCGACCGTGGGCGGCAGCATGCTGGCTCCGTTGCCGATCGGGATCTGGCAATCGGCGTAGGCCAGCCCCTTGTAGGGGTCCCGGACAAAGTCTTCACGGTTGATATGCGCGAGCACCGAAAGCACCTGGCTATCGAGTACTTCCCAGGGACGGACCTGCTGTTCGATCATGTTGAACTTGGCGGCGGCTGTATTGGTCATGAAGCTTCTTGTTCTGGTGGGGTTGAACCAGTCGTTAATATAGCACCCCGGGGTCGGTTATCACCAGTCATTGCTGGCGTAGTTGTGGGTAATTTCCTCGCCTGGCGCGATATCGCGCAACGCGATGACGCTCAGATCGTCATAGTAACAGGCGTTCGGCTGGTCCGAGTGGTTGATGTACCTGAGATCGCAGATCACCTCGATGCCCTGGTGTTCGCTTATCCACAGGACGTGATCGCCGTCCTCGGTGCAGGGACGGCCCTGCAGCCAGCCGATGACGGTACCGCCGCGGATGCGGGATTTTGCAAACAGGCCCTGGCCGTGGATGTCGCTGGTGGCGACATAGGTATTTTCAATCATCGGATATTTTGAGTTTCGCCTTTCTCAGAGTATTATTTTGAAACTTATAATTAAATCAAGGGCATCAAATGAGGAAATTCAACTTCAATTTCAGCAGTTTCATTGTTGCAGCGCTAATATCGCTCGGCTCGACCGGTTCGGCTTATGCTTCCGGTTTCGCCCTGATCGAAATGAATGCCAACGGGCAGGGTAATGCCTACGCCGGCGCGGCGGCCTACACGCCGAACGCATCGACCGTCTATTTCAACCCGGCGGGGATGATGAGCCTCGAGGGCGAGCAGATCTCGATAGCGACTCATTACATCGATCCGACCTCGGATTTTGAGAACCAGGGATCAAAGCTGGCCACTACGCCGTTACTCGGACCCTCCTCCGGCGCTGCGATCACCGGCGATGAAGATGACGGTGGCGAGGCTGCCTTCGTGCCCAATTTCTACTGGGTCAGGCCGATCGACGACAACATGAGCTTCGGCCTGGGCGTGAATTCGCCATTTGGTCTCAAGACCGAGTACGACGATGACTGGGTGGGCCGTTATCACGCGATCCT
>CAMYON010000154.1 GCA_947260025.1 uncultured Gammaproteobacteria bacterium
GGGGATGACTCTAGAACTCGTTTTCGCGGGGATGACTCGAAGCTTCTAACCGCGGGGATGAATCTAAAACTTGCGATCGTGTCGGTATCAATCCTTGATCATCTCGCGGCCGGCGTTGACCTGGAACAGCACCTGTTCGGGCGCGGTGCCGCCGGTGATATTGCGCGCGTTGATCGAGCCCTCCAGCGTCAGCACCTCGAACACGTCCTGCTCGATGCGCGTATCGAACTGCTGCAATTCCTCGAGCGTGCAGTCGCCGAGATCCTTGCCTTTGTCGATCGCGAAGGCGACCGCCTGGCCCACCGCCTCGTGCGCATCGCGAAACGCGGCGCCTTTCTTTACCAGGTAATCGGCGAGGTCGGTCGCGGTGGCGTAACCCTGCTGCGCGGCCTGGTACATTTTTTCCTGGTTAACCTCGAGCGCCGGCACCATGTCGGCAAAGGCGCGCAGGCTGCCGATCAGCGTATCCAGCGTGTCGAACAGCGGCTCCTTGTCTTCCTGGTTGTCCTTGTTATATGACAGCGGCTGCCCCTTCATCAGCATCAGCATGCTCATCAGGTGGCCGCTTGCGCGTCCGGCCTTGCCGCGCACCAGTTCGGCGACGTCCGGGTTTTTCTTTTGCGGCATGATCGACGAGCCGGTGCAGTAGCGGTCCGGCAGCCGAATGAAATCGAACTGCGCGCTCGACCACAGCACCAGTTCCTCCGCCATGCGCGACAGATGCATCATGCAGATTGCGGCCGCCGCGCAAAACTCGATTGCGAAATCGCGATCGCTGACCGCGTCGATGGAGTTGCGGCAGGGGATATCGAAACCGAGGATATCGGCGGTGAATTCGCGGTCGAGATCGTACGAGGTGCCCGCCAGGGCAGCGCTGCCCAGCGGCATCTGGTTCATGCGCGTGGCGCAGTCGCCGAGCCTGCCGTGATCGCGCTCCAGCATCTCGAACCAGGCCAGCATGTGGTGGCCGAAGCTGACCGGTTGCGCCACCTGCAAATGGGTGAAGCCGGGCAGGATGCTATGGGCCTCGCGCTCGGCGAGGTCGAGCAGCCCGTGCTGGAAGGCTCGAATGCCTTCGCGGCAAAGCCCGATCTGGTCACGCAGGTAAAGCCGGATGTCGGTCGCGACCTGGTCGTTGCGCGAGCGCCCGGTATGCAGTTTCTTGCCGGCATCGCCGATCAGCTCGGTCAGGCGTGCCTCGATATTCATGTGCACGTCTTCGAGCGCGACCGACCACTCGAACCGGCCCTCGTCGATTTCCTCGCGGATCTGCTGCAGCCCGTACTTGATCGCGGTCAGTTCGTCGGAGCTGAGCACGCCGATGTGCTTGAGCATCATCGCGTGGGCGCGCGATCCCTCGATATCGGCGTGCGCGAGGCGACGGTCGAATGCGACCGAAGCGGTAAAGGCCTGTACGAATTCATCGGTGGGTTCGTTGAATCGCCCGCCCCACATGCGGGAATCGTCTTTGCTCATTGGTATCGGTTCTTTCGGCTTGTTCAGGCGCCCATAAAACGGCGAGAAATACGGCGACACATTGCGGTGTAGTTTGTTGTATGCTTGCAGCGCACGACCAACAAATCAACTCTTTAATGTCCGATAATACGGAAAAAAGTATAACCGGCTCCGAAAATACGACTTACCTGCCCGATTTCTGCGATGGCGACGCTTTTCTGCGTCTGTTGTTGGTGGTCGAGTTGATCGCGATCATGTTTGCCCTGGTCAGCTATGGCGGTGAAGGCATGTTCGTGCATATCGCGCTGATCTCGGTGGCGATGCTGTGGGTCGGCCTGACCACGGCCGCGGCGCTGTGCCTGTTGCGGCGCCAGGGCTGGCTCGG
>CAMYON010000155.1 GCA_947260025.1 uncultured Gammaproteobacteria bacterium
CTGCTGCGATAACACGCCGGTGTAGAGGCTGTTATGCCAGAAAGGTTTCAGCGGCAGGATATCGTTGGGCAGATCGAGGCTCGCGATCGCCCCCATGCCCAGCACCATGTTGTGTAATTGCTGAATGCCGATCATATTAATCGCGCGCGTGATGCTGTCGACCGGCTCCGGAAAGCCGAAGTAGGCGCTATTGACCATCTTCAATACCCGCGTCGACAGGTTTGGATCGACGACGATCACCTGGGCGAAATCGTCTATATCAGAGGTTTCGTCATCCATCAGGCGACGCACCTTGAGGTAGATTTCCGGCAGCGAGATCAGCCCGGTGATCTCCTCGATTTTTTGCTCGATATCTGGCATTGGTGGATGTTTACTATTGTTGTTAAAGGCTCGGCATTCACCGATGAATCCAGTGAAAGCCTTCGAACCAGTATAGTGTATTAAACAGGATTTCACCGCCTGCGGCCAAACGGGGTCGGCGTTCGATTCGTCAGAAACGAGCGTCACCGCGTCGAGCCATGGAATTAGGGTCGATTCCACCGCTAATACCCTGTACAGTTTCGAAAAATAAACACGAGGGGGAGCAGCAATGGATAAAACCGCAGAGTATTTGAAACGGTTCATCAACGGCGTCAAGAAACGTAATCCGGGAGAAAAGGAATTTCACCAGGCCGTCTCGGAAGTGGCCGCCACGATATTCCCCTACATCGCCGACAAGCCGATTTATCACAAGATGCAGATCATGGAACGCATGGCCGAGCCGGACCGGGTCGTGATGTTTCGTGTACCGTGGACCGACGATAAGGGCAACATCCGCAACCAGCGCGGCTATCGCGTACAGTTCAATAATTCGATCGGCCCCTACAAGGGCGGTCTGCGGTTCCACCCCTCGGTAAACCTCAGCGTGCTCAAGTTCCTGGGCTACGAGCAAACCTTCAAGAACAGCCTGACCGGTCTGCCGATGGGCGGCGCCAAGGGTGGCTCCGATTTCAACCCCAAGGGCAAGACCGACAACGAGGTGATGCGTTTTTGCCAGTCTTTCATGATCGAGTTACACCGGCATATCGGCGAGGATACCGATGTGCCGGCCGGCGATATCGGGGTTGGTGCCCGCGAAATCGGCTACCTGTTCGGCCAGTACAAGCGCATCGAAAACCGCTTTGTCGGCGTGCTCACCGGCAAGGGGATGGAGTTCGGCGGCAGCGAGATCCGGACCGAGGCCACGGGCTACGGCGCGGTTTATTTCATGCAAAACATGCTCGAGCACAAAGGCGACAGTCTGGAAGGCAAAACGGTTTGCGTCTCGGGGTCGGGCAATGTCGCAACCTACGCGGTACAGAAAGTGAATCACCTCGGCGGCAAGGTCGTCACGTTGTCGGATTCATCGGGCTTCATTCACGATCCCGATGGGATCGACCCCGAGAAACTGGACTATATCCTGGACCTCAAACAGGTGCGCCGCGGTCGCATCGGCGAGTATGCCGATGAATACAAATCGGCGACATCCCATGAAGGTCGGCCCTGGGGCGTGCCCTGCGATATCGCCATGCCCTGCGCAACCCAGAATGAAATCAACGGGGATGATGCCGAAATCCTGTTGAAAAACGGCTGCATCGGCGTTTCCGAAGGTGCCAACATGCCGACCGACCTGGCCGGCATCGAGGCTTTCCAGCGCGCCAGGATACTCTATGCACCGAGCAAAGCCGCCAACGCCGGCGGCGTCGCCGTATCGGGACTGGAAATGAGCCAGAACAGCGCGCGCATCGCCTGGAACGAGAAAGAACTCGAAAAGCTGTTGCAGGATACGATGAAAAATATTCACGACAGCTGCGTC
>CAMYON010000156.1 GCA_947260025.1 uncultured Gammaproteobacteria bacterium
ACCGGTAAAAACAGTCAGCTTGTGCTGATGACTACCTGAATCCGTGACTTGCGATGTTACCCGAGCCCTTGAATGTTGCCGAGCACAGATAACGTAGCGATGAGGGCGCCAACCGAGCGAGAAGCGGTACGTGTCCGGCGAGATCACCGCGCTGCAGTGGTTCGGGGTGCGCCCCGGCGGGTTGGAAGGCGATTGTCAGGCAGCTTGAGCCGTCAGCACCGTGTCGGTGCTACGGTCGGTGGGTCGTGGATGGTTTTATCAGCCGCTGACGCGGGCGTAGCAGCGTGCCAGCGCAGTGTATCCCGGATCACCACGACCGAACCGAAGCACATAGCGTCGTCCATGGCGGATCAGACGCGCGGCCTTGTAGATCATCTCCTGCAGCACCGTGCGCAGACGCCGGCGGTGCACCGCCTTGCGGATCGGCGCATCCGGGCCGACCAGGGTGTCCTGGCCGATGTAGCGCAGGATGTTGTAGGCAAGCGCCGCCAACGCGAGCACCAGGGCATTGGTGTCGAACTTGCCCGAGGGCAGGCGTTCGAGATCGAGATCGGTCTTGAACTCGCTGTGGTACTGCTCCGAGGTGCCGCGGCGCTGATACAGGCGGATCAACGCGTCGGCATCGGCGCTGGCCGCCTCCAGATTGGTCCACCAGCCTTCAAGCTCCAGTGCTGGGAACAACAGCGGCTGGCCGTGACGGTCCGTGGTGCGCTCGGTCAGTCGCACCACACGACGGGCTTGATGCGTCTTGCCCTCGAACGTCCACTGGATCGTCTCGTCGAAGGTCGCCACGCGCTTGTCAGTTCTTTCGGCAACCAGCACGCCAGCCTGCTCGGCGCGCTCCAGCCAAGTCTGCGGGTCTTCGCTGCGCGGGTTCCACTTGATCAAGTAGTCGACATTCTCGCCATGCAGTTGCTCGCGATTGGCCGCGGCATCGTGGGCGCCATCGAGGGTGACCAGCAGCCGGCGATCACCTGCCAGTGCCTTGGCGCGTGGCAGCACCCGGTCGAGAAAGAAGGCGAAGTCCTTCTGGCTGTGCTGCTCACCGGGGCGCAATTCCAGGCCGACGCACCAACCTTCCTCGCCAAGGTACGCCCCGATCGGCGCATAGCCATCGTAGCCGTGATAGGTGCGCGAGACCCCTTCCTTGCGGGTCTTGCCGTTGTCGAGACAAAACACATCGGCATGCAGGGCGACATGGCCGCTGGGCAGCGCGCTGATCGATGCCTGCAGATTCGACAGCAGCGGTACGAGGCAGTCGTCCGCTGCCTCGGTCAGCGCCGCGGCCTGCTCGTCGAAGCGCTGGCGCAGCCGTGCCGAGGAGGGCAACCGTGCAATGCCCAGCGCGTGCTGGAAGAATACGTCATCACGGATCCCTTCCACCGCCTCGAAGTCATTCTTACCCTGGCACAGCAAGCCCAGGTAGGTGCGGACCAGATCGATATGGGCGATGCCGTGACGCAGCGGCACCGACTTCAAGCGTTTCTTGAGCCCACTGTGCCGATTGATGATCGGACCGACCACGGCCAGACCGCCGGCGGACGCATAGATTTCGGAGTGGCTTTGCTCGAGAATGAACGGCATCGGGAAAGTCACCTGCTGGGTGAAATGACCAGAACTGGCCGATACGCCATTTTACTCGATCAGGGCGCTGCGAAATGCTATTGCTGCGCGGATGAAGTCACGGATTCAGGATAATGCTTAACGTGAGCTTGGCTTTGCCACTCTCTCATAATGGCCTCCTATAAGAACTTGCCGGTTCATGGAGGCCATTATTT
>CAMYON010000157.1 GCA_947260025.1 uncultured Gammaproteobacteria bacterium
GAACCAGTGCCTCCGCGTCCTGCAGGTAGAGCTTCCCGAGCAACAGTTCAACACCTGGATCCGACCGCTGCAGGCCGTCGATGATGACGCCTCGCTGCGCCTGCTCGCGCCGAACCGCTTTGTCGTCGACTGGCTCCGCCAACACTACATGGATCGTATCCTCGAGCTCGTCGGTGACGGCGGCCAGAATATCGAGGTGTTGCTCGAGGTCGGATCACGCTCTGTCACGCCGGCGGCGAGCGCGGCGGAGGGCCGCAGCCCGGCGCCGATCAAAGCGGACCCGAGAGCACCGGTGGTTTCACGGCTAAACCCCGCTTTTACGTTCGACAGCTTTGTCGAGGGCAAGAGCAACCAGCTTGCGCGAGCGGCGGCAAGCCAGGTTGGCGAAAACCCGGGCAAGTCCTACAACCCGCTGTTCATCTATGGCGGCGTGGGCCTTGGCAAGACGCACCTCATGCATGCCATCGGCAACGCAATGCTCAAGAATAACCCGGCGGCGCGCGTCAGCTACGTACACTCAGAGCGTTTTGTCACCGACATGGTCAAGGGCCTGCAGCACAATGCAATTTCAGAATTCAAGCGTTCGTATCGCTCGCTTGACGCATTGCTGATCGATGATATTCAGTTTTTTGCAGGCAAGGAGCGCTCCCAGGAAGAGTTCTTTCATACGTTCAACGCGCTGCTCGAGGGCCAGCGGCAAATTATCCTGACCTGCGATCGCTATCCGAAAGAGGTAAACGGTCTCGAGGAGCGGCTGAAGTCACGCTTCGGTTGGGGGCTCACGGTTGCCATCGAACCTCCGGAGCTCGAAACCTCTGTGGCCATCCTGATGAGCAAGGCGGCGGCGGAAGGTGTGGCGCTTCCGGAAGAGGTCGCTTTTTTTATTGCCAAACGAATTCGCTCCAATGTTCGCGAGCTCGAGGGGGCACTTCGCCGCGTCATTGCGAACTATCGATTTACGGGAAGAGCAATTAACCTCGATTTCGCGAAAGAGGCGCTGCGCGACCTGCTTGCCGTGCAGGACCGCCTCGTCTCCATAGAAAACATCCAGAAAACCGTCGCCGAGTACTTTAAGATTCGCGTCGGCGATCTGCTATCGAAAAAGCGCAGCCGCTCGATCGCGCGGCCCAGGCAATTCGGTATGGCACTCGCGAAGGAGCTGACGAACCACAGCCTGCCGGAAATAGGCGACGCTTTCGGAGGCCGCGATCATACAACCGTGTTGCACGGTTGCCGGCGGATTGCGGCGCTGCGAGAGTCCGACAAGCGTATCGATGACGATTATTTGAATTTGTTGAGAACCCTGACAGGATAGTGTGGATAAGCGGTGGAAAACTATTTGGCAAACTATTATCCACAAGCTATCCACAGCTCACGGACCGGGCGCACAGTTATTGTTAGCTGGTTTTTTTGTTGTTAAGTTATTGAAAAATAAAGAAGTAAATAAGTTATACACAGGCCTTTAGGCGCTTAATAATAACAATAATCTATAAATTTCCAATATTTATTAACAGGTGGAACCTATGAAGTTTACCGCAGCTCGGGAAGCGCTGTTGAAGCCACTGCAGATTGGTGTTGTAGAGCGTAGACAGACGATGCCAATTTTGTCGAATGTTCTGATGGTTGCGCGCGATGGGCAGCTGTCCGTAACCGCGACGGATCTCGAGGTTGAACTCGTCGCTGACGCGGAGGTTAGTACTGAAAGCGGCGGCGAAATTACGGTTTCGGGCCGCAAGCTTCTCGATATCTGCCGGGCTGTACCGGAAGGGTCTGAAATTCATGTCAGCCTGAGCGGCGAGAAACTGGCGGTGCGCGCCGGGCGCAGTAAATTCAACCTGGCAACGCTGCCCGCCGCAGAATTTCCGGTTGTAGAGGATATCAAGGCGGGTCAGACGATCCAGGTGTCGCAGGCTGCATTGGGCCGGCTCATAGAGAAGACGCATTTCTCGATGGCGCAGCAGGATGTGCGCTACTACCTGAATGGGATGTTGCTGGAAACGGGCGGTAAATACCTTCGGGCCGTCGCAACAGACGGTCATCGGCTGGCGCTCTGCCAGGCCGAACTTGGTGGCAAGATCGATGAACAACAGGTGATTTTACCGAGGAAGGGCGTCCTGGAGCTGCAGCGTCTCATGAGTGGCGACGGCGACCTGAATATCGAGCTCGGGGCTAATCATATCCGCATTCAGCTGGACGGGATTCGATTCACATCGAAGCTGATCGACGGCCGCTTTCCCGAGTATGAGCGCGTAATACCGAAGGAATCGCCGAATGAACTCAAGGCAGACCGGGGAGCGTTCAAAGGGGCGCTGCAGCGTACGGCGATCCTGTCGAATGAAAAATATCGCGGCATTCGGCTCGTTATCCGGGACAGCGGGGTCGTCCTTCAGGCGCACAATCCGGAGCAGGAAGAGGCCGAGGAGGAACTTGAGGTCGAGTACAGTGGGGAGGATATCGAGATCGGCTTCAACGTGAATTATCTCCTCGATGCGCTTGGGGCGGTAGAGGGTGACGAGGTAACGTTATCGGTGCAGGACAGCAACTCCAGCTGCCTGATTCGCCAGCCGGGCAACGAGGGCCACCAACTTTCGCTGTCTTGAAAACGCAGAAGTGACGCTGTCCTCGAAATTCAACCTTATTTATGGTGCCAACGCCTCGGGAAAGACGAGTCTCCTGGAGGCGATGGCGTACCTTGGGCGCGGCAAGTCCTTCCGCGGCGCCAGCACCCCGAATCTTATTCAACACGGCAAGGACGAATTTGTCCTTTTTGGCCAGGTCGACAGCCTTGCGCGGACGCGCAGCCTGGGTGTTCGCAATAGTCGCGCCGGGCTGGAGGTTCGGGTAGATGGCGACAGCGCAGGCGGGGTTGCCGCGCTCGCGGAGGCGCTGCCGCTGCAGGTCATTGACCCCGAGGTACACAACCTTGTCGCTGGCGGACCCGAGCAACGACGGCGATTTCTCGACTGGGTGGCGTTCCACGTGGAACAAGATCATCTGCTGACGTGGCGGCGCTTCAGGCGAGCGCTGAAGCAAAGAAATGCGGCTCTCAGGGCGAAAGCGGGTCATGCGACGATCCACAGCTGGAATGCTGAGTTTGTGGCGCTGAGCGCCGAGCTCGACGAATCCCGGCGCCGCTCCCTCGATGCTGCGCTGGAAAGTCTGTCTGAGTTCGGCCGTGATTTGCTGGGCACCGAGCTGGGCTTTGATTACCTGCAGGGCTGGAATAGGGAGCGACGGCTGACCGACGTGCTGGAG
>CAMYON010000158.1 GCA_947260025.1 uncultured Gammaproteobacteria bacterium
CTTACTCGATAAACCGGTTGCTCCCTATGTCCAGGAAGCACATCTGTCGCTCGAGTCCGATTCCACCGCGGTCAAGGCGCTGGCGATGATGGAGCAAAGTGATACCAGCTACATACTCGTGGTAGACCAGGGGCATTACCTGGGCACGGTGACAATCCATAGCCTGGCCAGCACCCTTGCCGCCGTCGACGAGTTGAAATAAGCCGCCAGGCTGAACTTCCCCGATAGCGGCCTGCTCCGAGACCCGGTAAACGGGATCGAGACGCCTACGAGGACATTCCGTTTCTCGCGACCACGCGCGCACTTGCAACGCGTTCGCCCTCGGGGCTGGTCTCGATCGACTCATCGTACAGCAATACCTCGAGCCCCGAGACCGAGGCGCGCAGCGCTCCGGGCACAACCCGGTAATCCTTGCTGCCGGGTCCGATGACATCCGCGTCGATATTCAGGTGCTCCTGGCAAATCAGGTAACCGCCCGGTGCGAGGCAGCCGCACAACCGCGTAACGAGGTCAAGATTAACGTACCACATCACCAGGATCAGGTCGTAGTCGGTATCGAATTCGAAGGGCTGGTCGAAATCGTGCGCTATCCAGTTGATTTCGAGACCCTGATCCGCGGCCTGCTGCCGCCCGATCTTCAAGCCCTCGGGCGATATGTCGATCGCGTCGACCCGGTGACCGAACCGCGCCAGGTATAACGCGTTGCGCCCGGCCCCGCAGGCCACGTCGAGCGCCTTGCCGACGGGGATCCCGGGCAACCAGTCCTCCACCAGGGTAACCGGGTTACCCTTTCGATAGCTATCCTCGGCGTAGCGTCGATTCCATTTTTCCAGATCCACTTTACTCATCGTCATTAACGCCTTAGTAGAGATAGTCGCCGACAATTTCGACCAGGTGATCGATCCAGCGTTCCGGAATCAGTTCGGTCAGCTCGGGCGATACCCTGAAATCCGGCTCGAACAGTCTTTCGTGCAGCTGTTTGACCAACGCCGGCTCGGAGCTGGCAATATTCAGTTCGCGATTCAGCCGCAGGCTCAAGCGATCGAAATTGGCCGAGCCGACACAGGCCCAGTCGTCATAGATAGCCGCCTTGACGTGCGAAAAGCCGGGATAGAGGAAAACACGTATGCCGTGCTCCAGCATCACATTGACCGCGAGCACGTTGCTGCGGTTGATCGGACCATGGTCGGTTTCTATCGGCACCACCACCCGCACGTCGACCCCGCGCCGGCGTGCCATAACCAGTTCGCGCAGCATGCGATCATCGGTGAAATAGGCGTTCTGGATATAGATATAGCGCTGGGCGCGGCGTATGGCTTTGAGTTGGGCACTATAGATCTCGTAGTTACCCGGTCCGGTCAGCAATATCCGCAGCGGGTAGCCCCGGTCGCGGTTGCGCTCATCGAACGACCTGGCCTGCCCAACCAGGTAACCCAGGTCACCCAGGGGTCCGGCATGCCACCAGCTAACGTCGAATTCGCGCGCGATTTTATCGACCACCGGGCCGCGCAACTCCATCATCAGGTCGTGCCAGTCGTAGCGATACTCGCGACC
>CAMYON010000159.1 GCA_947260025.1 uncultured Gammaproteobacteria bacterium
GCTGACGCGCTTTGGCCGTGTGTTCAGCGCATCGAACCAATCCTGGTCCGGCTGCCGCGTATAGTAGTACACCGCGCGGTAGGTCAGTATGACGGCGGCGAGATTATCGGCCGAAATATCCATGCCAACCGGCTGCCAGTGCCAGTCCTTGGTCTTCGGCGCGAACTCGACGTCCTGTCGCGACGGCGGCGGCAGGCTCCTGATCGTACCCAGCCATTTTGCCGTGATCTTTTCGTCATAAGCGGGCTGCAGCGGTAGTTCGTACAGTACCGGCGGAATGTCGCGTTTCGTCAGCACCAGCGCGCGTTGGTTCTCGATGTCGACCGCAGCCGATTCGGCGTCTCGCGGCCCGTCGGGGTACCTGAATTTGACGCGCCAGGCGACCCTGGCCTTTTCGTTTTTGGCGGCGACGGGTTCCTCGACGACGTACAGCGTCCGGGTCTTGAACCTTGCGTCGTTGTCGCCGATATCCGCGACCAGTAGGTAGGGCTTGCCGTCGAAACGAAACGAGGCCAGGTCTTCCCAGTCGACGTTGTCGGACTTCTTCAGGTCGAACTCGCCGATGCGCTTGCCGCGCGGACTGATCGCGTGAACCCACTCTTTGGCGCCGTTGTCATTGATGACCCAGAAAACATTGTCCTGCCGCTGGGAGCGCGCAAGGCCGCTGGCCTCGCGAATGTTGGGGTCCTCGAGCCTGCCGATGACGGCGGCTGCCAGGGACGGCGCCCGCTCAGCCGGAACCTGCTCGGCATCCGAGCAGGCGGCTACAGCGATGAGAAGCAGGAACAGGCGGCGCATCGGCTCATTGTAGGAAGAAACCCGGTGTAAAAAAAAGCCCGGCCTGAAGCCGGGCTTTTCCTGTCACGTGGCGAGTAGAATCAATCACCGAAATCGTAGCGCACTTCAACACCCCAGATTCGCGGCTCGTTGACAAAACCGGTCAGATTGCTGAAGTCGATTGCGCCAAGGACGTTATCTTCATCAGTGATGTTGCGGCCGAACGCGGCGATCTCCCAGCCGCTTTCGTCGTTTATGTAGCCGATACGCAGCCCGCCCTCGAACTGATTATCGATCCGAAATTCGGTGGCCTCGTACAGATTTATGTTGGACTCGCCATAGAAAGCCCAGTCGGTCAGGAAGTAGATCTCGCTGTTCTGGCCTACCGGCGCGCCGTAACGCAGCGTCAGGTTGTAGGTCGATTCCGGCGCGGTTGGGAACGGATTGCCGTTGATCAACCGACGTGACGAATCGCTCGGGTCGACCGGATCGGTCGGCGTGCACAGGCCGGAACCGCAGGGTATTGTCGCGAGCGTTGGATCCTTGATTTCGGTGTCATTGACACTAGCGCCTGCCGCAATCAGGAAATTGTCGCCCAACAGGAATTCCGCTTCGATTTCGAAACCGGTTGCCTCACCTTTCTTCGCGTTAATAACCTGGTTGGTATTTGATGCGCCGCCGATGATCGAGAACTGCATGTCATCGATTTCATACCAGAATGCGGCCATGTTCAGGCGTACC
>CAMYON010000160.1 GCA_947260025.1 uncultured Gammaproteobacteria bacterium
TGAGCCCACCAATCACCTCGACCTGCCCGCCATACTGTGGCTCGAACGCTGGCTGAAGCGCTACGAAGGCATCCTGTTGGTCGTCTCGCATGACCGGGATTTCCTGGACCAGATTTGTACCCGTGTGGCCCACATCGAACACCAGGAAATTAGCCTTTTTACGGGTAACTACAGTCAATTCGAAGCGCAGCGCGCGGAGCAGCTGGCGCAGCAGCAATCCATGTACACGCGCCAGCAAAAAGAGATAAAGCACATTCAAAGTTACGTAGATCGGTTTCGTTACAAAGCAACAAAAGCACGCCAGGCGCAGAGCCGCCTGAAGATGCTCGAACGCATGCGAGTGATTGCGCCCGCACACGTCGATTCGCCGTTTCGGTTTCATTTCTTCGAACCGAAAAAACAACCGCAACATCTGCTGGGCCTGACCGATGCCGTACTGGGCTACGAAGGTGCCGATCAAAAACCAATCCTCAGCAACGTCAACCTGAACTTGTCGGCTGGCGATCGTATCGGCCTGCTGGGCGTAAACGGCGCCGGTAAATCCACGCTGGTAAAAGCGCTGGCCAGCGGCAGCACATTACTGGATGGCGAGCGCGTGCTTAGCAAGGATACGAAGATCGGCTACTTTGCCCAGCACCAGCTCGAACTGCTCAAGCCGGAGCAGAGTCCGATCGATCATCTGCGTGTTTACGCCGCCGATGATCGTGAGCAAGACCATCGCAATTACCTGGGCCGTTTCGGCTTCAGCGGTGAACGCATTTTCGAACCCGTAGCGCCTTTTTCGGGCGGCGAGAAAGCAAGGCTGGTGCTGGCCCTTATGATTCGCCAACAACCCAACCTGCTGCTGCTCGACGAGCCGACGAATCACCTGGATCTTGAAATGCGCCAGGCATTGAGCGTCGCGCTCATCGAGTACACGGGCGCGCTGGTCGTAATCTCGCATGACCGCCACTTACTCAGAAGCGTCTGCGATGAATTGTTGATCGTCCACGACGGCATCGTCGACCGCTTCAAACGCAGCCTCGACGAATACCCGGCCTGGCTCAAGGAACGGGAAACGGGGCAAAGCAAGGTCAATAACGACGAAAAAGAAATCCCGCCCAAGCAACTCAGCAAGAAGCAACAGCGCCAGGAGCAGGCGCAACGTCGCCAGCGCCTCAAACCGATGTTCGACAAAGTTCGCGACATTGAGAAGCAGCTTGCTGACAGCCGCTCGAAACTGGAGGCGCTGGAGGAACGCCTCACGGACGAAACCATTTACACGGACCAGGCGCGAAAAGGTGAACTAACCCGGCTCGTTCAGAACCAGGCGACCACAAAAGCCGAGATCCAGACCCTGGAGTGGAACTGGCTGGAAGCGAGCGAGGCGCTGGAAACGGCAGAATAGCTATCTGGAAGCTGGAGCGGGTGAAGGGAATCGAACCCTCATTCTCAGCTTGGGAAGCTGATGTTCTACCGTTGAACTACACCCGCTTTTCAGGGAGTTAGGCCTCACTTG
>CAMYON010000161.1 GCA_947260025.1 uncultured Gammaproteobacteria bacterium
ATGCAGGTTCGGTCAGGTTGGTCAACGGGACCACTGGGGCTCAAATCGGCAGCACTGTAGCGGGTGTCGTTGCTGGCGACGTTAACGATGCGACGATAGGTGCCGCGGCTAACGGGGCTTATTTTGTCCTGGGTCTCAGCACCGCCGATAACAATGGCATGGTGGATTCAGGACTGGTGCTGTTAAACGCGGATTAACGGTAGTTTAGAGCCAGGCCTTCGGCGAGTCAGGGCGAAGCGCCCTTGTTGTTATTCTCATGTTCCCGTTCGCGCAGCGCGGCGAAGATCGAGCGCACGTCGGTCTTCTCCTCGCGCAGCACCAGCGTGATCAGGATCTCCTCGACGCCGGCGATCACGCATAGAACGGCGGCCAGGATGAAGGGCCATTCCGCGATTCCGCCGTAAAGCAGGATATACCCGAAGAAGGTCGCGAACACCGCGATTTTCACGGCCCAGGTGTGGTAGGCGGTCATCTTGCCGAACTTGGTCAACCCGATCTGTGCCGGCAGCAGGAAGCTGAACAGGATCATCGCGTAATACAGCAGTTCGCGCTGCGTGATTTCAGGCCACAGGATCCAGGCACAGACCGCCATGGTGCTGTAGATGGTGAAATCGCCCCAGCTGTCGAGGTGCGCACCGAGCGGCGTAATCATGTTGAACTTGCGCGCAATAAAGCCGTCGAGCACGTCGGTAAAGCCGGAAAATATCAGCGCGCCCAGGAACCAGGTTTCCATCTGCTGGAAGGCAAACACGAACAGCAGCGGCGCGATCAGAATTCGGATCGAGCTGATCATGTTCGGTAGCCGCAGAATTTCCTGTTTAAAACCCATGATTACATTATTCCTCGCGTACGCTGGCTAACCAGCCGGCTGCATCGAATATACGCGCTTATAAAATTCATTGCTCTGCCTTATTATCGGGGCTCTCATCAACAGGTTCACCACTATTATGCAATACAAACTGATTATGGGTAACCAGGCTTATTCGAGTTGGTCGCTACGCGGCTGGTTGCTGCTGCGGGCCTTCGATATCGATTTCGAGCACGAGGTAGTGCCACTCTATGTGCCAGGATGGGAAAATTTTCTGGCGGACCACCATCCGTCGAATACGGTGCCGACACTATTGGCAGGTGACGGGGAAGGTCAGATCACGATTTGGGACAGCCTCGCGATAGCCGAATTTGTGCATGAGCGACATCCCGATGTCGGCATCTGGCCTGACGAAATCCGGGCGCGCGCAGCTGCTCGCAGCCTGTGCGCCGAAATGCATTCGAGCTATGTCGCCCTGCGCTCGACCATGCCGATGAATGTCAGGCGTGAATACAAAACGGTCAGGGCGGATGCCGATACGCAAGCCGATATCGACCGTATCGAGGATTTATGGGCCTGGGCCGCGTCGAAGTGGGGCGGGGCGGGGCCCTACCTGTTTGGCGAGCGATTCA
>CAMYON010000162.1 GCA_947260025.1 uncultured Gammaproteobacteria bacterium
GGCTCACATGGATGTGGTCGCCGAGTCCGTCATCGATCTTTACCAGCGGCGCGACAGGATTCGTGGCTTGAAGATGGTCTATGAACCAGAGTACCTGCGATTCTTCCAGGCGCGATTCGAGCCACTGTAGCAGCGGCTCCAAAAAAACCGGGGTCGAACCGAGGTTTTGAAAACCTCGGTTCGACCCCGGTTTTTTTTAGTCGAGGTTCGGCAGGCCGTGCAGCACGAGCCGGTAGTAGCTGACCATGCCGATGATCTTGCCATTCTCTGCGACCGGCGCATGGCCGATGCCGAAGTTTTCAAACAGGCGGGCGCAGTAACGAATCTCCATGTCCGGACGTACGGTAATAACCGGCTTCGCCATGATTTCGTAGACATTAACGCGTTCCGGCGCACGGTTCTTCGCGATGACCTGCTTGGCGATATCCGAGAACAGCAGCATGCCGTGCTCATCTTGTTCATCGCGCCGTTTCACGATCAGGCTGGTCTGGCCGACTTTCTTCATTATTTTCAGCGCCGTCAGGACATCGATCGAGCCATCGACCTCCGTGACTTCGGTACGCATGCAGTCTCGCACGGGACCCCAGTTTGGGACACTCATAGGTTTTCCTCCACTAGATCAACAAGCTCCTGCGCCTGGTGCACGACACCGACCGCGTCTTCGACGTCGACTAGCACCGCTATACCGGTGCCGGGTTTCTCATCGAACTCCCCGACCTCGCCGATATGCTCCAGGATGTGTCGACTCAAATGCTGCTCAACCAGCAGCAGCACGACGTCGCGCTGTGTAGACAGCGTCAGTCCGAAAAAGGTCTTACTCTCCTTGATACCTTCGCCGCGCGCGTTCGGGATCACGGTACACCCGGTCGCACCCGCTTCTCGGGCAGCGTGCATGATGTCGTCGGTCTTTGAGTCTTCGACGAAAGCGACTATCAGCTTAAAGTGCATGGTCTTTTTCCTCTTGCAATTCGTCCTGTTCGATATCGGCAGGATCTACCCCTTGTCGCATGACCGCCAGCTGGCCATAGGCCAATACCGAGATTATCGGAAAGAGGGCCGCGAATGCCACCAGTCCAAATCCATCCAGCAACGGGCTGCGCCCTGGTACCGCCTCGGCGAGTCCTAGGCCGAGCGCCGTAATCAAAGGCACGGTTACGGTGGATGTCGTGACGCCACCGGAATCATACGCCAGCGGCACGATTATTTTCGGCGCTAACGCCGTCTGCACGATAACGACCAGGTAGCCGGCAGCGATGAAATGTTGCAAGGGCAGGCCCGATATTATTCTGAAGCAGCCCAGGCTCACGCCGACGGCAGCGCCGATCGCGACAGCGACCCGCAGCCCCCAAACACCGATCGCGCCGCCCGATACGGCATTCGCCTTGATCGATACCGCCATCAGCGCGGGTTCGGCCAGCGTCGTGCTGAAGGCGACGGCG
>CAMYON010000163.1 GCA_947260025.1 uncultured Gammaproteobacteria bacterium
CCGATGGACAATTGCCTTTCCATTTTCAAGAACAACCTGGGTAAAGGGCACCCATATGCCAACGACATGACCGAGCTGGGGCAGTATTACAGGATGTATCTCGATCTCATGGATTACTGGCGAGAAACCCTGCCGGGATTTGTCTACGACCAGGGTTACGAGGAACTTGTCGACTCTCCGGAAGCGCAGGTGCGTAAATTGCTGCAGCACTGCGGCCTCGAGTGGAACGATGCCTGTCTCGATTTTCACAAGACCAGGAGAAAGGTCCAGACTGCGAGTAATGCCCAGGTACGTCGCCCGATTTACAAGGATTCCGTGCAGCTCTCGACACGATACGGACAGCACCTGGAACCTTTGAGAGCCGCAATATACGAGGGTATTGACTCTCCCAGTGTTTCGAGGACATCTTCATGAGCGATGAGATTAGCGCCAGCGACCGGCTGATGCTGGAAAGCCTGTACTGGTGGGATGTGCCAACGCTGTTTCGTTGCCCGATCGAGCGCGACCCGACCGAGCTCGATATCGCGCTGGTCGGCGTACCGCATTCGACCGGCAACGGTACTACCGAGCGCGATCAGCATCTCGGCCCGCGCGCGGTGCGTGACGTATCGGCGCTGGCGCGGCGCGTGCATACCGAGTTCCAGCTCGACCCGTGGAAAAGCTGCCGTATCGGCGACATGGGCGATGTGCCGCTGCCCGAGGCCAACGACAATGAACGCTGTATCGAGCGTATGACCGATTTTTACCGCAAGATCGACGCTGCCGGTGCGCGCCCGGTGTCGATCGGCGGCGATCACGCGATTACCGGCGGTATCATCCAGGCCATTGCCGGCGAGGGCGCGAATCTGACCGGCGGGCGGCAGGCGGCTTTTCTGCACTTCGACGCGCATACCGACGCCTTCGAACAGATACCGCATTTTCTTGGCGCGAAGAAATCGGCCGCGCACTGGGCCGCCTACCTGGTGCGCGCCGGCCTGATCGATCCATCGCATAGCGTGCAAATCGGCATGCGCGGCAATCCGCGCACGCTCGACTGGTGGAAGACCAGTTCCGACCTCGGTTACGAGGTCGTGCCGATCAAGCGCTACCGCGAGCTCGGCCCGGAAAAAACCATGCAATTGATCACCGAGCGCATTGGTGACACGCCGCTTTACATCACCTTCGACCTCGACTGCATGGACCCGACCGTGTGCCCCGGTGTCGCCAACCTCGAATGCGGCATCCAGGGCTTCCAGGTCGACGAAGTCATGGAACTGCTGCGCTGCGTGCGCGGCAAGAATATTATCGGCGGCGACGTCGTCTGCCTGATGCCGACCAAGGACCATCCCAACAAGCAAACCTCGCATTTCGCCGCCTCGGTCATGTTCGAAATCCTGAGCCTGATTGCCGACAATAACGCGCGTCGAGGTTC
>CAMYON010000164.1:0-1361 GCA_947260025.1 uncultured Gammaproteobacteria bacterium
CTGGCATTCGCAGTCAACTGGCTGGCCTTCATCCCCGCGGCGCTGACACAGACCGAGCGCTACTACGACCTTACCGGCGGCATCACCTACATCACCGTGACGGTGGTCGCGGTGCTCCTTTCCGGAGCTCTCGACCTGCGTGCAACGCTGGTGGCCGCTATGGTCATGTTCTGGTCACTGCGGCTGGCGACGTTCCTGTTCCGACGCATCTCGCGTGACGGCAAAGACGGTCGCTTCGACGACATCAAGAACCGGCCGCTTCGGTTCTTCATGGCCTGGACCCTGCAAGGCCTGTGGGTGCTGCTGACGGCGGCGGCCGCGCTGGCCGTTATCACCGGCGGTGTGCGCGAGCCGCTTGGGGCTGTCGGCATCGCCGGAATTATTATCTGGTCGATCGGCATACTCATCGAGATAGTCGCGGACCGGCAGAAGTCGAATTTCAAAAACGATCCTGACAACGCGGGGAAGTTCATCAACGTCGGCCTGTGGGCCTGGTCGCGCCACCCCAATTATTTCGGCGAGATCGTACTGTGGACGGGCATGGCCATAGTAGCCGTGCCGGTGCTACAGGGCTGGCAGTGGGCCACGCTGATCTCGCCAGTGTTCGTGACGTTTCTGCTAACCAGGGTCAGCGGCGTCCCGCTGCTGGAGGAAAAGGCCGACGAGCGTTGGGGCGGCCAGGACGACTACGAGTTATATAAGCGCAGGACGCCGGTGCTGTTCCCGAAGCCGCCAGCCGCGAGCGCCCGGCCTTAAAAAAAGAGGAGCTACTCAATGCCCGTCGAAATCAAGGTGCTGGGTTTTGCCGCAGTGCTGCAGTTTGTCCAGTTCGTACTCATGGCTGTTCCGGTCAATGTGCAGCTGGGCCCGGCGTACACCGGAGGTAGTCGTGATGAGGAAAAGCGAGCTACCGGTGTGGCTGGCCGACTCAAGCGAGCGATGGAGAATCACTTCGAGGGGCTGATCCTGTTCACGATCGCCGTCATTGTCGTCGTTATGGGTGACGCCAGCTCGTCGACTACAGAGACCTGTGCCTGGGTCTATCTGGCGGCACGCGTCCTCTACATACCGGCGTATGCATCCGGCATTTTTCTCGTCCGCTCGCTCATCTGGTCGGTCGGCTTCGCCGCAACTTTCATGATGTTATGGGTGGCCCTTTTCTAGTGTCGCCACCTGATCTCGAAGCCACCTGCCGAATGCATGAAACCTCAGGGAAGACGGTTTGCGGGATGAACCATTGTCCTGCGAGGTGGGCCCGAAATCATCAGTTCTTTTCTGCCGCTATCCATTCAACGATGATGTCTTCCAGCACTGCGATCGGCAGGGAGCCATTGCCTACGACCACATCATGAAAGCGGCGA
>CAMYON010000164.1:1436-2352 GCA_947260025.1 uncultured Gammaproteobacteria bacterium
GATCGGCAGGGAGCCATTGCCTACGACCACATCATGAAAGCGGCGAATATCGAAATCCGCGCCGAGTTCCGCTTCGGCTCGGGCGCGCAGTTCACGAATCTTTAATTCGCCGATCTTGTACGACAGCGCCTGCGCGGGCCAGGTGATGTAGCGATCGATTTCCTTTTCGACTTCGGCAGCGCTGGCCGCGCTGTTATCGAGCATGAATTCGATTGCCTGCTGGCGTGACCAGCCGAAAGCATGCATGCCCGTGTCTACGACCAGTCGACACGCTCGCCAGGCTTCATAGGTGAGGCGGCCAAAATCACTGTAGGGATCCTGGTAAAAGCCCATTTCCTTACCGAGGCGCTCCGAATAAAGCCCCCAACCCTCACCAAATCCCGAATGACTCAGAGAGCGCCTGAACGGCGGCAGATCCTGCTCCTGCGCCAGCGCGGTTTGCAGATGGTGGCCCGGGACGCCTTCGTGCAGCGACAGGGACTCCAGCGAGTACAGCGGTTCATTGTTCAAGTCGCCTATCTTGATAAAATACGTTCCCGAGTCCGTGCCGTCACCGGACGATGGTTTGTAATAGGCGCCGCGATTTGGGTCGCCGACGATCTTGTAGGGCGTGCGTGGCAGTCGCGTGAAGAAACGCGGCAGCTCGCCCTCGGCCGTTTTGCTGATTAACGCTGCCCGGCCGAGCAGCTCCTCGTCCGTCTTCGCATAGAACTGCGGTGCTTTGCGCAAATAGTCTGCGAAGGCCCTGAAGTCGCCGTCAAAATCCAGCTCATCGATGATCACCTGCATCTCGGCACGAATGCGCTCCAGTTCCGCCAGGCCGAGTTCATGAATTTCAGCCGGCGCCATGCTGGTCGTCGTGTAATAGGTGATCAGGTACTGGTAGTACTCATCGCCGCCGGGCAAGGACGTAATA
>CAMYON010000165.1 GCA_947260025.1 uncultured Gammaproteobacteria bacterium
CCCTGCTCGGCAGGGTGATTGGCCATCGAGTAGGCGCGGCTCACCTCGCGCTCGCTACCCGCTTTCAGCCGCCACAGGTTCATCTTGTCCCAGACGTCACGAAACTCGGACTCGATCGCCAGGTCCTTGAACTCGAGCTGGTATGGCGGGCTGGTGAGCTCGACAAAACCGCCGGCACGAAACCCCATCGGTTCGCCCTCGGGCAGCCGCAGCACGATTTCCCGGATCAGGGTGCTGACATTACGCGTTTGCTCGACCGTGCATTGCCAGCTACGGATATCGAAATAGGCTTCGTCGACCTCGATCGACAGCGGACCGAGGACGCGTACCTGGCAGGCAAGACGACCCCCGCGAGCGGCTTCACGCTGGCTCAGGTGCGCGAGTTCCTGCGGTCCGGCTTCACCCCCGCCGCTGACCACCCTGGCCTTGCATAACCCGCAGGTGCCGGCGCCGGCACAGGCGCTGGGTAAATGAATGCCGGCTTGCTGGCAAACCCCAAGCAGGCGTTCGCCAATTTGCGTCCGCACGGTTTTCCGCCCGTTGATTTCGATATCGCACTCGCCGCGTGGCACCAGCAGGCGTCGCGCACCGAGCACGAACAGCGCGAGCAGCAGGACGATGCCGGAAAAGAACACTACACCGAGAATAGCTTCGAGCATCAGCCCATCCCCGCAAACGCCAGGAAGCCGAGCGACATGATACCGGCGATGATGAAGTTCATTCCCAGTCCCTGCAGGCCATCCGGAATGTCGGCATACTTGAGACGTTCCCGGATCGCGGCAAACATGACGATGGCCAGCGCCCAGCCGAGCCCCGAGCCGAAACCGAAAACGACGGATTCGGTGAAGCTGTAACTGCGCTCGACCATGAACAGGCTACCGCCGAGGATAGCGCAGTTAACCGTAATCAACGGCAGGAAAATGCCCATCGCGCGATGCAGTTTCGGCACGTGAAACTCCAGCGTCATTTCAAGCACCTGTACCATCGCCGCAATCACGCCGATAAACGCGATCAGGCGCAGAAACGACAGATCGAGATCGCCGAGACCGGCCCAGTCGAGTGCACCGGGGGCCAGCAGCCAGACAAATATCAGGTTATTGACCGGCACCGTTACGGTTAGCACGAACATCACCGCAAGTCCGACGCCGAAGGCGGTATCGACGCGTTTCGAAACCGCAAGAAAAGTGCACATGCCGAGGAAAAAAGACAACGCCAGGTTGTCGAGAAATACCGAGCGCAGCAGCAGTTCGAACAGCGCGTTCATTCGGATTCCTGCTGCAGTTGGCGCAGCGTGAACTCGGGTTTTTCAACCTGCTGCGGACGCTTGCGACGGAT
>CAMYON010000166.1 GCA_947260025.1 uncultured Gammaproteobacteria bacterium
CTGTCCATCGCCCTGCTCGGCGCCTCCGACCTGATCGATTCGGCGGATGCCAGCCTCGGGGGCATGGGCCTGGTGATTTATGGCATGTCGACCGCGCTATCGACCACGATCACCGCGATCGTATCCTACGTAGTCTTCGGCTATTTCTATACCCGTTTGAGCGACGTGCAGGTTCACTTTCTGAGCAGTGTCGAGCACCTGACCTCGGTCTATCTGCTGCCTCAATACGTCAAGTCGAGCGACGATATCGTGCACAAGATGGGCGATTTGATCAAATCGGTGATCCACGCCGCGGACCGGCTGCGCGCCACCCAGGAAACCTACCATGACGCGGCGCTAAGCCTGCAGCAGACCATCGCTGCCTACCAGCAGCAAATCGATAATCTCGGGCTCGAGATGGAGAGTATCAAGGGCATCCTGCGCGAGGGCTTTCGCCTGCCGCCCGCCGAGCGAGAATCCCGGCTCTAGATGGACACGAGCTTTCCAGCGATCGGGGGCAGGCATGCCGGCATAGGCGGCGAAAACAGCTTCTGGCCGTCGTTCACCGACATCATGATGGTGATTACCATGATCTTCCTGATGGCGACCAGCCTGCTGGTGGTGCGCAACTGGCAACTGGTGGCGGAACTCCAGGAGAGTATCGCGGCGGAACGCATGGCGGCGCAGATGATCGAGTCCACCTCGCAGGAGAACGCCACCCTGGAAGAGCGCCTGGCCAACGCCGAACAGAGTAATTCGATCCTGCGCCTGCGCCTGATGAAAAAGGACGAGGAGCTCGAGCTCGCGCAAGGCGCAATCCGCGAACAGGAATCGAGCATTGCTTCGCTGGAGCTGTCAAACACGGAACTCGAATCGTCGCTGCGGCAAACCCGGACGCAACTGGACGCCGCTAACCTGGAAATCGATGCGGCCAGCGCACAGTACCGAGAGTTAGCACAGCAGGTCGAGAGCCTGAACCTGCAGCTGGCACAACAGAAACTGGCCGACGAACAGACCCGCAGCCAACTCGAAGTAGCCAGGACCCAGATTGCCGAATTATCCGCATCGAGCACGCGGCAACAACAAAGCATCGCCCAGTTGACCGAGGAAAAATCGCTGCTCAACCAGGAAATCGAAGCCTATAACCAGCAGTTGCTGACCCTCAAGGGCGACTATGAAACCGTCAAGTCGAAGTACGAGGAGCTGATCAAACCCGCGCGTAGCGCCAGGGGCAAGTACATCGCCGAGGTTTACTACGTCAAGGGTGAGTCCGGCGAAATCATTCGCTACCGTCAGCCCGGCGACGAGGGCTACAGCCGGCTGAGCCTG
>CAMYON010000167.1 GCA_947260025.1 uncultured Gammaproteobacteria bacterium
AAAAAGAACCTGGCTTGTGAATCACGATGGATGACCTCCTCTGGATAGCACCGGCGCTGATCGCCGGTATCGCGGCAGCACGCGTTGGACTGCCACCGATGGTGGGTTTCCTGCTGTGCGGATTCGTGCTGAATTTCTCAGGCGTGTATGACCACGATCGGCTGACATCGATCGGCAATCTCGGAGTCACGCTGCTGCTATTCACCATCGGTCTCAAGCTCGATCTGCGCTCGCTACTGCGCCCGGTCATCTGGGCCGGAACGACATTGCACACGGCGATCGTTATCGCCGTCATCGGAACTTTGCTCTACTGGACGAGCCTGGCCGGCATCCAGGCGTTCGCCGGCATCGATATCGGCACGGCCATGCTGATCGGTTTCGCACTGAGTTTTTCCAGCACCGTGTTCGCCGTTAAAACGCTGGAGGACAAGGGCGAGTACCAGTCCAGGTACGGCCAGATCGCCATCGGCGTCCTGATCATGCAGGACATCTTCGCTGTCGTTTTCCTGGCAGCCTCAACCGGCAAGCTGCCGTCGGTCTGGGCGCTGGGCCTGCTGCTGCTGGTTCCCATGCGTTACGTACTCATGCACATGTTGAATCGCGCCGGGCATAGCGGCGAATTACAGATTCTGTACGGCATCGCGCTGGCGCTCGGCGGTTATGCCCTGTTCGATGCGGTCGATGTGAAGGGCGATCTCGGGGCATTGATCATCGGCGCCATGCTGGCATCGCACCCACTGGCCGCAGATGTCTCGAAGCGCCTGCTGGGCTTCAAGGATCTGCTGCTGGTCGGTTTTTTCCTGAGCATCGGCATGTCGGGCGACCTGACCGTCTCATCCGTGCTGATTGCCTTGCTGCTGGCGGTGCTGGTTGTTTTCAAGACTGTCCTGTTCTTCGCTTTGTTCACCCGTTTCAAGTTGCGCGCGCGAACCGCGACGCTGTCATCGCTGACGCTTGCCAACTACAGCGAGTTCGGATTGATTGTCGGTGCGATCGCAGTGTCCAATGCCTGGCTAACCGAGGACTGGCTGGTAACGATTGCGCTTGCACTGACCATTACCATCGTCGTCGCCGCACCGTTTAATATGATTTCAAATCGCCTGTATGAAAGCCTGCGAGCAACCGCCAGCAGATTCGAAACGAAATCGCTGTTGCCGGAAGACGAGCCTGTCGATTTAGGCGATGCCAAAATTGTGGTGATCGGCATGGGCCGTCTGGGTACTGGTGTCTATAAACACCTGGCGCCGGACTACGGCAACATGCTGATCGGGATCGATATCGATCCCGACACTATTGACGCACAC
>CAMYON010000168.1 GCA_947260025.1 uncultured Gammaproteobacteria bacterium
GAGCGCCACGATCCACATCGTTATCGCGCTGGCTATGCCACAGCCGACAGCCCCCATCGCCGGCGCCCCGAACTTGCCGAACATCAGCACGTAATTCAAAAACACGTTACAGACCAGCGAAAATACCGAGGTGAACATTATCGGGCGCGTATGGCCGATGCCCTCTGTCGTAAACCTGAGTGCGAGGAAAATGAAAATGCCCGGTGCGCCGAACATTATCGCAGCGACATACCCGACCGTCAGGTCGCGAAAATCCGAATCGATGCCGATCAGCGTCAATAACGGTTCGACCGCGAACTGGCCGATCAGGATCAGGGGGATGCCCAGCCCAAGACCAAGATAAACACCCTGCCGAGTGTACCGGCCGATCTGTCCGTGATCGCCGGCCCCGAAATGTCGCGCGACGATCGGTGAGATCGCCATGAGCAGCCCGAGGCAGAATGAAAATCCCAACATCCAGACGCTGCCACCAACGGCAACCGCCGCCAGCGCATCGGCCCCGAGCCGGCCGGCCATGACCGTGTCGGCAAACTGCATGCCGGCGACCGCCAGGTTGTTGACAATAAGTGGGCCACCGAGTCGCAACAGCGATTTCGCCTGCACGCGCCAATCGCTGTCGTGTCTTGCCCTCATGATCGGCATCTTAACCTAGAGGTGAAGTCCTTGGATGGTGTAAAGTTGCGACGCGCCCTGAGTCACAATAATAAACGGAGACAGGTATGTTGCACGATGGACGAGCTATTCGAGTTGCGGTAGTCGGTGGAGCGCGAATTCCGTTCTGTCGATCGCACACGGCCTATAAAAACTGTTCGAACCAGGATCTCATGGTGGCAGCGATGAGTGGCCTGGTTGACAAGTGTGATCTCAGGGGACAGACATTAGGCGACGTGGCCCTGGGCGCTGTCATCAAACACTCAAAAGACTGGAACCTCGCTCGCGAGTGCGTTATTGACTCCCGTCTGTCTCTGCGAACGCCGGGCGTGGACCTGCAGCGCGCCTGCGGTACCAGCATCGAAGCCGCCATCATGATTGCCAACAAGATCGCCCTGGGCCAGATCGAAGCCGGCATGGCGGGCGGCACAGACACGGTCAGTGACGCGCCGATCGTTTATCCCG
>CAMYON010000169.1 GCA_947260025.1 uncultured Gammaproteobacteria bacterium
CCATGGGCTCACGCCCCCCAGGCGTTACCTGGCGCCCTGTCCGAAGGAGCCCGGACTTTCCTCTGCATTGCTGCAGCGGTTGTCTGGCCAACTCCGGCTCTCTCGGCGCCGATTTTACAGGATTAACCGGGGTCGAACCGAGGTTTTCCAGTAACAGGGGTCGAACCGAGGTTTTCCAGGAGAAAACCTCGGTTCGACCCCTGTTTTACCTGTTTTATTTACTACGAATCAACAGCAACCGCTTATAAAGGTCATTGCGCTTCAAGCCGGTCGCTTCAGCGGCGACCCGAGCCGCATCCTTGGCTGAAAGCCGGGCCGCGAGGGCTTCCAGCAAGCGATCGATCTCAAGCGATGACTCGGCAAGCTCTTCGCAGCCGGCGACCACAATCACAAACTCGCCCTTGCAGACAATGGATCCGGCGGCGACTTTATCGCGCAAAGAACCCAACGTTTCCTGGACGCACTGTTCATGCATCTTGGTAAGTTCGCGCCCGATAAACGCAGTCCTTTCGTCACCAAAAACATCACACAAGTCGGCCAGCACATCGGCAATACGATGCACCGACTCGTAGAAAACAAGCGTCCGGGTTTCTCGGCTCAGTGTTTCCAGCATGCTCAGTCGCGCTGCTTTTTTCGCCGGCAAAAACCCTTCGAAACAAAACCGGTCCGTCGGCAACCCCGCCGCTGAGAGCGCCGAAGTAATAGCCGAAGCTCCGGGTATCGGCGATACGGCAATGCCGCTGGCATGCGCCGCCCGCACCAGCCGGTAGCCAGGATCACTGACCAGGGGTGTGCCCGCATCACTGACAAGCGCTATCGACTGTCCTGACTGAAGCGCCGCGATGAGCTTTGACACGACCTGCTCTTCATTGTGGTCGTGCAGTGCCAAAAGCCGGGTTTTGACCCCAATATGCGATAGTAATCGCCCGGTGTGGCGGGTATCCTCGGCTGCGATAAGGTCCACTTCAGCGAGCGTTTGGCGTGCTCGCGGTGTCAGATCTTCTAGATTGCCGATCGGCGTCGCAACGATGAACAGCTTGCCGCTCATTTGGCGCACA
>CAMYON010000170.1 GCA_947260025.1 uncultured Gammaproteobacteria bacterium
TGCCCAGCTTCAGTCCACCCAATGGGGCTTCACCAGTTTCGATAGTCGAGATTTCGATAGCACAGCACCTCTAAGAGGCTGTCTTGAAACTCGGTTTTGGGGTGGATGGCCGGGTTCAAATGTGATTCCAAACGGTTATCGAAGCCAGTTTGGAGAGCCTCATGTGGACACCGACCACCCGTCAGCAGCATAACCGCGATGATCTGCGTTATGGAAGTGACCTGAGCGATGCGGAATGGGAGATCATCGCGCCGTACATGCCGCCACCGGCGCACACCGGCCGGCCCCGGCAATGGCCGATGCGCGAGATCATGAACGCCATATTCTATGTTTTGCGGGCTGGCTGCGCCTGGCGATTGCTGCCCAGGGACTTCCCGCCGATGACGACGGTCTACGGCTGGTTCCTGCGCTTCCGGCGCGATGGTCTGTTTGAGACCATCAACCACTATCTGGTCATGCTCGATCGCGAACGGGTCGGCAGACAGGCCAGCCCGTCGGCGGCGGTGATCGACAGCCAGAGCGTCAAGACCGTGGAAGCCGGCGGCTCCAGGGGCTATGACGCGGCCAAGAAGATCAAGGGCCGCAAGCGCCACGCCATGGTCGATACCGACGGCCGCGCCCTTGTGATCCAGGCCCATCCGGCCGATGTCCAGGATCGCGATGGCGCGATCCCATTGCTTCAGGCATCGCGACACGCGTTCCCCTTCGTCGAACGCGCCTTCGCCGACAGCGCCTACAACGCCGATCGGGTCACAGACGCCACACCAATCGCCATCGAGGTCGTCAGAAAACTCGCCGACCAGACCGGCTTCCAGGTCCTACCCAGACGATGGGTGGTCGAGCGCTTCTTTGCCTGGATCAACCGCAACCGGCGACTGGCGAAAGACTTTGAGGGGACGATCGCTTCGGCAGAGACATTCCTCTACGCTGCATCCGTCATGCTGCTCACACGTCGATTGGCGCGATATCTATGAGTTTTGAGTCAGACTCTCAGGCCATAACCGCCGCTAACCAAGCCGTAAGTAT